>NZ_JBEXTB010000001.1:0-15632 GCF_040613915.1 Streptomyces sp. NPDC006193
CCGCCGGGGGGGGGGGCGGGGGCCCGCGGCGCCCCGCCCGCCCCCGGGGGGCGGGGGGGGCCCCCCGCCCCGCGCGCCCCCCCCCCGCCTCGGCGGGTCGGGGTCAGGTTCCGGAGGTGTCCGGGGTGGCCGCCTCGCCGCTGCCGCGTTCGCGGGCGCCCTCCCGGGTGCGTCCCGCGCTCACCAGGCGGCGCGGGTTGCGGCGCAGGTACTCGCCTTCCAGCTGCGCCATGCGCTCGTTGTGGGCCCGCAGCGCGTCGTTCGAGCCGTACAGGAGGGTGTCGTGACGCGTGCGGTGGATCGTCTCCAGCTCCTTCATGAGCTGCTGGTCGTCCAGTCGGCTGGGGTCGACTCCGGTCATCGTGCCGCCCCGCTCGTCTTGTGCGTTCATGGGTTCCGGGTACCCACCAGGAAGCCCGGCGTCGCCGAATCCCCTGCACGGACATGCGGCGTCCCGGGCCCGCGCGGGCGCCGGCCCGCGGGACCCGCCCGGACGCGCCCGGCCCGGACCGTCACCTGGCCCGTTCCACCCGGCGTTCGTCCCAGACCGGTTCCGGGCTCTCGCGGACCCGGCCGTCGCTGCCGAAGACCAGGAACCGGTCGAACGAGCGGGCGAACCAGCGGTCGTGGGTGACCGCGAGCACCGTGCCCTCGAACGCCTCGAGACCCTCCTGGAGGGCCTCGGCGGACTCCAGGTCGAGGTTGTCGGTCGGCTCGTCCAGCAGCAGGGCGGTGGCCCCCGCGAGTTCCAGCAGCAGGATCTGGAAGCGGGCCTGCTGCCCGCCGGAGAGCCGGTCGAAGGCCTGCTCGGCCTGCCGGGTCAGTTCGTAGCGGCGCAGCCGGGACATGGCCGCGCCCCGGTCCTGGGCGTGCTCCTTCCACAGGATGTCCAGCAGGGTGCGGCCCTGGAGCTCGGGGTGGGCGTGCGTCTGGGCGAAGTGGCCGGGCACGACGCGAGCGCCCAGCTTCCACTCCCCCGTGTGCGCGATGTCCTCGCCGGCCAGCAGCCGGAGGAAGTGGGACTTGCCGGAGCCGTTGGAGCCGAGGACGGCGACCCGCTCGCCGTAGAAGACCTCCAGGTCGAACGGCTGCATCAGACCGGTCAGTCCGAGGCCCTTGCAGGTGAGCGCCCGGACACCGGTACGGCCGCCCTTCAGGCGCATGGTGATCTCCTGCTCGCGGGGCGGCTCGGGGGGCGGGCCCGCCTCCTCGAACCTGCGCAGCCGGGTCTGCGCGGCCTGGTAGCGGGAGGCCATCTCGTGGCTCACGGCCGCGGCCTGCCGGAGGTTCACCACCAGTTTCTTCAGCTGGGCGTGCTTCTCGTCCCAGCGGCGGCGCAGCTCCTCGAAGCGGGCGAAGCGTTCCCGGCGGGCCTCGTGGTAGGTGGCGAAGCCGCCGCCGTGCACCCAGGCCTCGGCGCCGGCCGGGCCGGGTTCCACGGAGACGATCTTCTGCGCGGTGCGGGCGAGGAGCTCGCGGTCGTGGGAGACGAACAGGACCGTCTTGCGGGTCTCCCCGAGCTGCTCCTCCAGCCACCGCTTGCCGGGCACGTCGAGGTAGTTGTCCGGCTCGTCCAGCAGCAGCACCTCGTCCGGGCCGCGCAGCAGCGCCTCCAGCACGAGCCGTTTCTGCTCGCCGCCGGAGAGGGTGCGGACCTGCCGCCACTGGGCCCGCTCGTACGGCACGCCGAGCGCGGCGGTGGTGCACATGTCCCACAGGGTCTCGGCCTCGTAGCCGCGGGCCTCGGCCCAGTCGGAGAGCGCCTGCGCGTACCGCAGCTGGGCGGCCTCGTCGTCGACGGTCATGAGGGCGTGCTCGGCCTCGTCCACGGCCCCGGCCGCCTCCCGGATGCGGGGCGGCGCGACGGACACCAGCAGGTCCCGTACGGTCGTGTCGTCCCGTACGGAGCCCACGAACTGGCGCATCACGCCGAGGCCGCCGCTGACGGCGACGGTGCCGCCGTGCGGTTTCAGCTCGCCGGAGATCAGCCGCAGCAGGGTGGTCTTCCCGGCGCCGTTGGGGCCGACGAGGGCGACGACGGCCCCTTCACCGACCCGGAAGGACACATCGCCGAGCAGCACCCTCCCGTCGGGCAGGCAGTACTCGAGATGTGCGGCTTCCAGATGTCCCATGGGCAGGCATTCTCCGGGCCGCCTCCGGCCGGGGGCAAACGCTTATCCCGCGCGCACGGGACCGGCGCCGTGCCGGGGCGCGCCCGCCGGTCCTGGACGACCACGCCGGTGTTCTCCAGGGGGCGGGCCGCGGCGGAGCCGGCGTCGACGGCGACGGCGCGGGCGGCGGTCCACACGCGGATCGCGGATGCGGGCGTCCGGCGCACGGGGACACAAGAAACGGGTGCTTCAGGGTAACCGCACCCCATGAGCCCAGACCTGGACCTGACCGTGCCCGCGGCCGCTGCCCGCAGCCCCCTGCGCACGGTGCTCGCCGTCGACTCCCGGCTGTTCGAGGCCGCGGCCGCCTGGCACTGGCCGGGCGCCGAGCGGGTGCTGCCCCGTCTGAGCCGTGGCGCGAACCACGGTGTGCTGTGGTTCGCGACGGCCGCCGCGATGGCCGCGAGCCGCACACCCCGGGCCCGCCGGGCGGCGGTGCGCGGCCTGGCCTCGCTCAGCCTGGCCTCGCTGGCGATCAACACCCTCGGCAAGCGCTCGGTGCGCCGGGCCCGGCCGGTGCTGGATCCGGTGCCGCTGGCGCGGCAGCTGAAGCGGCAGCCGATCACCACGTCCTTCCCGTCCGGGCACGCGGCCTCCGCCGCGGCCTTCGCGACCGGGGTGGCGCTGGAGTCGCCGGCGTGGGGCGCGGCCGTGGCGCCGGTGGCCTTCTCGGTCGCGGCGTCCCGGGTGTACACGGGGGTGCACTTCCCGAGCGACGTGCTGGCCGGGGCCGCGCTCGGCGCGGGCGCGGCCTTCCTGGTGCGGCGCCTGGTGCCCACCCGCGCCCAGGTGTCCCCGTCCGCCCGGCCGCGTGCGCAGGCGCCGGCGCTGCCGGAGGGCGACGGCCTGGTCGTGGTCGCCAACCGCGGGTCGGGGACGGCGGACCGGGTGCGTGCGCTGCACGACGCGCTGCCGGAGGCGGAGATCGTCGAGTGCGAACCGGAGGACGTCCGGGACGAGCTGGAGAAGGCGGCGGCCCGGGCCCGGGTGCTCGGCGTGTGCGGCGGCGACGGCACGGTGAACGCGGCGGCCACGGTCGCCCTGCGGCACGGTCTGCCGCTGGCGGTGCTGCCCGGCGGCACGCTCAACCACTTCGCCTACGACCTGGGCGTGGAGGACGAACGGCAGCTGGCCCGGGCGGTCCGGCACGGGGAGGCGGTGCGGGTGGACGCCGGCCGGTTCGTCACCGGGGACCGGGAGGGGCTGTTCCTCAACACGCTGAGCATGGGCGTCTACCCGGAGCTGGTGCGCGAACGGGACCGCTGGTCGCACCGGATCGGCGGCTGGCCGGCCGGGGTGCTCGGGGCGCTGCGCGTGCTGCGGGCCGACCGGCATCCGCTGGAGGTCGAGGTCAGCGGGGAACGGCGTCCGCTGTGGCTGCTGTTCGTGGGCAACGGCGTCTACCACCGGATGGGGCTCGCACCGGGCCGCCGCACCGATCTGGCGGACGGGCTGCTGGACGTGCGGGTGGTGCACGGCAGCCGCCGGCCCGCGCTGCGGCTGCTGGCGGCGGCCGCCGCGGGCCCGCTGACCCGCTCCCCCGCGCACGCCGCGGTGCAGGTGAACCGGTTGCGGCTGACCGGGGTCACCCCCGGCACCCCGCTGGCGTACGACGGTGAGATCACGACGGTGTCGGACGAGGTGACGCTGGAGAAGCTGCCGGAGGCCCTGACGGTGTACCGCCCGCTCGGCACGGCGGGCTGACCGCGCCACGCCGCGCCGACCGCCCCGCGCCTCACTGATGCTTCCTTAGTCCGCATGCCGATACACAGGTCTCATCATCCGGCCGCCGGGCGTACGGTGGGCGTATCGGCGGACGGGTCCGTCCGGGCCGCCGGCCGACGAGGGGCGAAGGGGTACCGTCATGCCGAGAGCGCAGGAGACCGCCGTCTACACGCACGGGCACCACGAGTCGGTGCTGCGTTCGCACACCTGGCGGACCGCCGCCAACTCCGCGGCCTACCTGCTCGGCTCGCTGGAGCCCGGCATGAGGATCCTCGACATCGGCTGCGGCCCCGGCACCATCACCGCCGACCTGGCGGAACTGGTCCCGGACGGCCATGTCACCGGGGTCGACCACGCGCCGGGCGTCCTGGAGCGGGCCCGGGCCACCGCCGCGGCGCGCGGTCTGGACAACGTCGACTTCGCGGTGGCCGACGTCCACGCCCTGGAGTACCCGGACGGCGCCTTCTGCGTGGTCCACGCCCACCAGGTGCTCCAGCACGTGGGCGACCCGGTGCAGGCGCTGCGGGAGATGCGCCGGGTGACCAGGCCCGGCGGGCTGATCGCCGTGCGGGACGCCGACTACGCGGCGATGACCTGGTATCCGGCGCTGCCCGGCCTGGACGACTGGCTGGACCTGTACGAGCGGGTGGCCCGCGCCAACGGCGGCGAACCCGACGCCGGGCGCCGCCTGAAGGCGTGGGCGCTGGCCGCCGGCCTGCGGGACGTCACGGCCACCTCCAGCACCTGGACGTTCGCCGAGCCCGAGGAGCGGGCCTGGTGGAGCGGCCTGTGGGCGGACCGCACCCTCGCCTCCGCCTACGCCGACCTGGCCGTACGAGGGGGCCATGCGACACAGGAGAGGCTGCGGGCGGTGTCCGGGGCCTGGCGGGAATGGGGCGGGCGGGAGGACGGCTGGTTCGCGGTCATGCACGGAGAGATCCTCTGCCGGAAGGAACCCTGACCCGCCCCGCCCACGGGCGCCTCCGGCCCCCAGCGGCCCGCACGGACTGCACGCCCCCGCAACCGGCGGCGCCCCACCAGCGTCGGGTGGGGCGTCCGGGGCGCGGCCGAGGTCCGCGGCCGGGGGCCGAGGTCAGTCGCGCGGGAGCAGCGGTCCCAGGGGACCGAGGTCGAGGTTCAGGTCCTCGGGCCGCAGGCCGTACCGCTCCCGCAGCTCGGCCATCCGCTCCTCCAGGAGCATCAGGGTGAGCCCGATCCGCTCCTCCTGCTCCTCGGTCAGCTCCCCGGTGTCGAAGCGCCGCACGGCCTGCCGCTCCATGAGCTGGCGCAGCAGCTCGACCACGGTGAGCACGAGTTTCACCAGGTCGCGTTCGACGGTGTCGGGCTCCAGGTCGAGCCGTTTGCGCTGCGGGCGCGCGGTCATAGCAGCTCCTCGAAGGGCGACGGGACCTGCTGGTTCACCGAGCTGATCAGCGCGTTCAGGTCGATGCGGACGAGATCGACGTCCGCGATGCGCAGCGTGATGTCGCCGGTGATGACGACCCCGCCGGCCAGCAGCCGGTCCAGGAGGTCCACCAGGGCGACCTCGCGGCGTTCGACGACGGTCACCGGCCCTCCCCCGCGTTCTCCACGGTGCCCCTCGCCTCCGCGGTGTCCTCCGTCTCGCCCGTGAAGGAGTAGGCGGCCCAGGGGCCGGTGAGCTCCACGCGGATGCCGGGCGCCTCGTCCTTCGTGCGGTCCACCAGTTCCACGAACTCCTCGGACTGCCTGCGGGGCACCAGATAGGCCGCGTTCAGCACGTTCTGCCCGGCCGCGCCGGACAGCGTGGGATTCTGCGGGGGGTGCAGCCGGACGTCCTCGGCACGTGCCGCGAGGCGCTCGTGCAGGGACCGCGAGAACGCCTCGGCGCGCTGCCACCGCTCCTCCTGCGCGTGGCTGCGCTCGCGCCGGCGGCGCAGGTAGTCCCGCCCGCTGGCGGGCTTCGCCGCGGCGGCGGGGACGGGCTCGGCCGGCTCGGGCTCCAGGTACACCTTCACGCCCCATTCGACGCGGCCCGCCAGGCGGTCCAGCAGGCGCCGGAAGTCGTCCTCGCGCGCCTCGATCATGGTGCGGACGGCGCTGTCGTCCCGGAAGACGGTCGCGAGCCGCAGCGGCAGCGGAGTGGTGACCGTGGTGAGCGCGTCGATCACGCCCTGGTGGGCGCGGGCGGTCGCGGCCAGCCAGTCCAGGTCCTCCAGGTGGGCCTTCAGCGCCTCCTCGGAGAAGTCGGCCTCGGGGACCGTGCTGACGACCGCGACGAGCCCGTGGTGGTGCAGCAGTGCCGGCGGGGCGCCGCCGATGCCGGTGAGCTGGACCTGCAGCGGCAGTTCGAAGGGGCGGCAGACGGCGTAGACGTACCGCAGTCCGGTCATGGTGCCTCCCTCGGGGCGCGGGCGCGGCCCGGCTCCAGTTCCTCCAGCCGGGCGAGCCGTTCTCTCAGTTCCGCGTTCTCCCGGGTCAGCTCGTCCCGACGGGCGCGGGACGAGAGGGCCGGGTCGCTCTCCCACCAGTCGATGCCCATCTCCTTGGCCTTGTCCACCGAGGCGACGATGAGCCGCAGCTTGATGGTGAGCAGTTCGATGTCGAGCAGATTGATCCTGATGTCGCCCGCGATCACGACACCCTTGTCGAGCACGCGCTCGAGGATGTCGGCGAGGTTGGCCCCCGAGCCCTGACCGTAGGGCTCGGGAAAGCGGCTGGCCGTCGTCATCGACGGCTCCCGCGCTCGGCGTACTCGGGCTCCTCGTCCTCCTCGTACTCGCCGGTGTCCTCGGCCTCGTCGCCCTCCTCGGCCTCTTCGCCCTCTTCGGCCTCGTCCTCGTACGCGCCTTCTTCCTCGGCCTCGTCCTCGTACGGGCCCTCTTCCTCGGCCTCGTCCTCGTACGCGCCTTCCTCGTCGGCCTCGTCCTCGTACGCGCCCTCTTCGCCGGCCTCGTCCTCGTAGGCCTCCTGGTCCTCCTCGGGCTCCTCGCCCTCCTCCTCGCCCTCCTCCTCGGCGCCCTCCTGGTCCCGCGCCTCGGTGTCCTCCCCGTTCTCCCCGTTCTCCTCGTTCTCCTCGTTCTCCTCGTTCTCCTCCTCGTCGCCCTGCTCCTCCTCGGGCGCCCGGCCCTCGGCCTGCTGCTCGCGCTCCTCCTCCTCGACGGCGTCCTCGTGGCTGCGGACCACCTCGCCGTCGCGGATCTCGCCGCGCCAGCCGTCCTCCGCCTCTCCCTTGAGGGTGATGAAGCGGGCGAAGTTCTTCAGGTCCAGCCTGGCCCGGCGGCCCTGGGCGCGCCAGATGTTGCCGGTCTTCTCGAACAGGCCGGTCGGGTAGTACTCCATGACCAGCAGCACCCGGGTGAGGTTCTCCTCCAGCCGGTGGAAGGAGACGACGCCCTTGGTGGTGCCCTTGGCTCCCTCCGACGACCACTGGATGCGGTAGTCGGGGATCTGCTCGGTCGTCTGCGCCTTCCAGCTACGGGTGGACCAGAAGACCTTCGCCTGCCAGTCGGAGTGGGTGTCGTCGGCCCGGCTGGCGCTCTTGACGCCGTGCGCGAAGGTGCTGAAGTCCTGGTACTGGGTCCACTGGTCGTAGGCGGTGCGCAGCGGCACGCCGACGTCGATGGACTCCATGATGACGGTGGGCTTCTTGCCCGCGCCGCGCTTCTTCTTGCCCTTGCCGCCCCCCAGGTTCTTGACGGCGTCCATGACGTTCTCCTTGACGCGCGAGCCGCCCACCTCGAGCGCCGAGCGCAGCGGGCCCTTGCCCTCGGCGAGCTTGCGCCCGCCCTCGAGCGCCATCTTGGCGAAGCCCGGGCTCTTGCCCTCGGCGATGTCGTTGAGCTTGACGGTGGTCTCGCCGAGTTTGCGGCCGAGGCCCACCAGCGCACGCTGCGCCTGTGCCGCCAGGTACTCCTGGACCTCCTCCTTCAGCCGGTCGGCGGCCTCGCTCTGGGCGAGACCGGCGAGCGGGTTGTTCTTGGCCTTGTCCGTCGCCTTGCCTGCCGCGGAGGTGGCGGATCCCAGGGTGTCGGTCATCGGTCGTCGCCGCCCTTCGACCGCCGGGGGGCGGCACGCCGTGCGGCGTCCCCCGCCCCGGCGGTCTTCTTGCCAGCCGTCTTGCCGGCCGCGGTCGTCTTCTTGGCCGCGGTCTTCTTCGCGGGAGCCGTCTTCTTGGCCGCCGCCTTCTTGGCGGGGGCCTTCTTCACCGGCGGCTTCGCGGCCCGCTGTGCGCCCCGGGATCCGTCCCCGCGGCCCTCGCGGCCGGTGTCACGGTCCCGGTCGCCGTCGTGGTCGTCCTCCTCCGGCTCGGGGGTCTCCTCCGCGGACCCCTCCCGGGTGTCCTCCGCGCCCCCGGCGTCCTCCCGCTCCTCGCCGGAGTCCCCCGGGACCACGCCGGACAACTGGTCGCGCACCTGTGCGGTGCGGCCGTGCAGCCGGTCGGCGAGCGAGCTGATCTGCCGCTCGACCATCGCACCGGTGGCGGCCTTCCCGACGCCGCGCAGGTCCCCGCGGAGCTGGTCGCCGATCTCCTTGAACTGCGGGTTGTCCCGCAGCTGCCGGCTCAGCTGGTCCGCGAGCGCCCGCGGGCCGAGGTTCATCTTCTTCCCGGCCACGAAGGAGCCGACCGCGAGGGCCAGTTTCAGCTTCTTCGTGCGTCCGAGCATGTATCCGGCCCCTACGGCGAGGCCCAGTGCCGTTCTGTTCATCGTCACGTCCCGTTGCCTGTGGTGTCGCCGCGCTGAGCGGCCTCCAGCCGGTCGAGCAGTTCGTCCTCGCGCCGGTCGAACTCCTCGTCGGTTATCTCGCCCGCCTCGAGCTGCTCCTCGAGGCGGGCGAGTTCGGCCCGTACGGTGGCGGGGTCGTAGTAGATCCGCTCCGCCTCACGGAGCACCTGCCTGATGGCCCAGGCGCTGCCGCGCACGGGAGCGAACGGCAGCATCAGCACTTCGCCGATCAGCCCCACGGTGTTCTCCTTTCCGTTCGGGCCGGGAGCGCTACTGCGCGCCGGCGTCCGCGCCGGCCGTGCTGCCGGCGGGCTCGGCGGGGCCGGGCTCGACGAAGCTGTACGGCGGCAGCGGACCGTGGATCCGCAGATCCAGGTGTGCGTGGCTCTTGCGGACCTGCTCGACGGTGGCCAGGAAGTCCTCCGCCGAGGCCCGCGGGACCAGGAACGAGACGTTGACCAGCCAGCCGGTGGACTCGGGGCCCACGCTGACCGCGTCGGCGGCCGGCGCCAGCAGGTTGCGGACCTCGGCCGCGTCCTCGCCCTCCTTGGCCTTGACGGCGGCGGCGACCATCTCGCCGAGGCGGATCTTGTCGTCGTAACTGCCGCCGCCCGCCTTGCGGTTGGCTTCGGCGAGCGAGCGGATCTCCGCGTTCTCGGCCATCACCAGGTGCAGGACGGCCTCCTCGACGTGGGTGGCCTTGACGTTGTACTCGACCTTGCCGTCCAGCTCCCGCAGCCGCTCCTGGTAGTGCTCGGCCCGCTCGGTGAGCACCTGGACGACGGCGTCGTCGTCGGTGGCGACGCTGCCGAAGCGCATCGGCAGCACGCAGCCGGCCGCGCCCGCCTCGGCGAGCACGTTCTGGTGCGCGAGCAGGTCCCTGCGCTTGGGGCGCAGGTCCTCCGGGGCGTCACTGACCACGGCGACCAGGTCGCCGGCCGGGAGGACGCGGACCGGCCGGGGCGGCTCGCCCACGCCGGTCATGCCCTCCGGCAGCGCCGCGTGCGACCGGGCGGTGATGCCGTAGACGTAGGTGCTCACTCCTGCTCCTCCTTCCGGCGCGCCGGGGCCTTGCGGGCGCGCGGCCGGGACTCGCCCTCCCCTTCCTTGCGGGCCTGGTTGAAGGCGTCGGATATGGTCTGCGCGGCGCCGGACAGCGCCCCCTTGGACTTGCCGCGGGCGCCGGACTCGGTGATCTCGCCGACGATGTCGGGCAGCCCCGGGCTCTTGCGCGGACCGGATTCCAGGTCGAGGCGGTTGCACGCCTCGGCGAAGCGCAGATAGGTGTCGACGCTGGCCACCACGACCCGGACGTCGATCTTCAGGATCTCGATGCCGACCAGAGAGACGCGCACGAACGCGTCGATCACGAGTCCCCTGTCCAGGACCAGCTCGAGTACGTCGTAGAGGCCGCTGCTGCCGCCTCCGCCTCCGGTCTGCTGTGCCGGAACTACTGTCATGCCGGCGATTCCTCCTCGTGCGTTGTCGGTGCGCTGTCTGTGCGGCGGGGGCCGCGGGGCGGTGTCCTAGCGGCCACCGCGCGCGTCGGCCCTTCCGCGTTCGTATCGGCGGACGCGCCGGTAGCCGCTCAGCTGGCCGTCCCGGTCGAGGTCGACCTGGTAGCTCGCCATGAGGCTCATCGTGTCGGGCACCCTCTCCATCTCGAGGACCTCGACCTCCAGCGACCAGCCGTCCGCCGTCTGCTCGAACGAGGACACCGACTCCGGTGTGAGGCCGGTGAGTTCGGTGAGCTGGGCGCGCGCCTGGCGCAGCACCTCCATGGGGCTCGGACGGTGGTCGTCCGCCGCGGTCCCGCCTGTGTTGTCGTCTGCTTCCTGGGATTCGCGGGAGTGGTGTGGCTCCCGCGAGTTCTGTGCTTCGGATGTGTTCTTTGTGTTCGACATGGCCACCTCTCCCTGCGTGTGGCCCTCACATCCAGGGCCAAACCTTCAGGAGCCAATGCATGCTGCCGGAGCCCCGTCGTGCCTGGTCACAACCGGTACGTGCGTCAGCCACGCAGTTGTGCGAGGCGGTTTCGGGCACGGTTCAGGGAGCGTCCTCGGCCGCTCAGACCGGCCCAGGGGTCCGTGCGCGCCTGCTCCAGGGCGTCGGCGAGGGTCCAGCGGCGGGCGTCGACGCCCGGGTCGTCCACCTGTTCCCAGGTCAGCGGCACCGCGACGGGCGCGCCGGGCCGGGCGCGGACGGTGTACGGGGCGACGGCGGTCTGGGCGTACCCGTTGCGCTGCACGTCGAGGTACAGGCGGTCGCCGCGGTCCTGTCTGCGGGCGGCGGTGGTGAGCCGGTCCGGATCCCGTGCCGCGGCCGACTCGGCGACCTCGTGGGCGAATCGGCGTACCTCGTCGAAGTCGTGACGGCCGTCGAGCGGGACGACGAGGTGCAGTCCCCGCGAGCCGGTGGTCATCGGCGCCGCGGGCAGGCCCAGGTCGTCCAGCAGCTCGCGCAGCCGGTGCGCGGCCTCGCGGACGAGCGGGAAGTCGTCGCCGGGGGGATCGAGGTCGAAGACCAGGCGGTCGGGGTGGTCCGGGCCGCCGGCGCGGTCGGTGCGCGACAGCCAGCGGTGCAGGGTGAGGCAGGCCTGGTCCGCGAGGTACAGGAGGGTGGCGGTGTCGTCGCAGACCACGTGGGTGACGGTGCCGCCCTCCTTGGCCACCTCGGCGCGGGTGATCCAGTCCGGGTAGTGCTCGGGGGTGGCCTTCTGGAAGAACCGCGGCCCGTCGAGGCCGTCCGGATACCGTTCCAGCATCAGCGGACGGCCCCGCAGGTGCGGCAGCAGGTACGGCGCGACGGACCGGTAGTAGTCGGCGAGATCGCCCTTGGTGTACTCCTTCGCGCCCCCGCCGCCGGGGAGGAGCACCTTCCCCGGCCGCCGGATCGCCACCGTGCGACGCCCGGCCCGCAGGGTCCGCGCGTCGTCCCCGCTCATCGCACGACCGCCTCCTCGACCAGCATCCGGGCCGCCGCCGTGATGCCGGCGGCGTCGATGCCGGCCGCGTGCAACTGCTCGTCGGGGGCGGCCGACCCGGGCATGCCGCGCACCGCGAGACGGACCAGCCGCGGCACCGGGGAGCCGTCGCCGAACGCCTCCGCGACCGCGTCCCCGAGGCCGCCCTCCGCGCGGTGGTCCTCGACGGTGAGCAGGCAGCCGGTCTCCTCGGCGGCCCGCCGCAGGGTCCGGGAGTCCACCGGCTTGACGGAGTACAGGTCGACGACCCGCACCCGGATGCCGTCCTCGGCGAGCCGGTCGGCGGCGGCCAGCGCCTCCGGGACGGTCACCCCGGCCGCGACGACGGTGAGCCGGTCGTCGTCGCTGGAGCGCAGCGTCCTGCTGCCGCCGACCTCGAACTCCTCGTCGGGGCCGTAGATCACCGGGGTCTTGCCGCGCGAGGTGCGCAGGTAGCGGATGCCCTCCAGGCCCGCCATGGCCGCGACCAGTTTGGCGGTCTGGTTGGCGTCGCACGGGTACAGCACCGTCGAGCCGTGCACGGAGCGGAACATCGCCAGGTCCTCCAGACCCATCTGCGAGGGCCCGTCCTGCCCGATGGCGACACCGGCGTGCGAGCCGACCAGGTTGATCCCGGAGCCGCTGATGGCCGCCATGCGCACGAAGTCGTGGGCGCGGGTCAGGAACGCGGCGAACGTGGAGGCGTACGGCACCCAGCCGCGCGCGGCCATGCCGACGGCCGAGGCGACGAGCTGCTGCTCGGCGATGTAGCACTCGAAGAAGCGGTCGGGGTGGGCCTTGGCGAACTCCTCGGTGCGGGTGGAGTCGCCGACCTCGCCGTCGAGAGCGACGACGTCGCCGCGGGCGGAGCCGAGCGCGGCGAGGGCGCTGCCGAAGGCGTCGCGGGTGGCGACCTCGTCTCCCCGGTCGTAGCGCGGCAGCTGCAGGACCTCGGTGGGGACCGCGCGCAGTGCGGCGGCGGCCTGCGGTTCGCCGACCTGGACCCGCAGGTCGCGCGGGCCGCCGAGTTCGGCGATGGCCTCCTCGGCCTCGGGCAGCGGCTTGCCGTGCAGGCCCTCGCGGTCCTCGACGGCGGCCACGCCCCTGCCCTTGAGGGTGCGGGCGAGGATCACGGTGGGCTGTCCGGTGGTGGACAGCGCCTCGCCGTAGGCCCGGTCGACGGCGTCGACGTCATGGCCGTCGACCTCGATGGTGTGCCAGTCGAAGGCCTGGAAACGGCGGGCGTAGGCGTCCAGGTCGTGGCCGTGCCGGGTGGGGCCGCGCTGCCCGAGCCGGTTGACGTCCACGACGGCGATCAGGTTGTCGAGGTTCTCGTAGCCGGCGTGTTCGGCGGCCTCCCACACCGAGCCCTCCGCCAGCTCGCTGTCGCCGCACAGCACCCACACCCGGTAGTCGGTGCGGTCCAGCCGCTTCCCGGCGAGGGCGATGCCCACCGCGACCGGCAGGCCCTGGCCGAGGGAGCCGGTGGCCGTCTCCACCCAGGGCAGCCGCCGCGGCGTCGGGTGCCCCTCCAGCCGGCTGCCGAGCTTGCGGAAGGTGAGCAGCTCGCCGTCGTCGATCGCGCCGGCCGCCTTGTACGCCGCGTACAGCAGCGGTGAGGCGTGGCCCTTGGAGAGCACGAAACGGTCGTTCGCGGGATTGTCGGGGCGCTCGAAGTCGTAGCGCAGGTGGTTCGCGAGCAGGACGGCCACCAGGTCGGCGGCGGACATGGAGGACGTGGGGTGCCCGGAGCCCGCGGCGGCGGACGCCCGCACGCTGTCCACGCGCAACTGCTGTCCCAGTTCGGCGAGTTCGGCGGTGTTCATGAAGCTCCTCGGTCTTCGTGCGTCAGTCGGGGGCGTTCGCGGGGTCGGCGGGGTCGGGCGGGTCGGTGCGCGGGACGGGCCCCGGGGCCGGATGCGTGGCCCCCCGCCCGGCGGGCTGGTTCTCCGCGGGTTCTCGGCCCGGCTGGTTCTCCGCGGGTTCTCCGCCCGGCTGGTTCTTCGCGGGTTCTCCGCCCGGCTGGTTCTTCGCGGGTTCTCCGCCCGGCTGGTTCTTCGCGGGTTCTCCGCCGGGCTGGTTCTTCGCGGACTCCTCGCCCGGCCGGTCCGTGGGATGCGTGTCGCGTGTCATGGGGCGCCTCCTGGGAGCGGGCGGTCGCTGCGGACGCCCGGGTACCCGCACCGGTTCCGGTGCGGCCGTGCTCCGGGACGCCGTACAAGCCCCGTCGGGCAGCCGGCGAGCCCGCGGCCCGGGCGCCGCTACGGGCGTCGGCGGGACCGGCGCGGCGATGACGACGCGGGGTCGGATCACGGTGCGCCTCCGGCGGTGCGGCTCGTCCGAGGCTCTCCACGTAACCGGGGCCGGGGCACCCAAACGCGGGCCGGCGCGCCCGTGACCCGGCCGGAGCACCGGACGCCGCCGGACGGGCGGCCACGGCCGGCGCTTCGCTCCTGGGGCGCGCGGCCGCCCGGCTCACCGCGCTGCGGTCCTCCGCCGGGGTGCGAGGTCAGGCCCGGTGGTGAGGTGTGTCGGGGTCGACCGGGGGCTCCGGCGGCATCGGGGGGTACGGGAGGCCCAGGCCGCTCGGCGGGGCGGCGGGCGAGGTGCCGCCGACCACGCGGTGCGGCGCTTCCGGGGCGCCGTGGGGGTGTCCGTGGCCGGGGCGGGCGAGGCCGCGCAGGGCGTAGGCCACCACGGCCAGGAGCGCCGCGGTGATGAGGGCGGCGGCCCAGCCGGGCAGGCCGGTGGCCAGGGCCAGGCCCACGGCGAGTGCGACCGCGCCGCCCGCGTACAGGGCGGCGGCGCCCGACGCGGCGTAGAGCATGGCGGTACGGCGCTGTTTGCGGGACTGCTCGCGCAGTTCGTCGCGCACCGTCTCGCGCGCCACCTGTGCCAGCTCTTCGACGAGGTGCTTGTCCAGGTGTTCCACATGATCCGAACGGTCCATACCGTCCGGGTACCCGCCGGACACAGCGGGTAACGCCGGGGCGGCCCGCCCCGGCGGGCCTCAGGCGGTCGTCCGCATCTCGACGGTGAGCGCCCAGCGTTCGTGATCACGCCATGCCCCGTCGACATGGAGCATGTCCGGGGAGAAGCCCTCCAGGCGGAAGCCGGCGCGCCGGGCGAGCGCGATGGAGCGGGCGTTGCCGGGCTGCACATTGATCTCCAGCCGGTGCAGGCCCAGCGGCCCGAACGCGTGCGCGATCACCAGCTCCAGCCCCTCGCGCATCAGTCCGCGCCCGGCCGCGTGCGCGAAGGCGCCGTAGCCCAGGGCGCCGCACTGGAAGCCGCCCCGGACGATGTTGTTGATGTTGACGAACCCGGCGATGTCCCCGCTGTCCAGCTCGCACACCAGGAAACCGGCCCGAGCGGGGTCCTCGATCAGCCGGCCGGCGTAGTCGGCGTATGCCTCGTCGCTGTCCGGCGGGAACAGCCACGGCCGGTGCAGTTCCCTGCTCTCGCGGGCCCGGGCGGTGAATTCGGGGCCGTCCGCGAGGGTGAGGGGCCGGATGGCGACCCGGGCGCCTTCGGCGAGGTGACGGGACGGAGTGTGCGGCATCCCGCCAGCCTACGGCGTCCCGGTCCACGGGCGCCCGGCCGCGCGGCCGGGCGCCGCCGCGAGAGACACGCCCCCGCACGGCCCACCGTCGACCGGCGGGGCACCGCCCCGCACCGGCACGGCATCATCCGGGAGACCCACCCGACCGGAGGCCGGCCGAGGACCGGAAGGAGCCGGAGGCTGAGGGCGGGAAGAGCCCCGAGTGCGGAAGGTCTCCCAGCGCGAGGCAGCGAGGGCTGGTGGGCCGCGTCGCCTCTACTGCCGGAAGGCCGGTTCACGAGCCCAGCCACCACAGGCCGGAAACGCGCACCACCGCGAGGCCGCAGGCCGCAGGCACCGACCCATACCGGCCGCAGAGCCGCAAGGCCGCACCGGCCGCAGTGCCGCGAGCGCCGCAGGGTGCCCCGCCCCGACGGCCGGCGAGCCCTCAAGGGGCGAGAACGCCGCAGGCACACGGCCGCGACAGCCCGGAAGGCCACAGCACCGCAGGGCCACAGCACCGCAGC
>NZ_JBEXTB010000001.1:15732-412780 GCF_040613915.1 Streptomyces sp. NPDC006193
GCCACAGGGCCGCCGGGCCACAGCACCGCAGCGCCACAGGGCCGCCGGGCCACAGCACCGCAGCGCCACAGGGCCGCCGGGCCACAGCACCGCAGCGCCACAGGGCCGCCGGGCCACAGCACCGCAGGGCCACAGGGCCGCCGGGCCACAGCACCGCAGGGCCGCAGGGCCGTAGTCAGGGCACCGCCCCTTACGTGCCGCAGGGCCGAAGGGTCAGGGCACCGCCCCGTGCCGGCCGCGGGGCGCCGGGGCGCGCCGTCGTGAAGCCGGTGTTTCAGCGCAGTGCCGGTTCGTCCAGGGTCAGCGTGCCCGCGTCCGCGTCGAGTTCGGCCGTGACGCCGAAGGGGATCGTCAGCGCCCCCTCGCCGTGGCCGAAGCCGACGTTCTCCGCGACCGGGACGCCGAGCGCGGCGAGCCGGTCGGCCAGCAGCGGCCGCAGCTCGGCGTAGCCGGCGCAGTCCTCCCATGAGCCGAGCAGCACCCCGCGCACCCCCTCCAGCCAGCCGGCGCGCAGGAGCTGGGTCAGGTACCGGTCGAGCCGGTACGTCTCCTCGCCCACGTCCTCCAGGCAGAGCAGTCCGCCGCGCGCCGAGGGCCGGGCGTGCGGGGTGCCGAGTTCCGCGGCGAGCAGGCACAGACAGCCGCCGAGGGTGACGCCGCGGGCGCGGCCGGGCACGAGGGCCGTGCCGCGGGAGGCGATCGTGCGGACCGTCTCCGGAGCGAACAGCGTGGCCCGCAGGTGCTCCTGGGCCCGGGCGTTCTTGACGAAGTCGGCGCCGGCCGCCATCGGCCCGTACAGGGTGGCCAGCCCCAGGCGGGTGGCGAAGGCCTCGTGCAGCACGGTGAGGTCGCTGAAGCCGACGAAGACCTTCGGCCCGGCCGCCCGCATCGCGTCCCAGTCCAGCAGGTCGATGATGCGCTGGGCGCCGTACCCGCCGCGGGCGGCGAGCACCGCGTCCACGTTCGGGTCGCACCAGGCGTTCTGCAGGTCGGCGGCACGGTCGGCGTCCGAGCCCGCCAGATAGCCGAACTGGGGATGCCGGTCGAGGACATGGGCGCCGGTGACGGGGTCGAGGTCCCAGCCGCGCAGCACGTCCAGACCTGCCTGGAGCCGCTCCTCCGGCACCGGTCCGCTGGTGGCGACGACGGCGACGCGCGCGCCGGGGGCCAGCCGGTGGGGCCGTGCGAGTTCCTTCATCAGGTCAGCTCCAGCTTCGGTGTGCCCGGCACCGGTTCCAGCCCGAACACCTGGGCGTACAGCGACAGTTCGGCCTCCAGGGCGCGGACCATGGTCTCGGCCCGCCGGAACCCGTGCCCCTCCCCCTCGAACGTCAGGTAGGCGTGCGGGACGCCCCGGCCCTGGATCCTGGCGAGGAGGCGCTCGCACTGCGCGGGCGGGCAGATGACGTCGTCCAGGCCCTGGAGCAGCAGGAACGGCACGGTGAGCCGGTCGGCGTGGGCGGTCGGGGAGCGTTCGGCGTACCGGGCCGGCGCCTCGCCGGGCGGGCCGATCAGCGACTCCAGGTAGCGGGACTCGAAGTCGTGCGTCTGCCCCGGGCCCCAGGCGGCGAGGTCGAGCACCGGGTAGATGATGGTGCCGCAGGCGTAGACGTCGGTCGTGGTCAGGGAGACGGCGGCGGTCCAGCCGCCCGCGCTGCCGCCGCGGATGGCGAGCCGGGCGGGGTCGGCGGCGCCCTCGTCGGCGAGAGCGCGGGCGACGGCCGCGCAGTCCTCGACGTCGACCACGCCCCACTGCTCGCGCAGCCGCTCGCGGTAGGCCCGGCCGTAACCGGTGGAGCCGCCGTAGTCGACCTCCGCGACCCCGATGCCCCGCGAGGTGAAGTAGGCGATCGCGAGGTCCAGTACGAGTGGCGCCCGGCTGGTGGGCCCGCCGTGCGCCCAGACGACGTAGGGCGGCAGCTCGCCGTCGGGCCCCCTGCGTGCCGGGTGGTGCGGCGGGTGGACGTGGGCGTGGACCTCGCGGCCGTCCGGGCCGGGGAAGACGCGGAGCTCCGGCCGCGGGTAGTACGCCGGGTCGACGGGGTCCCGGTGGCGGGCGCCGACGGCGCGGGCGCGTCCGGTGGCGGTGTCCAGTTCGACCACTTCCCAGGAGGTCCGCGGGCCGGCGCCGACCGCGAGCACGCGGTCGCCGAGGGTGGCGAGGCCGGCGGTGAACTCCGTCCACGGCCCGGCGGCGTCGACGGTCTCGCCGGTCTCCGGGTCGAGTATCCCGAGCGCGGCCGGGCCCCGGCCGTGGACGACGGCCAGCAGCCCGTCGTCCAGCGGCGCGAACCAGCGCAGCCCGAGCTGCCACAGCGGCCCGCCGAACTCCTCCTCGCGCGGGCACAGCGGGACGCCGTCGCGGTACAGGTTCCACCAGCCGCTGCGGTCGCTCGCGTACAGCAGGCTGCCGTTCGCGGCCCACTCGACCTGGGCGACGGATTCCTCCGGTCCGCCGGCCACCGGGTGCGCGCCCTCCAGCCGGCCGTCGTCCGTCACCTCGGCGACCAGCAGCTCCGTCCCGTCCCACGGCATCCGCGGGTGGTCCCAGCCCAGCCAGGCGGCCCTCCGGCCGTCGGGCGACAGCCGGGCGCCGGTGACGAACCGGTGCCGGGCGGGGGCGAGCTCACGGACGGCGCCGCGGTCGTCGGCGGCCGAGCCGTCCAGCGGCACGGCGGCCAGGACCCGCCGCACGTCGTCGGGGCCGTCGCCGGTGAACTCCTCCAGCACGCACCACACTTCGCCGCGGGCGAGGTCCACCCGCGGCTCGGCCCAGCGCAGCCCGCCGCCCACCGGGGACACGGGGGTGAGCGGGCGGGGCCGGCCGCCGGGCTCGAACCGGTACAGCCGCTGGTCGGGGAAGTGCACGAAGACGATCAGCGGCCGCCCGTCGTGCAGCACCCCGGTCCAGGGCCGGCCGCCGTACTCCATGACGCGGCTGCGCACGTTCCACGGCGCGGGCAGCACCGTCTCCTCGCCGCCGGCGCCGCCCTGCCGGGAGCGGGCTTCGCGCCCCGGCTCGTCGTTCCGGCGGCGGACCAGGGCCCGCCGGCCGCCCTCGGCGGGCCGGGGCTCGGTCCACCAGATCTCGTCGCCGACGAAATCCGCCCACTCCGGCCGGCCGTCGTGAGCGGCGGCGAGGGCCGCGTCGATCGGCGACGGCCACGATCCGTACGGCGCCGTGCGCACCTCGTCCCCCATCGTCTAGGCCGTCCGCAGGAAGCGGTCGAGGACGCGGACGCCGAAGTGCAGCGCCTCCACGGGCACGCGCTCGTCCACGCCGTGGAACAGCGCCTGGTGGTCGAGGTCCGCGGGCAGCTTCAGCGGGGTGAAGCCGTAGCCGGTGATCCCGAGCCGGGAGAACTGCTTGGCGTCCGTGCCGCCCGACATGCAGTACGGCACCACGTGCCCGCCGGGCGCGAACTCCAGCACGGCGGCCCGCATCCTCTCGAACACCGGCACGTCCACCGGTGCCTGCAGGGCCGTCTCGCGGTGTGCGAACTCCCACCGCACGTCCGGACCGGTCAGCTCGTCGAGCGTGGCGGCGAACTCCTCCTCGCAGCCGGGCAGACAGCGCCCGTCGACGTGGGCGACCGCCTCGCCGGGGATGACGTTGACCTTGTAGCCGGCGTCCAGCATGGTGGGGTTGGCGCTGTTGCGGACGGTGGCCTCGACCAGCCGGGCGGCCGGGCCGACCTTGTCCAGCAGCCGGTCCACATCGGTGAAGTCGGCGTCGATGCCGTACAGGGCGGCGAGCTCGGCCAGGGCGGCCCGTACGGTCGGGGTGAGCCGCGACGGCCACTCGTGCTCGCCGATGCGGGTGACGGCGGCGGCGAGCCGGGTCACCGCGTTCTCCGCGTTCACCTTGGAGCCGTGCCCGGCCCGGCCGCGCGCGGTGAGCTTCAGCCAGGCGGTGCCGCGCTCCCCCGCGGCGATCGGGTAGATCTCCCGGCCCGCTCCGTCGTGGAAGGTGAAGGCGCCGCACTCGCCGATGCCTTCCGTGCAGCCCTCGAACAGCTCGGGGTGCCGGTCGGCGAGGAAGCCGGAGCCGTCCTCGGCGCTGGCCTCCTCGTCCGCGGTGAACGCGAGGACCAGGTCGCGGCGGGGCCGCAGGCCCTGCCGGGCCCAGGACCGCACCACCGCCAGGATCATCGCGTCCATGTTCTTCATGTCGACGGCGCCCCGCCCCCACACCACCCCGTCCCGGACCTCGCCGGAGAACGGGTGGACGCTCCAGTCGGCGGCCTCGGCGGGCACCACGTCGAGGTGGCCGTGGACGAGCAGCGCGTCGGCGGACGGGTCGCTGCCCGCGATCCGCGCGACGACGTTGGTGCGGCCCGGGGTGCGCTCCAGCAGCAGGGGGTCAAGGCCCGCCCCGGCCAGCCGTTCGGCGGCGTACTCGGCGGCGGGCCGCTCCCGGCAGTCGCCACCGCCGCGGTTGGTGGTGTCGATGCCGATCAGCGCGGAGGTGAACTCCACGACCTCGTCCAGGGCCTGCGGGTCAGCCATACTGCTCCTCCACGGCGGCAGAGACGATCGTGGTGACCGCCTTGAACGTCCTGATCCCCTCGTACATGGTGGCGCTGGTGTAGGCCGCTTTCCGCTCGCCGGTGCGGGTGACGCCGGGGACGACGGTGGCGGCCGCCGCCAGGTGCTCGGCGTCGAACTCGACGGCGACCGTGAACGGCCCGGCGGCGACCGGCCGGTGACGGACCGCCAGCGCTGCCGCCTTCTCGGCAGCCGCCCGGATGTCGGCCGCGGTCCGGGCCGGGGTGCGGCACACCGCCGCGTACCGCGACACATGGTCCTTGACGGCGACCTTCAGCGCCTCGGGCGCGTAGCCGAGCGCGTCCTCGCAGGCCACGTCGTCGCCGGTGACGAGGACGACGGGGACGCCGTACTCGGCGACGACGTGCGCGTTGAGCAGACCCTCACTGGCGCGGACGCCGTCGAGCCACACCCCGGTGATCTGGTTGGCGAGGTAGGTGTGGGCGAGGACCCCCTCCATGCCGGCGCCCGCGTGGTAGCCGACGAACGCGACGCCGTCGACGTCGCCGTGCTGGACCCCCTCCACCATGGACAGCGCCTTGTGCCGGCCGGTGAGCATCTCGACCCGCTCGTCGAGCCGCTCCAGGAGCAGGTTCCGCATGGTCCAGTGGGCCTCGTTGACGAGGACCCGGTCGGCGCCGCCGTCGAAGAACCCCCGCGCGGCGGCGTTCACGTCCGAGGTGAACATCGACCGGCACCGCTCCCACTGCGGCGTCCCCGGCAGCACGTCGGCGGGCCACGTGACGCCCGTGGCCCCCTCCATGTCGGCACTGATGAGGATCTTCATGCTGCGTCACGTTACGCGCCGCGGGGCGGACAGGCCACGACCCCGGCGCGGCGGACCGGCCCGGCGGGCGGCCCCCCGCCGCCCGCCGGGCCGCCGCGCCCGGTCCCCCCCTCACGCCCCCGCGAGCACGAACCAGCGGGCGGGCAGGTCGATGCGGGTGCCGTCGGTGAGGTACTCGGTCTGCGGCAGGGTCGTCTCGCCCTCGTCGAGGACGGTGAGACCGGCTTCGGCGAGCAGGCGCGGGATCTCGTCGTCGGCGGCGTCGGCGGGCTTGAGGCCGTGGTGGAAGACGCGCCGCAGCTTGGGCGGCGGGCCCGCCGGCTCGGCCGCCGCGCGCCGCAGGACGTCCCGGGAGCCGGAGGTCAGTTCGACGACGAACGCGCGGCCTTCGATGCCGATGATCTCGGCGACGGCGGCGGCCACCGCGGGGCGGGCGGCCGGTTCGCTCTGATGGATGACGGCCCGCATGTAGACGTTGCTGTCGCCGAGCCGCTGGTGCAGGGCGCGCACGGCGTCGGCGTCGGTGAGGTCGAGCTGCTGGAACTCCACGTCGTCGTCGTGCGCGGCGCGGCGGGCGTGCTCGACGGCGGCGTGCGAGAGGTCGACGCCGACGGCGCGCGCGAAGCGGGTGGCCAGATAGCGGGTCTGGGTGCCGTTGCCGCAGCCGAGGTCGACGATCGGACGCTTCGGGTCGGCGTGCAGCAGAAGCAGTTCGCTGTGCGGTGCGGCGGTCAGGGAGGGGTCGGCGTCCCATATCGCCTCGCCCCGGGCATCAGAGGTTTCCCGCCAGTAACTCTCCCAGGCGGTGCGGTAGTTGTCCGAGACGTTCATGCGATTCTCCCCACGGGTCGGTATTCCGTGATCGGGATATCGCGGGGGCTGAGACCGGGGCAAGAGCCGGGAGTCCACCTTCACGAGATGTACGGGTTCCGGCCACATGGGACGGCGCGCGGTGTCCGGCCTGCCCCGGTTCAGCGGTGGGCGGTGAGTGCCTGCTCGAACCAGACGGTCTTGCGGTGCCCGGTGGCGCTGGCGCCCCATTCCCGGGCCAGCCGGCTGACCACGCGCAGTCCGCGGCCCGACTCGTCCCAGGGGCCGGCGGCGAGTATGGCGGGCAGGGCGGGTTCGTCGTCGGTGACCTCGAACAGCAGGGCGTCGGTGCGGACCACCCGCAGCTCGATCCGGTCGCCCTCGGCATGCCGGACCGCGTTGGTGACGACCTCGCTGACCAGCAGCTCGGCCGTCTCCACGGCCTGCGGCAGATCCCAGTCCAGCAGCCGCTCGCGGACCAGCCGGCGGGCGCGGGCCACCTCGCGCGGGTCGGCGTCGAGCCGCCACGCGGCGACGTGGTGCTCGGGGATGCCGTTGAGGCGGGCCATGAGCAGGGCGACGTCGTCCTTGCGTCCGCCGCGGGTGTTGAGCGCGCGGATGATGGTGTCGCAGGCGTCGTCCATGGAGGCCGCGGGATGGGCTGCGGACTCGCAGAGCGCGGCCAGGCCCTCGCCGATGTCGGAGCCGCGCACCTCGACCAGGCCGTCGGTGCACAGCACCAGCCGGTCGCCGGGCGCGACCGGGACCCGCCGGACCTCGAAGGGGACGCCGCCGACGCCGATCGGGGCGCCGGTGGGCAGGTCGAGGAGCTCGCTGCAGCCGTCCTCGGCGCGGACCAGCACCGGCGGGATGTGTCCGGCGTTGGCGAGGGTCAGCTCGCCGCGGATCGGGTCGTAGACGGCGTACAGGCAGGTGGCGAGGTAGGTGTCGCCGAGCCTGCGGGCCAGGTCGTCCAGGTTGCGCAGGAGCTGGGCGGGCGGGGTCTCCATGGCGGCCATGGTCTGCACGGCGATCCGCAGCTGGCCCATCATGGCGGCCGAGTTGAGTCCGTGGCCCATGACGTCGCCGACGACGAGGGCGGTGCGGGAGCCGGAGAGTTTGATCGTGTCGAACCAGTCGCCGCCGATGCGGCCGAGCCGCGTGCCGGGCAGATAGCGGGTGGCGAAGTCGCAGCCGGCCATCCGCGGGCTGACCTGCGGCAGCATGCTGTCCTGCAGGGTGTCGGCGACGTTCTCCTGGTAGGTGTACATACGGGCGTTGTCGAGCACCAGGCCCGCGCGGGCGGCGAGTTCGGCGCCGGTGGTGCGGTCCATGTCGTCGAACTGGGGGCGGTCGGGGCGGCGCATCAGCACCATGAAGCCGAGGACGACGTTGCGCGCCTTGAGCGGCACGATCAGCAGGGAGCGGCCGGTGATCAGCGGCCTGAGGTCACGTTTCTCGAACTCGCCGGAGATCTGCTCGGACAGCTCCTCGGTGACCCGCGGGATCAGCACCGGTTCGCCCGTCACCATGCACCGGTAGAACGGGGTGTGCTCGGGGAAGGCGAAGGCCTCGCCGACCGGAACGGTGTCGTCCCAGCGGCCCGGTTCGTCGTTGTGCTCGACCCAGACCCGGAACATCACGGTGCTGGCGTCCGGCGGCCCGTCCGGGAATCCCTCGCCGGCCAGCACCGCGGCGCGCAGGTGGGTGCCGGCGAAGTCCGCGAACCGGGGTACGGCGGCGCTGGTGACCTCGCGGATGGTCTCGCCGAGGTCGAGGGAGGAGCCGATGCCGGAGCTGACCTCGTTCAGGAACTCCAGCCGCTCGCGGACGGCGGCGTACTCGAGGTCGTCCTCGGCGCCGGCCGGGACCACGGCGACCGCCGGCCGCTGCCGCGGGACGACGGCGTGGGAACGGGTGCGGCCGGGACGCCGGGGCACGCCCCAGTACGGGGTGACGGGCACCCGCTCGCACTGGCTGAACTCCAGGACGGGATAGCCGAGTTCGAGGACCTGGGAGACGATGCGGGCGCTGAGCCCCGGGCCCATGTTGGGCAGGATCTCGGGCAGCCGCCGTTCCAGGTCCTCGGAGCCGGGCAGTTCGGTGTGGCGGGCGAAGCCGGGCGAGATGCGCTCGGCGGTCTCGTCGTCGTAGCCGCGTTCCTCGCGCAGCCGGGTGGCGTCGGCGGCCAGGACGAGCAGCCGGGAGGCGCCCGGCCCGACCAGCGGGTAGGCCCACCACAGCACGTCGAGCCGGCCGCCCTCGGGCGGGTGGGCGGAGAGGCGGGCGCGGCCGGCCGAAGCGTAGGAGCTGTGCCCGCCGAGCGAGGACTCCAGGTCGGGGCCGGGCCCGTGGTACGCATCGTAGGCGTCCGGCATCGCGGCGGTCTCCGGGTCGTCCGGCAGGGCGCCGGAGACGGGCAGCAGGTCCGCCGCGGGGTGCCCGACGGCCTCCTCGCGGCTCACGCCGAACAGGCGCCGCGCGCCGCTGCTCCAGTGGGTCACCAGACCGGCGCGGTCGACGACGACCACGGCCAGCGGGATCCGGCCCGCCGCGGTGCCGCCGGCGTCCTGTTCGGGGACGGTGTCCCGCTCGCTGCCACGGTCCATGGCCCAGGCCCTCTCTCCCCACGGCTGTACGCAAACGATCTGTGCCGCCCGCCCCTACGGTAAGGCGGCCTCCGGTCGCGATGTGCGGCAATCTTGGAATTGGTCCCACCGGATCGCACCGGCGCGCTCATGTGCGCCCCCTCAGTCCTCGTGGCCGAGCTGCAGGTCACGCTCGGTGCGGCCGCCGCCCGCGACCTGCAGCACCGTGGCGACCGGCGGGTAACCCGCGGCGATGACGGTGTACTCGCCGGAGGAGAGGTCCACGAACCGGAACGAGCCGTCCGCTCCGGTGGTGAGCGTGTCGACGACGTTGCCGGCGGCGTCCAGCAGGGTCACCCGCGCGTCCTCCACGGGACGTCCGCCGCCGGCCCGCACGGTGCCCTTGAGGACGGCGCCGCCCGCGAGCTCGATGTCCTGCCGGGTCTCCCGGGCGGCCTGCACGGTGACCGGGAGCGCGGCGGGCCGGTAGACGGGGGCGCTGGCGGCCAGGGTGTACTCGCCGGCGACCAGCTCGGTGATGACGTAGCCGCCCTCGCGTCCGCTGCGGGTGGAGGCGACGACCTCGCCGTGCACATTGGTGAGGGTGACGGTGGCGTCCCGTACGGGGGTGCCGTCGGCGGTGAGCACGCTGCCGGCGAGGCGCCCGGCGCCGCCGAGGACGACGTCGAGTTCGACGGGGCGTTCGCCGACGGTGACGGAGACGGCCTGCGGCTGGTGTCCGCCGGCCGCGGCGATGAGCACGTACGACCCGGAGCCGGGCGTGCCGAGCGCGTACCGCCCGTCGTCGCCGCTGGCGCCCCGCCCGATCTGCCGGCCGGCGACGTCGATGAGGGTGAGGGCGGCGCGGGGCACCACGGTGCCGTCGGGGTGCTGCACCGTGCCGCAGACGGGGACCCCGGCGCCGTGGGCCGTGCGGCGGGGAAGGGGCGGGCCGCCGGCCGGGGGCTGGGTGCGGGCGTGCGGAACGGTGGGGTGCGCCGGCGCGGTCTCCGGGCCGGCGGCGGGGGCGTGGTGGGACACCAGGGGTTTCTCCTTGAGGAAGCAGGCGATGAGCAGGCCGAGGACGAGCACCGGGACGAGGAACAGGAAGATCCGGGGCATCGCGTCGGCGTAGGCGCGGATGTAGGCGTCGCGCAGGGCCGGGGGCAGCGCGTGGACGAGCTGCGGGGTGAGTGATTCGGGGTCGGGCAGGCCGGCGCCCGCGCGCAGGGCCGGTTCCCGGCGCAGGGCGTGGCCGAGCCGGTCGGCGAAGAGGGTGCCGAAGACGGCGGCGCCGACGCTGCCGCCGATCTGCCGGAAGTAGTTGTTGGCGCTGGTGGCGGTGCCGAGGTCGGCGGGGCGCACGGAGTTCTGCACGGCGAGGACGAGGACGGGCATCACCAGGCCGATGCCGGCGCCGAGGACGGCCATCCAGATGCTGTAGTGCAGCCGGGGCGTGCCGGTCTCCAGCCGGGACAGCAGCCACATGCCGACGGCGGAGACGGCGCTGCCGAGCACGGGCAGGATCCGGTAGCGGCCGGTGCGGCTGATGAGCTGGCCGCCGAGGACGGAGGCGCCGACGATGCCGGTCGTCATGGGCAGCATCAGCAGCCCGGACTCGGTGGCACTGGCCCCGTCGACCATCTGCAGGAAGGTCGGCAGGTAGCCGGCGGCGCCGAACAGGGCGACGCCGATCACCAGCCCGACCAGGCCGCTGACGTTGAAGACGGAGTCGCGGAACAGCCGCAGCGGGATGAGGGGTTCGGCGGCGAAGCGCTCGGCGACGAGGAAGAGGACGGCGGCGGCGAGGGCGCCGGCGCCGAGGCCGAGGATCCGCCGGGAGTCCCAGGCGTACTCGGTGCCGCCCCAGCTGGTGAGCAGGACCAGGCAGGTGGAGGCGGCGGCGAGGAGCAGCGCGCCGGGCACGTCGAAGCGGGCGCGGCCCCGCGGCCGGGGGAGTTTCAGGACGGCGGTGACCACGGCGAGGGTGACCAGCCCGAAGGGCACGTTGAGGTAGAAGCACCAGCGCCAGGAGAGGTGGTCGGTGAAGTAGCCGCCGAGCAGCGGGCCGGCGACGGAGGCGAGGCCGAAGGCGGCGCCGATCAGGCCCATGTACCGGCCGCGCTCCCGCGGCGGCACGATGTCGGCGATGATCGCCTGCACGCCGATCATGAGGCCGCCGGCGCCGGCGCCCTGCAGCGCGCGGAAGGCGATGAGCTGGTCCATGGTGGCGGCCCGGCCGGCGAGCGCGGAGCCCAGGACGAAGACGGCGATGGCGAACTGGAAGACGCCCTTGCGGCCGACCAGGTCGCCGAGCTTGCCGTACAGGGGCAGGCCGACGGTGGAGGTGAGCAGGTAGGCGGTGATCGCCCAGGACATCTTGTCCAGGCCGTGCAGTTCACCGACGATCTTCGGCAGCGCGGTGGCGACGATCATCTGGTCGAGGGCCGCCAGCAGCAGCGCCAGCAGCAGCCCGAGGAACACCAGCCGCACGCGGCGCGGCCCGATTCCGGCGCCCGGTGCGGGAGGCGGCGAAGGCGCGGCGGCGCCCGCCTCGCCGGCGGCCGCCTCCACGACCGGCTCCTGCCGCACCGGTGCCGTCCCGCCCACGTACCGCTCCCCTCGTCACGCCTGTCGCACGTCCCGCGCGAGGCGACAACTGCGGACGCCCGCGCCGGGTTACGGCGGCGCCCGGGAGAGGGCGGAGATCCACCCGAACCGGTGAAGGGACCGAACCGGCGAAGGGGTGCGCCAGGAGCAACGCCCCTTCGCCGGAGGGCTCTTGGGTTACTTCTCGACCTCGGCGGCGAGGTTGGCGAGCAGGGCGTCGTAGATCCGGCCGAGGCCCTTGGGGGCGAAGGTCCTCTCGAAGAAGCCGCCGATGCCGCCGGCGCCCTGCCAGGTGGTGGTGACCTGGACCCGGGACCTCCCCTCGCCGGCCGGGGTGACGCGCCAGACGGTGACCATGGAGGAGTTGCGGTCCTTCTCGACCAGTTCGCCGTCGGTGGGCTCGCTGACCTCCAGCAGGCAGTCGCGCACGCGCTTGCTGGTGGCCTGGAGCTTCCAGTGGACGAGAGTGCCCTCGCCGTCGCCGCCCTCGCGCACCTCGTACTCGCTGAAGTGCTCGGGCAGCAGCTTGCGCCGTGTGCCGCGGTAGTCGGCGAGGGCGTCGAACACCTTCTCCGCGTCCGCCGCGACGACCCGCTGTGTAGTGGCCTCGACCTGCGCCATTGCTTCCTCCAGGACCTGGTTTGCCGGGAACGGGGCAAGCCAACCACCCCGGCGCCCGGCCGCCCAAATCGGGGACCGCACGATCATGGGAACGTCTGTTCCCTTCCGGGCCCAGCCCTGTCGAGGAGGCGTCATGCGCCGGGAGAACCTCACGGAGGAGAGCGAGCACGGCCGGGCCGCCGACGCCGCGCTGTTCGGCGCGCGGACGCATGCGACCGGCCGTGACCTTCACGTGGCCGTACATGGCGCCGTTCGAGAGCGTCACCGTGACGCCGAAGCCTCCAGGCGCCCCTGAGCCGCGCGGAGAACCGGCACACGCCCACCACGCCGCCCGCCGCCCTTCGGGCGGCAGGCTGCCGTACACGCGCTGCGGCTCGTGCCGGCCGGCGGCCATGGCGAAGAGGTCTCGGCGGGATCACATCCAGAAGCCGCAAGGCTCACCTGATGGAGACGTCGGTTACGCGGGCTCCGGACGATGCCGACCGGTCGCTCCACGGAACCTTGAGGGTCCCCTCGTAGACAGCATCGTTTCCGACGCGCTTCTCCAACTCTCGCGTCGTCACCGCGTTGCCGTCGGTGTCGAGGAAGGAGAGGACGACCGTATACGTGAGCGGGTCCGGTCCGTCGTTGCGGATGCGGTAGCTCGCCTTCGCCACCCGGCCTTTCGCCGTCGTCTCCACGCGGAGCTGGGTGACGGTGACGTCGTTCTCCGGCTTGTAGGTGCTGTCTCCCTCTTCAGGGTCGGCATCGCCGGCGCATGCGGACACGGACAGGAGAACAGCGAGCAAGAGTCCGGCAGGACGTGTCCGCATGGTCAACGCTCTACTCCTCACGATGACGGTGCGGCAGACTCGGCGACTTGAGGGCGTCAGCCGGATCGGAAGCGCTCCTCCCGGCCATCTGCTCTTCCAGTGTGGCAGGTCCGGGCTCATCCTCCATAGCTCGGAACTGAGTTGGGCTGACGTTCTCTCCTTCGTTCTCGCCTCGAGCCCGGGGCGGTCCGGATCAACCCACGGCGTGCGTTCGCCAGGCGCGCACTGGTCCGCCTGACGAGACGCCACCGGGCAGCAGCCCGACGCAGCCACTACCGACGACGGTCCACCGGCGAACCCCGCTGGACAGATCACGAAACCGCGCTGGAGTATTAGGGGGCATCCCGCACCCCGATCGGGTCAGGTATCGCCGGAACGCGTTTTTCCGGGCCCCGATCCCGGGACCGATGCGGCGAGAACCGTGAGCCTCGCGGTCCGCCGCCACCCTCCGTCCCGGGAGGACCCGTATGAGAACACGCGCAGCCGTGCTGTGCGCCGTCGCCGCCGTGCTGGCGGGCTCGGTCACCGCCCTGCCCGCCCGGGCGGCCGCCCCCGCCCCGGCGCCGGAGCCCGCCTGGAAGAAGTGCGGCACGAGCGACTATCCCACCCTCCAGTGCGCGTCCCTGAAGGTGCCGCTGGACCACGCGCACCCCTCGGGGCGGCAGATCACCCTCGCCCTGTCCCGCGTCCCGCACACCGCGGCGAACCCCCTGGGCCCCCTGCTGGTCAACCCCGGCGGTCCCGGTGGCAGCGGTCTGACGCTCGCCGCCTTCGTCGCCTCGGCGCTGCCGAGGAGCGTGGCGGCCCGGTACGACGTCATCGGCTTCGACCCCCGCGGGGTGGGCCGCAGCGAGCCCGCACTGACCTGCGCGAAAGGCCACTTCGCGCCGGTACGCCCGGACAGCGTGCCGGCCACGGCCCGCCTGGAGCGGGCGAACCTGGAGCGCGTGCGGTCCTTCGCCGCCGCCTGCGGCCGCCGGTACGCCGCTCTGCTGCCGTACATCGACACCGTGAGCGCCGCCCGGGACCTGGACGCCGTCCGGCGGGCCCTCGGCGCGCAGCGGCTCAGCTACTTCGGCTACTCCTACGGCACCTATCTCGGCGCCGTCTACGCGAAGCTGTACCCCGAGCGGGTCCGCCGCCTGGTGCTGGACTCGGTCGTCGACCCGACCGGCGTCTGGTACGAGGACAACCTCGGACAGGACTACGCCTTCGACGAGCGGCACCGGGCGCTGATGGCCTGGATCGCCCAGCACGACGCCACGTACGGGCTGGGCCGGGACCCCGCGAAGATCGAGGCCCGGTGGTACGCGATGCGGGCGGCCCTGGCGAGGAGGCCGGCCGCGGGCAGGGTGGGGGCCGCCGAGCTGGAGGACACCTTCGTCCCCGGCGGCTACTACAACGGCTACTGGCCCTACCTGGCCGAGGCGTTCGCGGCCTACGCGCGCCACGGGGACACCGGCCCGCTGGTGGAGGCGTACGAGAACTTCGGCGCCGTGGACGCCTCGGGCGACAACGGCTACAGCGTCTACACGTCCGTGCAGTGCCGTGACGCCCCCTGGCCGCGCGACTTCGACCGGTGGCGCGCCGACACCTGGAGGGTGTACGCGAAGGCGCCCTTCATGGCCTGGAACAACGCCTGGTACAACGCGCCCTGCGCGTTCTGGCCGGCGGCCGCGCGCAAGCCGGTGGACGTCGCGAACGGCAAGCTGCCGCCCGCGCTGCTGTTCCAGGCGACCGAGGACGCGGCCACCCCGTACCCCGGCGGGGCCACCGTCCACCGGCTGCTGGCCGGCTCCAGCCTGGTGGTCGAGGAGGGCGGCGGCAACCACGGCGTCACGCTGAGCGGCAACGCCTGCCTGGACGGGTACCTGGCCGCGTATCTGACCGACGGCAGGGTGCCGCGCGGCCACGGCCCGGTCGACGCGGTCTGCGCGAAGTCACCCGACCCGAAGCCGCTGACGGCGAAGACGGCGTCGACGACGTCCCGCGGCTCCACCCTGCACGGCCTCCTGGGCTTCCGCCGCTAGGGGTTTCGTCCGGATCAGGCCGCATCCGGCCGCGGCGTCCGGTGCGGTGCGGCGCCCGGCGGAGGATCATCCGCGTACGGGCGTGCCCGGTGGTCCGAGAACGCGGCGGGGCGCCGTGCCGGGCGTCGCGGCCCCGGGCCGATCCGAACGGGAGCCCCTGGGTGCGCGGGACGAGCGGGCGCGGCCCCACCGGCACGGCCGGCGGCCAGGTGCGCGGCCTGCCCGGCCCGCTGCGGGCAGCGCATGCGGGACATCACCGTCTCGAATGCGGGCTCGCCGGATCGAAACGCTCCCTCTCGCGCGCCGGCGGCATGCCGGTGGGCCGCACGACGGTGGAGTCGACGGACACCCGTCCGGTCGATGCCGTCGCCGGTGCCCGCCGGGTCCTCCGGCGGGAACGGGTCGATCCGGCCCGACATCGCATCGGTGACCAAGGGATCGGCCGGGCCCGGTTCAAAGGTCTGACCGACCCGTCGACGAGACACACGCCAGGCCCTGCCTCCCTGGTCGGCGCCGTGCCCGGACGAGGGGGGCGGGAAGACGAAGCGCGGTCCGGCGGGCGACGGCGAGTTCGCCGGGTGTACCCCGCAAGGTGCCGCGGTGTGCGGCGGCCGACGCACCGCTCGACGGTGTCGCGCTGCGTGTACGCCTCCGCGTCGACGGGCGGGCGCCCGCCGATCCCACCGCAGCGCGGGGTGGCGCAACACCGCCCCGGGCACTTGGCCCGCGGCCGCATTCGCTCCATAGTCTCCAGTGATCCCGGTCACCCAGGTCCTCGGCAAGGAGTGAGTCCTCCATGGGCGTTTCCTCGGATTACCTTGATGTTCCCGAGTGGGTCGCGAAGCCCGATGGATACCAGACGGGAGCCGTCACCAAGTACAAGGGCAACATCTTCCGCGCCGTCTTCTGGGCCGAGGAGCCGGGGGTGGGCGACGCGAACACGAACGGGTGGCGGTTCTTCGACGAGTTGTACGACCAGACCCCGCACTCGCCGGTCGAGCAGTCGAAGATCATCGCCTACATCCCCACCTGGCGAAGGAACGAGGGGTTCGACTACGGCGACGGCGAGATGTATCAGTACATCACGCACGGGATCATCGCGTTCCTGGAGTTCAGCGAAAGCGCCCTCGGGGAGTTCGACCCCGCGTCCGTGGCGGACGTCAGGGCGGTCCTCCCGGACATCGTCGTCGCCGCGAACTTGTCCGGTACGAAAATGATGGTCGCGCTGGGCGGCGCGGACGACTACGCGTTCCTTAGGCTGATGACGGTCGCGGGGAACGATCCGGCCGCCCCGGAGTTCGACCGGGCCGTGCGCAACGTGGTGGACTTCGTCACCGACCACGGCCTGGACGGTGTCGACCTCGACATGGAGTGCTGGTGGGGCAGGCCCGGTGAGGCGGATCAGGGCGGCCGGCTGAAGAGTGACGGGCCGCATCCCGCGGGACGGGGTCTGACGCTGTTCGCCCAAAAACTGAAGCAGGCCATGCCCGGCAAGATCGTGTCGGCGACCACGTTCGGCACCTCGTGGTACGGCAACAACTACGACCCGGCGATCGCGGACCACGTCGACTGGCTCGGCGTCATGACCTATGACTTCACGGGCTCGTGGGACCGGTCTCCGGTGGGGCCGCACACCGCCCTGTTCAAGATCCGCGGCAAGGACACGTCCGACGTGCGCGCGGCGGACGTCTACCTGGAGTCGTATCTCCCCGAACAGCAGGGCGCCTGGCCGGGGCCGCGCACGGGCGGCGGTGCGCCGGCCACGGACGCGGAGAACATGGCGAACAACCCGATCACGTCGGTGGAGGACTCCCTCTGGTACTGGACGAACCCGCTCTTCGTCAACTGGCAGGGGCCGGGGCAGGCGGTGCCCCGCAGCAAGATCGTGGCCGGGGTGCCGCTGTACGGCTACGACTTCGCCGCGGCCAAGGACCCGGACCCCGTGACCGGGCAGGTGCCTTCGGGGTACAAGGTCATGACGTACCGGGAGATCCTGACCGCGTTCCCGGACGCCTACAAGGCCGCGGACGCCAACATCAAGGTCAGCGGACGCACACCCCGCCCCGCTCTCAACGAACCCCTGCCTCCGGGGGAGTACCCGTACGCCCACAACATCTATTTCGAGACCCCGGACACCGCCGTCCGCAAACTGCAGTTCCTCCAGGACGTGGGGGCACAGGGCGTCATCGTCTGGGAACTCACCAATGACGTCTGGGCCGAGGGTAAGAGCATCATCAAGGCCCTCTACCGCGCCTCCGGGAACGCCGCACCCTCGCCCGCCACCAACCCGCCGCGTCCGGCGGCCAGCCAGTGCCTGTGGGACGCCGTCGGATTCCTGGGCGGAGTGACCGACGATCTGCAGTTCAAGGACGACGGGAACACCCGGCCCGGTGTGCAGCAGTTCGCGGCCCGGCTGTGGAACATCCCCGACGGCCAGGACTGGAAGAGCGTCGCCCGGACCTCTCCGGCGGTGATCAAGAGGCAGTACTTCAACGGCCCCACCCGCATCGACGACAAGGGGGCGCTGGGGCTGTGGGGGCAGTTCGACGTCGTGGGAGCGGACGATGTCCCGGCCTGGTACTGGGGTCACATGACGAGGGTGGACGGGGCCCCGTCCGGGTACACGCGGTACGCGTCGCGCCTGTGGGGCCTCTCGCTCAGCGACGACTGGCAAGCCGCCGCGAAGAAGACCCCGGCGCTCGTCGCGGGTCAGTACTTCGACGAGCCGTCAAGCATCGACGACCGGGGAGTCGGCGGCCTCTACGGCTATTTCGACGTCAAGGACGAGCTGAGCACCGTGCCCGATTTCGTGACGCAGTGGCGCGGGTCCAACAACTGCACCTACTGCCTAATCGACCCCGCGCCGTTCCCGAACAACGTGGACAAGGTGAACCTGACGACCACGATGACCGTCGCGGAGGGCACGCCCTTCCTCTACTCGGTGCTCACCCGGGGCGACGGGTCGCTGGGCTTTCCCGACGGGGTCGTCATGAGCTCGAGGACCCCGGCGGGACCACCTACGACCACGACGTCCAGAACGACAAGCAGTTCGTCCTGATGTCCGGGTCCTCGGTCCGGGCCGTGATCGTCAAGGACCCCCGGCCGGGCGACTGGACCATGCGCATGAACGTGCCGAAGGGTGCGCAGTTCCACTGTGAGTGCAACACCGTCCCGAACGCGGACGTCTTCGACACCATGGTGGGGACCTGGCAGGAACTCAGCAGATGGAAGGGGCTCGAAACCCGGGACACCAGCGGGGCGCAGATCGCGGCGTTCCTGGGCCTCGCGGTGGTGGTGCTGCTGGCGCCCCTGTCGGCGCAGGTCGTCGTCACGGCCATGCTCGTGGCCGCCACCGGAGCGGCGCTGGCGTGGTCGGCTTCGGACACCGCGGCGGAGCTGTCCCGCAACGTGGCGGAGGTCTCGGGAATCGTCACCAAGATCATGAAGGACGTCCAGAAAGAAGGCTTCGCGGCGTTGGGGAAGTACAAGGACCTGATCGGGAAGAACATCTCCGACGAGGAGTACGAGGTCATTCGTGCGCGCCCCTGGGCTCTCTTCCAGTGGATCGGGATCCACCGCCGGGTCTACGAGGTCGTCGAGCACATGACGGACGCGGAGGAGCAGAACGCCGTACGCCATGTGTACTGGCAGTGCCTGCTCAAGAAGAGGCTGGGTGAAGAGTTCGCCGTGGCGATGGGCGACGCACACGAGCGCGGCCGCCCCGGGTCCGACGCGGACAACCGGGCGGACGAGATCAACAACGGCATCGGCCTCCGGCTCGCGGACGAGGTGGCGTCCGAGGAAGAGTGCCTCAAGCGCGCTCGGGAGATGTGGAAGGCGGGCGAACTGGCCACGCGGCGCGACCTGGAGTCGGACCCCACCTGAGGCGGGCGCGCCGTACGCGGCAGGGGCGGGCGGTCCTCCCCGTCGAGGCGCCCGGCGGGGCACGCGGATAACCGGGGGCGCGGCGGAGGCCCGGCCCCTAGGGTTCCGTCATGGACCAGGACGACACGCTCATCCGCCCGATGACCCTCGCCGACTGCGACCGCGTCTCGGCGATCCGCACGCGCGGCTGGCGGCACGCCTACCGCGGGCTGGTGCCCCAGCCGTACCTGGACGGCCTCGACGGCGCGGCGGACGCCGAGCGCCGCCGGGCGCGGTTCGCCGAGGGGGACGGCCCGGTGGTGAACCTGGTCGCCGAGCGGGCCGGCACGGTCGTCGGCTGGGCGGCGCACGGGCCGTACCGGGACGGTGCGCAGCACACCGGGGACGCCGAGCTGTACGCGGTCTACGTGGACCCGGCGCACCTCGGCGGCGGGATCGGGCGGGCGCTGCTCGACGCGTCGGTCGAGCGGTGCTCGGCGTATCCGCGGATGCTCCTGTGGGTCCTGGAGCGCAACACCCGTGCCCGCCGCTTCTACGAGCGCGCCGGGTTCCGGGCCGACGGCGCCGTGGAACCCTTCGAGGTGGACGGCGTGCGCGTGCCCGAGGTGCGGTACGCCAGGAGCCTGCGCGGCTGACCGGGCGTCACTTCCGCTGCTGCCGCGGGAGGCGCGCGAGCGCGTGCACGGCCGCCTCCGCGAGCGCCGGGTGGGCGAGGGCCTCGTTCAGCACCCGCCGGGCGCGGACGTCGCCGAGCGCGCCGAGACCCTCCACGCAGGCGAGGGCGACCCGCCGGTAGGGGTCGTGCGGACGCAGCCGCCGCTCCAGGGTGGTGATCAGCGCGGGCACGGACTCCGGGGCCCGCAGGGCGACCAGGAGCCGTACCGGGTGCAGCGCGTAGGCGACGCGCAGTTCGTTGGTGGCGAGGGCGGCGGCGGCCCGGGCGGTGCGCGGGTCGCCGAGCCGGGCCAGGGCGTGGGCGGCGGAGGCGCAGCGCGGCGGGTCGCGGTGGTTGAGCAGCAGGACCAGGGACTCGAAGGCGCGCCGGTCGCCGGCGAGGCCGAGGCGGAACGCGGCCAGCTCCCTGGCCCACAGCGGCTGCCCGGGCGCGGTGAGCACCTGTGCCAGGTCGTCGTGGTCGTCCGTCGCCAGCAGGCGGTGGAACGCCGCCGAACCGCCCGACTCCTGCCGTAAGCGCTCCGTGAGCGATCGCAACTCCTCGTCCACGAGGTCCAGCGTAGGCGGGTCGCGGCGGCCGAGGGAGGTACATCACAAAGTCGGCCGCCCGTCAGGGACTAGCGCGCTCGTTACCGGCCGGTTAAGCTCATACGAGCGAGTAACCCTCGTGCTTCCGCCGATGACGGTCTGGTGACGCGGCCGTCGTCGGGGACACCCCGCGCCCCCCGGGCGACGGGGAGCCAGTCGGTTCGGTACGCGGTGCGTACCGCAGGACGACCCGGCTTCGGGACAGAGCCGGTCGGACATCCGCCGCTGCCGGGCGTGTGCACGCCCGTGACACCGGCGCCACCGGGCGTGTGCGCTCGCAGCCCGGCGACACCCGCACCTCTCCGCACCGCGGTGCGCCCCCGGCGCACCCGGTGCGCCCCTCGTCGTCACCCTCATTCCTGGAGTCCCGCGATGGCCGCTCCCCAGTCCGACCCGTCCCTGTCCCCGCTCAAGACGATCGCCGTCGTCGGCCTCGGCACGATGGGCACCGGCATCGCCGAGGTCCTCGCGAAGGCCGGCCGCGAGGTGATCGGCATCGACGTCAGCGAGGCCCAGGCCGCGAAGGCCCTGGCCGCCCTGGAGACCGCCACCGCCCGCGCCGTGGCCCACGGCCGGCTCACCGAGGAGGAGCGCGCCGACGCGCTCGGCCGCGTGCGCACATCCACCGACCTCACGGCGGCGGCCGACGCCGACCTCGTCATCGAGGTGGCCCCGGAGTCGTACGAGATCAAGCAGCAGATCCTCCGCGACCTGGACGGCGTGGTCCGCCCGGATGCGATCCTGGCGACGGGCACCAACGCCCTGTCGGTGACCCGGCTCGCGGCCGGCTCCGCCCGGCCCGAGCGCGTGCTCGGCCTGCACTTCTTCAATCCGGCCCCGGCGATGAAGCTGGTCGAGGTGGTCTCCTCGGTGCTGACCGCGCCGCAGGCCGTGGCCGCCGTCACCGACCTCGCGGTCGAACTCGGCAAGGAGCCGGTCGCGGTCGGCGACCGCCCCGGCTTCGTCGCGGACGGGCTGCTCTTCGGCTACCTCAACCAGGCCGCCGCGATGTACGAGGCGAAGTACGCCTCCCGCGAGGACATCGACGCCGCCATGCGGCTCGGCTGCGGTCTGCCGATGGGCCCGCTGGCCCTGCTGGACCTGATCGGCATCGACACCGCCCGCACCGTGCTGGACGCCATGTACGCCGAGTCCCGGGACCGGCTGCACGCCCCCGCCCCGATCCTGGGGCAGCTCAGCGAGGCGGGCCTGACCGGCCGCAAGGCCGGGCGCGGCTTCTACACCTACCGGGCGCCGGGCAGCGCGACGGTGGTGCCGGACGCGCTGACCCCGGCGGCGGACGGCACGCCCGCCGCGGGCCGGGAGGTCCGCTCGGTCGGCGTCGCGGGCTCCGGGACCATGGCCTCCGGCATCGCCGAGGTGTTCGCGAAGGCGGGCTACGAGGTGGTCCTGGCCGCCCGCACCGAGGAGAAGGCCCGGGCGGCCAGGGCCCGCGTCGGCGCCTCCCTCGCCCGGTCCGTGGACAGGGGCCGGCTGACCGCGGAGGCCGCGGCCGGGATCCTGGACCGGATCGTCCCGGCGGGTTCCTACGACGCCTTCGCCGGCGTCGACCTGGCCGTCGAGGCGGTCGCGGAGGACCTGGACGTCAAGCGGCAGCTGTTCGCGGCGCTGGACAAGGTGTGCCGGCCGGGCGCCGTCCTGGCCACCACCACCTCCTCGCTGCCCGTCGTCGCCTGCGCCCGCGCCACCACGCGCCCGCAGGACGTGATCGGCATGCACTTCTTCAACCCGGCGCCGGCGATGAAGCTGGTGGAGGTGGTGCGCACGGTGCTGACCGGGGACGAGGCGCACGCGACCGTGCGCGGGGTCTGCGAGCGGATCGGCAAGCACGCGGTCGACTGCGGGGACCGGGCGGGCTTCATCGTCAACGCCCTGCTGTTCCCGTACCTCAACAACGCGGTCAAGATGGTCCAGGAGCACTACGCGTCCCCCGACGACATCGACGCGGCGATGAAGCTGGGCGGCGGGTACCCGATGGGCCCGTTCGAACTGCTGGACGTGGTCGGCCTGGACGTCTCGCTGGCCATCGAGAAGGTGCTGCACCGCGAGTTCCGCGAGCCGGGCCTCGCCCCGGCCCCGCTGCTGGAGCACCTGGTGGCCGCGGGCTGCCTCGGCCGCAAGACCGGCCGCGGCTTCCGCGAGCATGCCCGCCGCTGACGGCGCCGGCGACCGGTTCCGGGCGGGGCAGGACTGGGGCGGGCTGCTCGGCCCCGCCGGCCCTCCCCCGCCCTCCCGGGGCGGGGGAAACCCCGCATCCGCGCACCGGCCTGCGCGGATGCAGTACGTTCGGGTCATGTCCCAGCCCGCCAAGTCCTCCCGTACACCAGCTACGTCCGACGCGCCGGAGAGCGCCGCAGGCAGCCGCGCCGCCGCCCAGCGGCTCAAGATGCGCCGAGAGCTGGCGGCCGCCGCCATGGAGCTGTTCGCGACCAAGGGGTACGAGGCCACGACCGTCGACGAGATCGCGGCCGCCGCCGGGGTCGCCCGGCGCACCTTCTTCCGCCACTTCCGCTCCAAGGAGGAGGCGATCTTCCCGGACCACGACGACACCCTGGTCCGCGCGGAGGCGGTGCTCAACGCCGCACCGGCGCACGAGCACCCGCTCGACACCGTGTGCCGCGGCATCAAGGAAGTGATGAAGATGTACGCGGCCCGGCCGGAGATCTCCGTGGCCCGCTACAAGCTCACCCGCGAGGTGCCGACCCTGCGCGAGGCGGAGATCGCCTCCGTGGCCCGTTACGAGCGGCTCTTCACCCGCTACCTGCTCGGCCACTTCGACGAGCACGCGCACGCCGACGACGCCAACGACGACCCGCTGCTGGCCGAGGTCGCCGCCTCGGCGGTGGTCACCGCCCACAACCACGTCCTGAGGCGCTGGCTGCGGGCGGGCGGCCAGGGGGACGTGGAGGCCCAGCTCGACCACGCCTTCGCGATCGTGCGCAGGACCTTCGGCAGCGGCATCGGGGCCGGCCGCGGCACGGCCGCGCGGCCGGCCGCCGCGGCGGCCCCGGCGACGGCCCCGGCGGTGGCCTCGGCGCACGGCGAGGTGCTGGTGACGGTGGCCCGTACCGACGCTCCCCTGGAGGAGGTCATGCGGACCATCGAGGAGGCGCTGAAGGAGCGCTGATCCCTGGTTCGTCCGTGCGGAACGGCCACCCCGCGGGGTGGCCGTTCCGCTGTGTCAGGGGCCGTTGCCACGGGGGTTCGGGGCCCCGTTCGATCGATCATCGCTCATCTGTTACGTAAAGATTTCATCTGAGAGCGATTTCTGGCACTCAGTGCCTTGTCACCTGACACGCCGTGTCATACGTTGAAGGGGTCCGGGCGGCCGGCGCACCACGACCACACCGTGCGCCGACTGTCCCCGCGGGCCGGCGGCCCGCGCGTCCGGACGCCTGCGTCACAGGCAACCTCCCGCGCCACAAAGCGCTGCCGAAGCACCGCGCCGAACCGACGGCACCTCCCTACCGACCCTCAGCAGCACTCACCGCAGCACCGACGAATCCGTAGGCGCCCCTCCCTCAGGGCGCTCACCGCCGGAGGCAACACCGTGACCGTGAAGGACATCCTGGACGCGATCCAGTCGGACGACGCCACGTCCGCCGACTTCGCCGCCCTGCCGCTCCCCGAGTCGTACCGTGCGATCACCGTGCACAAGGACGAGACGGAGATGTTCGCGGGTCTGGAGACCCGCGACAAGGACCCCCGCAAGTCGATCCACCTCGACGAGGTGCCGGTGCCCGAACTGGGCCCGGGCGAGGCCCTGGTGGCCGTGATGGCCTCCTCGGTCAACTACAACTCCGTGTGGACCTCGATCTTCGAGCCGCTGTCCACCTTCGGGTTCCTGGAGCGCTACGGCCGCACCAACGAACTGGCCAAGCGGCACGACCTGCCGTACCACATCATCGGCTCCGACCTCGCCGGCGTCGTCCTGCGCACCGGCCCCGGCGTCAACGCCTGGAAGCCCGGCGACGAGGTCGTCGCGCACTGCCTGTCCGTGGAGCTGGAGTCCTCCGACGGCCACAACGACACGATGCTCGACCCCGAGCAGCGCATCTGGGGCTTCGAGACCAACTTCGGCGGTCTCGCCGAGATCGCGCTGGTCAAGTCCAACCAGCTGATGCCGAAGCCGGACCACCTCAGCTGGGAGGAGGCCGCCGCGCCGGGCCTGGTCAACTCCACCGCCTACCGCCAGCTGGTCTCCCGCAACGGCGCCGGCATGAAGCAGGGCGACAACGTGCTCATCTGGGGCGCGAGCGGCGGACTCGGCTCCTACGCCACCCAGTTCGCGCTGGCCGGCGGAGCCAACCCGATCTGCGTCGTCTCCAGCGAGCAGAAGGCGGACATCTGCCGCGCGATGGGCGCCGAGGCGATCATCGACCGCACCGCCGAGGGCTACCGGTTCTGGAAGGACGAGGAGACCCAGGACCCGAAGGAGTGGAAGCGCTTCGGCAAGCGCATCCGCGAGCTGACCGGCGGCGAGGACGTCGACATCGTCTTCGAGCACCCCGGCCGTGAGACCTTCGGCGCCTCGGTCTACGTCACCCGCAAGGGCGGCACCATCGTGACCTGCGCGTCCACGTCCGGCTACATGCACCAGTACGACAACCGGTACCTGTGGATGTCCCTGAAGCGGATCATCGGCTCGCACTTCGCCAACTACCGGGAGGCCTGGGAGGCCAACCGCCTCATCGCCAAGGGCAAGATCCACCCGACCCTCTCCCGGGTCTACTCCCTGGAGGACACCGGGCAGGCGGCGTACGACGTCCACCGCAACCTGCACCAGGGCAAGGTCGGCGTGCTGTGCCTGGCGCCCGAGGAGGGCCTCGGCGTGCGCGACGAGGAGATGCGCGCGCGGCACGTCGACGCCATCAACCGCTTCCGCAACGTCTGAGGGCCCGGAGTCACAGATGACAGAGCGTCAGAAGGACCGTCCGTGGCTCATGCGGACGTACGCCGGCCACTCGACGGCGGAGGCGTCCAACGAGCTGTACCGGCGCAACCTCGCCAAGGGCCAGACCGGTCTGTCGGTGGCGTTCGACCTGCCGACGCAGACCGGCTACGACCCCGACCACATCCTCGCCCGCGGCGAGGTCGGCCGGGTCGGCGTGCCCGTCGCGCACCTCGGTGACATGCGCCGGCTGTTCCAGGACATCCCCCTGGAGCAGATGAACACCTCGATGACGATCAACGCCACCGCCATGTGGCTGCTGGCGCTCTACCAGGTCGTCGCCGAGGAGCAGGGCGCGGACGTCACCAGGCTCCAGGGCACGACCCAGAACGACATCGTGAAGGAGTACCTGTCCCGCGGGACGCACGTCTTCCCGCCGGGGCCGAGCCTCCGCCTGACGACCGACATGATCGCGTACACGGTCTCGCACCTCCCGAGGTGGAACCCGATCAACATCTGCAGCTACCACCTGCAGGAGGCCGGGGCCACGCCGGTGCAGGAGATCGCGTACGCGATGTCCACCGCGATCGCCGTCCTGGACGCCGTCCGCGACTCGGGCCAGGTGCCGCAGGAGCGCATGGGCGATGTCGTCGCCCGGATCTCGTTCTTCGTCAACGCGGGCGTCCGCTTCGTCGAGGAGATGTGCAAGATGCGCGCCTTCGGCCGCATCTGGGACGGGATCACCCGCGACCGGTACGGCATCGAGGACCCCAGGCAGCGCCGGTTCCGCTACGGCGTCCAGGTCAACTCGCTGGGCCTGACCGAGGCGCAGCCGGAGAACAACGTCCAGCGGATCGTGCTGGAGATGCTCGCCGTGACCCTGTCGAAGGACGCCCGCGCGCGTGCCGTGCAGCTCCCCGCCTGGAACGAGGCCCTGGGCCTGCCCCGGCCCTGGGACCAGCAGTGGTCGCTGCGCATCCAGCAGGTCCTCGCCTACGAGAGCGACCTGCTGGAGTACGAGGACCTCTTCGAGGGCTCGAAGGTGATCGAGGCGAAGGTGGAGCAGCTCGTCGCGGACGCCCTCGCGGAGATCGACCGCATCCAGGAGATGGGCGGCGCGCTGGCCGCCGTGGAGTCCGGCTACCTGAAGTCCCGGCTGGTCGCCTCGCACGCCGAGCGCCGGGCCCGGATCGAGTCCGGCGAGGAGAAGATCGTCGGGGTCAACATCTTCGAGGGCACCGAACCGAACCCGCTCACGGCCGACCTGGACACCGCCGTGCAGACGGTCGACCCGGCGGTCGAGGCCCGTGTCGTCGCGTCCCTGCGGCGCTGGCGGGACACCCGCTACCAGCCGCCCTTCAACCACCCGCGGCCCTGCAAGGCGCTGGAGCGGCTGAAGGAAGCCGCCAAGGGCACGGAGAACCTGATGGAGGCCACCCTGGAGTGCGCCCGCGCCGGCGTCACCACCGGCGAGTGGGCCGGGGCGCTGCGCGAGGTGTTCGGCGAGTACCGGGCGCCCACCGGGGTCTTCGCCGCTCCGGTGGCCGTGGCCGCCGAGGCCGGCTCGGCGCTCGCCGGGGTCCGCGCCAGGGTGGACGCCACCGCCCGCGAGCTGGGCGTCGCCCGCCTGCGCTTCCTGGTCGGCAAGCCGGGCCTGGACGGGCACTCCAACGGCGCCGAGCAGATCGCCGTCCGCGCGCGCGACGCCGGCTTCGAGGTGGTGTACCAGGGCATCCGGCTGACGCCCGAGCAGATAGTGGACGCGGCGCTGGCCGAGGACGTGCACGCCGTGGGTCTGTCCGTCCTGTCCGGATCGCACGCCCAGCTGGTCCCCGATGTGCTCCGGCGGCTGCGTGTGGCCGGTGCCACAGATATACCGGTGATCGCCGGTGGCATCATCCCCAACGGTGACGCCGAGCAGCTGAAGGAAGCCGGTGTGGCCGCCGTCTTCACCCCGAAGGACTTCGACATCACCCGGATCATCGGCCGCATCGTCGACGAGATCCGGAAAGCGAACAAGCTCGACCCCCTGGAGGTCCCCGCATGACCACCCCCGTCAACCGCCTCCGTCCGCGGCGCTCCTGCCTGGCCGTGCCGGGCAGCAACCCGCGCTTCCTGGAGAAGGCGCAGGGCCTCCCCGCGGACCAGGTCTTCCTGGACCTGGAGGACGCGTGCGCGCCGCTCGCCAAGCCCGAGGCGCGGCACACCATCGTCAAGTTCCTCAACGAGGGCGACTGGACGGGCAAGACCAGGGTCGTGCGGGTGAACGACTGGACGACGGAGTGGACCTACCGGGACGTCGTCACGGTCGTCGAGGGCGCGGGCCCGAACCTCGACTGCATCATGCTGCCCAAGGTGCAGAACGCCCAGCAGGTCGTGGCGCTGGACCTGCTGCTGACCCAGATCGAGAAGACGATGGGCTTCGAGGTCGGCCGCATCGGCATCGAGGCCCAGATCGAGAACGCGCAGGGCCTGAACAACGTCAACGAGATCGCGCAGGCCTCCCCGCGCATCGAGACGATCATCTTCGGCCCGGCCGACTTCATGGCGTCGATCAACATGAAGTCGCTGGTCGTGGGCGAGCAGCCGCCCGGCTACCCGGCGGACGCCTACCACTACATCCTGATGAAGATCCTGATGGCGGCCCGCGCCAACGACCTCCAGGCCATCGACGGCCCCTACCTCCAGATCCGCAACGTCGACGGCTTCCGCGAGGTGGCCGGCCGCACCGCCGCGCTGGGCTTCGACGGCAAGTGGGTGCTGCACCCCGGCCAGGTCGACGCCGCCAACGAGGTCTTCTCGCCCTCCCAGGAGGACTACGACCACGCCGAGCTGATCCTGGACGCGTACGACTACTACACGTCCGAGGCGGGCGGCAAGAAGGGCTCGGCGATGCTCGGCGACGAGATGATCGACGAGGCCAGCCGCAAGATGGCCCTGGTCATCGCGGGCAAGGGCCGGGCCGCGGGGATGCGGCGCACGTCGACGTTCGAGATCCCGGAGGCGTGAGCATGCAGTTCGGACGCACCTACGAGGAGTTCGAGGTCGGGGCGACGTACAAGCACTGGCCGGGCAAGACGGTCACGGAGTACGACGACCACCTGTTCTGCCTCCTCACCATGAACCACCACCCGCTGCACCTGGACGCCCATTACGCCGAGCGGACGACGGACTTCGGCAGGAACGTCGTGGTGGGCAACTACATCTACTCGCTGCTGCTCGGCATGTCCGTCCCGGACGTCTCCGGCAAGGCCCTCGCCAACCTGGAGATCGAGTCGCTCCGGCACGTCGCGCCGACCTTCCACGGCGACACGGTCTACGGCGAGACGACGGTGCTGGACAAGTGGCCGTCGAAGTCGAAGGGCGACCGCGGGATCGTCCATGTCGAGACCAGGGGCTACAAGCAGGACGGCACCCTGGTGTGCGTCTTCCGCCGCAAGGTGATGGTGCCCACCGAGACGTACCTCAAGGAGCGCGGCGGCGAGCAGCCGGGCCGCCCGGAACCCGAGCAGCAGGAGAAGTAGGCCATGGCCCGTCTCGCCCAGACCGCCGGTCTGACCGACGTCCAGCAGGAGATCGTCTCCACCGTCCGGGACTTCGTCGACAAAGAGATCATTCCGGTCGCGACCGAGCTGGAGCACCGCGACGAGTACCCGCAGGCGATCGTGGACGGCCTGAGGGAACTGGGCCTGTTCGGTCTGATGATCCCCGAGGAGTACGGGGGGCTGGGTGAGTCCCTCCTCACCTATGCGCTGTGCGTGGAGGAGATCGCCCGCGGCTGGATGTCGGTGTCCGGCATCATCAACACCCACTTCATCGTCGCGTACATGCTCAAGCAGCACGGGACGCAGGAGCAGAAGGACCACTTCCTGCCGAGGATGGCGGCCGGCGACGTCCGCGGCGCCTTCTCCATGTCCGAGCCGGGCCTGGGCTCCGATGTGTCGGCCATCACGTCCAAGGCGGTGCGGGACGGCGACGAGTACGTGCTGAACGGCCAGAAGATGTGGCTGACGAACGGCGGCACGTCCTCCCTCGTGGCCGTGCTGGTGCGAAGTGACGAAGGACACCCCGAGGGCACGGCGCCGCACAGGTCGATGACCACCTTCCTGATCGAGAAGGAGCCGGGCTTCGGCGAGGTCCGTCCGGGCCTCACCATCCCCGGCAAGATCGACAAGATGGGCTACAAGGGCGTCGACACCACCGAGCTGATCATGGATGACCTGCGCGTTCCGGCGGACCGGGTGCTCGGCGGGGTCACCGGCCGAGGTTTTTACCAAATGATGGACGGCGTCGAGGTCGGCCGGGTCAACGTGGCCGCGCGCGGCTGCGGCGTCGCCCAGCGCGCCTTCGAGCTGGGCGTCCGGTACGCCCAGCAGCGCCACACCTTCGGCAAGCCGATCGCCCAGCACCAGGCCATTCAGTTCAAGCTCGCGGAGATGGCCACCAAGGTCGAGGCCGCGCATGCGATGATGGTCAACGCGGCACGCAAAAAGGACTCCGGGCAGCGAAACGACCTGGAGGCGGGGATGGCCAAGTACCTCGCCTCCGAGTACTGCAAAGAGGTCGTCGAGGACGCCTTCCGGATCCACGGCGGCTACGGCTTCTCCAAGGAGTACGAGATCGAGCGCCTCTACCGCGAGGCCCCGATGCTGCTGATCGGTGAAGGCACCGCCGAGATCCAGAAAATGATCATTGGTCGCAGACTGCTCGAAGAGTATCGGTCCGAGGGTTGATTGTCCGGATACGGGGTGTTTTCAACGAGAAGAAGATCACACCCCGTAGACGCTCTTCGGCCGCCGACTCGGCTTCCTGGCTTGCCCAGTTGCGCCCTACGACCGGTACGATCCCGGAAAGCCGCCGTCCCCCGTCGAAGCGCGGCATCATCCGCTACGAAGGTCATCCATGCCCCACAGCCAAACCTCTGCACCTCGCGACAGCCGAGCCGGCGTACGCCTCGCGCGCGGAGCATCGCCGTGGCTTCTCCCGACCGTCGCCACCGCAGCCCTCAGCCTGGCCCGCGCCCGCCGCTCGGGTGCCGCCAAGGCCGTCGCCGTGCCCGCCACCGCGCTCGCGGCGGGCATGCTGTGGTTCTTCCGCGACCCCGAGCGCGAGATCGCCCAGGGCCGGGTCATCTCGCCGGCCGACGGCGTGGTGCAGAGCATCATGCCGTGGAAGGACGGACGCACCCGCGTCGCGATCTTCATGAGCCCGCTCAATGTTCATGTCAACCGTGCACCCCTCTCGGGCACGGTTACGTCGGTCGAGCACATCCCCGGCGGCTTCGTTCCGGCCTTCAACAAGGAGAGCGAGAACAACGAGCGCGTAGTCTGGCACTTCGACACCGAACTCGGCGACATCGAGATGATCCAGATCGCCGGCGCGGTGGCCCGCCGCATCGTGCCCTACGTCCCTCAGGGCACGAAGGTCGAGCAGGGCGACCGAATCGGTCTGATCCGCTTCGGCTCGCGTGTCGACCTCTACCTGCCCGAGGGCGTGGAGGTCGCGGTCGAGGTCGGACAGAAGACCGTGGCTGGGGTGACTCGCATTGACCGTGATTGATCCGGAGACACAGGCGGGCTGGGTGCCCGAGGCCGACGACGTGGACGACGAGGAGGAGATGCCCCTCTCCCTCCGCCTCTCGATAGCGGACACCCTCACCCTGGGCAACGCCACGTGCGGCTTCATGGCGGTGTACTTCACCACCACCGGCATCCTGATCCCGCACCTCACCGGCAGCCAGGAGTCCGGCATGGCCCGCCACAGCGCGGCCACGGCGGTCATCCTGATGCTCTGCGCGGCGGTCTTCGACCTGTTCGACGGCCTGGTGGCGCGGAAGCTGCGCTCCTCCCCCATGGGCGCCGAGCTGGACAACCTGTCCGACCTGATCAGCTTCGGCCTCGCGCCCGCGTACTTCGTGCTCGTCTACGGCATGGTCGCCGACGACGCGCACCAGCGGGTGGCGGCGGTGGGCGCGATCGTGGTGCTGCTGGCGGTGGTGCTGAGACTGGCCCGCTTCAGCTGCGTGACGATGAAGGACGGCGTGTTCCAGGGCATGCCCTCGCCGTTCGGCGCGCTGACGGTCGTCTCGATCGTGCTGCTGGAGCTGCCGTTCGTGGCGACGCTGCTGGCGATCCTGGGGACGGCGTGGCTGATGGTGAGCCGCGTCGAGTACCCGAAGCCGCGGGGGCGTCTCGCCGGCGCGATGCTCTCCTGGATCGTGCTGTCCATGGGACTGCTGGCGGCCTGGGCCTTCGACGCGCCGAGCGGCCAGCTGCTGCTCCAGACGGGCTGCGCGCTGCAGCTGGTCATGGGCGCGGTGATCCCGCTGTTCGCCACGGCTCGGCGGGTGAACAACTTCCGCGACAACCGGCGGGAGGCGCGCGCGGCGCAGTTGCCGTAGCCGCCGACGCCGAAGGGCCCCGGACCCGGGCAGGGTCCGGGGCCCTTCGCCTTGCCCCGCCCCCCTTGCAGCCCCCGGCCCGTGGGACGACTCGCCGGAAGGCCGACGACGGCCCGGCGAGCGCGGAGAGCGGACGAGGGCGGCAGACGGCCGACGACCCGGGTCGGCCGCGCGGCAAACGCCCGGCGGCCCGGCAGACGCAGGCGACGGCCCGGAGGTTCCGGTTGCCCGGCCGGGCCGGTCGGCCGGCGGACCCGGACGCCACAGGCGACGAACCCCACAGCCCGGACGAACCGGACGGCCGGCGGACCGGACGCCACAGGCGACAAACCCAACGGCCCGGACGAACCGGACGGCCGGCGGACCCGCACGGCTCAGCGGCGAGCCCGGAGGGTCCGGGCCGCACAGGCGACGAACCCCACAGCCCGAAGGAACCGCACGGCCGCGGACCCGCACGCCACAGGCGACGAACCCCACGGCCCGGCAGGGCCCGGCGACGCAGCGGTGGGGCCGAGGACACGGCTGGTCCGGGCGGATGGCGGGTCCGGGCGGTGCAGCGGTGAGCCCGAGGGGCCCGGTGGGCCGGTGCGGGGCGGGGACGGGAGACCCGGAAGGGCCGGTGGCCGGGGTGGAGTCCCCTCAGCCGGGCGGGGGCTCGGGGAGGTCAGGTCAGGTCAGGTCAGGTCAGGTGGGCTTCCGCCAGGTGCATGGCGACGCGCTCCAGGAGCGGTCCGGCTTCGGCGATGCACCGGGACAGGTCCGGTTCGACGGATGTCAGCGGGTAGGCCCGGGCGATCCCGGCCCGCAGCAGGGCTTCCGCCGGCAGGGCGAGCCGCCCGCACACCGCCACGACCTCCTTGCCCGCGGCACGGGCGGCGGCGGCCACGCCCGCCGGCGCCTTCCCGTGCAGGGTCTGCGCGTCCAGGGAGCCCTCCCCCGTGATGACGAGGGTGGCCCGCTCCACGGCGGAGGCGAAGCCCAGCACGTCCAGCATGACCTCGATGCCGGGACGGAACCGGGCCCCGAGCAGCAGGGCCCCGTAGCCGACGCCCCCGGCCGCCCCCGCACCCGGCGCCGCCGCGTACTCGGCCGCCCGCGGGCCGGCCTCCGCCTCCAGGACCTCCGCGAAGCGGGCCAGCGCCCTGTCGAGCCGGTCGACGTCGCCCGGTGAGGCGCCCTTCTGCGGGCCGTACACCGCCGCCGCGCCCGTCGGCCCGGTCAGCGGATTGCCGACATCGCCGGCCAGCACCAGGTCGACCGAGGACAGCCGCGGGTCCAGGCCGGAGAGGTCGGCGCGGGCCAGGCCGGCGAGGCCGCCGCCGCCCGGCGGCACCGGCTCCCCCGCCTCGTCCAGGAACCGGGCGCCCAGCGCCGCCAGCATCCCCGCGCCGCCGTCCGTCGTCGCGCTGCCGCCTACGCCGAACACGATCGTCCGCGCCCCCGCGTCCAGCGCGGCCCGCAGCAGCTCCCCGGAGCCGTACGACGACGCCGTGAGCGGGGCGAGGACCCCGGCCGGCAGCCGTTGCAGCCCGCTCGCCTCGGCCATCTCCACCACCGCCGCGCCGGCGCGCACCGCGAACGCGGCCCGCACCTCGTGGCCGAGCGGCCCGGTGACGACGACCTCGCGCCGCTCGAAGCCGGCGGCGACGGCCGCGGCCACGGTGCCCTCGCCGCCGTCGGCCACGGGCAGCGCCTCGATCGCGAGATCCGGCACGACCCGGCGCAGCCCGGCCGTCACCCGCTCGGCGACCTGCACGGCCGTCAGCGAGCCCTTGAACTTGTCCGCGGCGATCAGCACCCGCCGGCTCCCGTCCACTGCGGCGTCCGCCACCTCGTCTCCCCCTCGCTCCGGCACCGGCCCGCGCACGGCACGGCCGGTGCGCCGTCCGGACCCTAACCGCCGGGCGCCCACGCCGCCATGCCCCTCCCGCACCCCGGCGCGCCGCCGGGGAGTCCGCCGGGCAAAGTGGGTACACCCCTGCCATGGGCACCCAGCGCACCGGACCGGACGACCTCGCCGACCGCATCCACGGCGGCTGGCTCGGCCGGATCGCGGGCAACATGCTCGGCAAGCCGGTCGAACAGGGCGAGGTGTGGACCCGCGACCGCATCGACCGCTATCTGCGCCGGGCCGAGGCGCTGCCGCTGACCGACTACCTGCCCGAGCCCGCCGACCCGGCCGAGGCGGCGATCATGCGTCCGGAGTGGCGCCAGTGCGTCCGCGGCCGGATCCACGGCAGCTGCCGGGACGACGACGTCGACTACGCGATCCTCGGCCTGCACCTGCTGGAGACCCACGGCTTCGGCTTCAGCACCGAGCAGGTCGGCGACCTGTGGCTGCTCGGGCTGCCGTACCTGCAGACGTTCACCGCGGAACGGGCCGCGTACCGCAACCTCGCGAACGGGCTCAAACCGCCGCTGACGGCGACGTACGACAACCCGTACCAGGAGTGGATCGGCGCGCTGATCCGCGCGGACGTCTACGGCTGGACCTGCCCCGGCGAACCCGCGCGGGCCGCCGGCCTGGCCCGCCGGGACGCGGTGCTGTCGCACACCGGCAACGGCGTGTACGGCGCGATGTTCGCGGCGGCGCTGATCGCGGCGGCCTTCACCGCGCCGGCCGTGCGCGACGCCCTGGAGACCGCGCTCGGCGTGATCCCGGCGAGCAGCCGCCTGGCCCGCACCGTGCGCCGGGTCGCGACCTTGCACGAGACGCGGCTGCCCTGGGAGGAGACCCTGGCGACGGTGTCCGCGGAGACCGTGGGGCTCGGCTGGATCCACACCGTCCCGAACGCCGCCGTCCTCACCGCCGGCCTGCTCTACGGCGACGGCGACTTCACCCGGACCATCGCCCTGACCGTGCGCGGCGGCCTGGACACCGACTCCAACGGGGCGACCGCCGGCTCGGTGGCCGGTGTCCTCACCGGGGCGGACGCCATTCCGGCCCGCTGGCGGGACCCGCTGGAGGACACGGTGCGCAGCGCGGTGTTCGGCTTCGACGGCGTGCGGATCAGTGCGCTGGCGGAACGCACCCTGCGCCTGGCGGCGAGCCGGTCATAGTCCCGGCGTGGCCGGTTACCCTTCCCCCATGACCGCGACTGCTGACTTCGCCGCGTACATCGCGAGCCTGCCCCGGGTGCTCGCCGGCGCCGCCGCGCTCTTCCGGGACGCCGAGGGGCGGGTGCTGCTCGTCGAGCCGAACTACCGCGAGGGCTGGGCGCTTCCGGGCGGGACCGTGGAGTCCGACGACGGGGAGACCCCGCGGCAGGGCGCGCGCCGGGAGACGCTGGAGGAGATCGGCCTCGACCGGGAGCTCGGCCGGCTGCTGGCGGTGGACTGGGTGCGCGGCGACGGCCGGCCGCCGCTGGTGGCCTACCTGTACGACGGCGGTGTGCTGACCGAGGCCGACCTGAAGGCGATCCGCCTGCAGGAGGAGGAGCTGCTGTCCTGGCGTCTGGTCGCGCCCGAGGAGATCACCGCCCACCTGCCCGGCGCGCTGGGCCGCCGCGTGCTGGCCGCCCTGGACGTCCTCGCGGACGGCTCCGGCACGGCGGAGCTGGAGAACGGCCACCGGGTGGCGTGACCGCTCGGCCCTGCGGATCCCGCGGCTCGGGGTCCACCTCCCGCAGCGCCTCGCCGCGGGCGGCGAACCCGACGGGGTCGGCGCCCGCGCCGCCGCGTCCGCGCCCGGATCCGGCGGCCCGGTCCCGTCCCGGCGTCCTCAGAACAGGGCGGTTCCGCGTTCGAGGTCCAGCAGCCGCCGTTTGCGCTCCAGGCCGCCGCCGTAGCCGGTGAGGCTGCCGTCGGAGCCGACGACGCGGTGGCAGGGGACGATGATGCCGACGGGGTTGCGGCCGTTGGCCAGTCCGACGGCGCGGGAGGCCCGGGGGCTGCCGAGGGCTTCGGCGAGTTCTCCGTAGGTGCGGGTCTCCCCGTACGGGATGCGGGTCAGCTGCTGCCAGACGCTGCGCTGGAACGGCGATCCCCGCAGCCCCAGCGGGACGGTGAACTCCCGGCACTCGCCCGCGAAGTAGGCCCGCAATTGCTCGACGGTGTCGGCGAACACGGGCAGGCTGTCGTCGCGCGGGCCGAAGGTCTCCTCGCCGGGGCGGTGGCGCTGGCCGGCCATGTACAGGCCGCACAGGGCGCCGTCCGCGTCGGCGACGAGGGTGAGGGGGCCGTACGGGCTGTCGGTCACGGTATGGCGGTTCACGTCGGGTCCTCTATGCCGGAAGGTGGTTGACGGGGTGGGTGTCGGTCGCCCACAGGTACTGCACCGCGTACGCCCGCCAGGGCCGCCAGCTCGCCGCGCGGGCGGTGAGCGCGGCCGGGGTGGACGGCAGGTCCAGCTCGCGTGCGGCGCGCCGGACGCCGAGGTCGGTGGGGAGGAACGCGTCGGGGTCGCCGAGGGCGCGCAGGGCGATGACGTCCACCGTCCACGGCCCGAAGCCGGGCAGCGCCCGGAGCCCGGCGCGCGCCTCGGCCCAGTCGGCCTCCGGTCCCAGGTGCAGCGTGCCGTCCGCGAGGTGACGGACGAGGGCGGTGAGGGTGGCGCGGCGGGCCCGGGGCATCGCCAGGGTGTCGGGGTCGAGGTCCGCCAGTGCCCCGGGGGCCGGGAAGAGGTGGGTGAGGCCGCCCTCCGGATCGTCCAGGGGCGTGCCGTGCGCGGTGACCAGGCGGGCCGCGTGGGTGCGGGCGGCGGCCGTGGACACCTGCTGCCCGAGCACGGCCCGGACGGCGAACTCGGCCTCGTCGACGGTCCGCGGCACCCGGCGGCCCGGCCCCCGGTCCACCAGCGGCGCGAGCGCCGGGTCGGCGCGCAGCCGGTCGTCCACGGCCACCGGGTCGGCGTCCAGGTCGAGGAGGCGGCGGCAGCGGCTGATGGCGACGGTCAGGTCGCGCAGGTCGCCGAGCGTGAGACGGCAGGCGATGTGGTCGGGGCGGGGCGCGAGGGCGACGACGCCGTGCCCGTACGGCAGCCGCAGCGTGCGCCGGTAGGCGCCGTCCCGCCATTCCTCGACCCCGGGGACGGCGGTGGCGGCGAGGTGCCCGAAGAGGTTGGACGGGTTCAGCGGGGCGCGGAACGGCAGCCTCAGGGTGAGCGCGCCGGGGGCGCCGGCGCCGTCGAGCGGGGCCCTGGAGCGCAGCTCGCTCGGGGACAGGGCGAACACCTCGCGGACGGTGTCGTTGAAGGTGCGGACGGAGGCGAAGCCGGCCGCGAACGCGATCTCCGTCATGGGCAGGCCGGTGGTCTCGATGAGCAGCCGCGCGGTCTGCGCGCGCTGGGCGCGGGCGAGCGCGAGGGGCCCGGCGCCCAGTTCGGCGCGGAGCTGCCGTTCCACCTGCCGGGTGCTGTAGCCGAGCCGGGCGGCGAGACCCGGCACGCCCTCGCGGTCCACGACGCCGTCGGCGATCAGCCGCATGGCCCGGGCCACCACGTCGGCGCGGCGGTTCCACTCCGGGGAGCCGGGGCTGGTGTCGGGCCGGCAGCGCTTGCAGGCCCGGAAACCCGCCTGCTGGCAGGCGGCGGCGCTCGGGTAGAACGTCATGTTCTCCGGCTTGGGCGGCACGACCGGGCAGCTCGGCCGGCAGTAGATCCGGGTGGTCAGGACGGCCGTGAAGAACCATCCGTCGAACCGCGCGTCCTTGGACCGCACGGCGTGCACGCAGTGCTCCCGGTCGAGGTGCGTCCTTGTCTGCATGTGCCCAAGCATCGGCCACCGCGCGGCCCGGCCGCTGGCGGGAATCCGACACGTACCCGGCCTGGCCTGGGCGGCCTCACGGCCCGGTGGCCGCCGCGGTGCCCTCCTGGCGGAACCGGGCGACCCACTCGGCGGTGGCCCGCAGCCCGCCGAAGGTGTAGAAGTGCACCTTCACGGTGCCGTGCCGTGCGGGGTCGTAGCCCTCGGCCAGGGCGTGCAGGAAGCGGTCCGGACCGGCCGTGCCCATCAGGTGGGTCAGCGAGAAGCCGTACTTGCGCGCCACGGAGGCGCTGGTGCCGACGCCGAACCGGGTGGCGTAGCCGAGCAGCCGGCGCACCCCCGCCGGTCCGGGGACGCCGATACGGACCGGCAGGTGCACCTCCCGGGCGCGCAGGGCCTCCAGCCAGGTGAGGACCGGGTCGGCGTCGAAGCCGAACTGGGTGATGACGTCGCCGGTGAACCGGTGGGCTCCGAGGGCGGCCGCCTTGTCCGTGAGCGCCGTCCACAGGGTCCGCTCGGCTATGCCGGGGTGGCCCTCGGGGTAGCCGGCGATGCCGACGTGCCGGACGCCGTGCCGCCGCAGCGGGCCGGTGCGCAGCACGGCGAGGGCGTCCTCGTAGGGGCCCTCGGGCCGGGCGGGGTCGCCGCCGACGACGAACACGTTCCCCGCGGTGCCGTCGGCCTCCAGTGCGGCGAGGAACTCCTCCAGCGCGGGCCGGGAGGGCAGCCGGCGGGCGGAGATGTGCGGCACGGGGACGAAACCGAGGCGCTTGACCGCGCGGGCCGCCGCCAGCCGCGTCGCGGTGTCCTCGCCGGCGAGGAAAGTGATGTTGATCCGGGTGCCCGGCGGGATGCTGTCGCGGGCCGCCTCCAGCCCCGGCACGTCCTTGCCGGTCATCTCCAGGGAGAAGTCGTCCAGCAGGGAGGCGCCCGGGCCGGACCCGGCGCCGTGCGGGCCGGGGGCGCCGCCCTCGGGCGCGGCGGTGAGAGCGGGCTTCATCGTGCTCCTCGTCGGCGGTGGTCTGACCCCGGCCGATGATGCCACGCGCCCACCGCGGCCCACGTTCCAGGGGCGCCGGCCGGGACCCGCGGGCCCCGGAGCGCACCGCGTCCGCGGCCGCGGCCCGTGCCGCCCGCTCACGCCCGGTGGACGTCGGCCGGCAGCCGCCCCGGCAAGGCCCGGATCAGCTCGCCGCTTCCTGCCGGGACGCCAGGGCCCAGATCACGAAGACGTCGATCGCCATCATGATCACCGACCAGACGGGCGCGTACGGCAGGAACAGGAACTGCGCGACGAGGCTGAGGGCGACCAGGAACAGCCCGGCGAAGCGGGCCCAGGCCATGTCCCTGAGCAGGCCGATGCCGGTCAGCAGGACCAGGGCGCCGATGATGATGTGGATCGTGCCCCAGCCGGTCAGGTTCAGCCGGTAGACGTAGCTGCCCATGCGGAGGTAGACGTCGTCCCCGGCGACCGCGGCGATCCCCTGGAAGAGGGCGAGGATGCCGCTGCACACCATCAGGACTCCGGCGAAGGTGACACCGCCGGTCACCCAGCCGCCCCGGGCGCCGGCCTGCCGCTGCTGCCACGAGCCGCCCGAGGGGGCCGGTCCGGTGGAGTGCGCTGCCTGGCTCATGAGCGTGTCCTTTCTGCGTCCCCGTTCGTTCGGCGCCGCGCGCTGGGGGGAGTACGCGGGCACTCCGAGCGTTGGCCAGGCACCCTCCGGCCGCACTGCGGCGTAGGCCGTCCGGGTGACCCGGGGTCTGCCGGCGGCGCCCGTCAGCCGGCGTCGGCGTCGCGGAGCGCGCCCAGGACCCCTTCCAGCGACGGGACGACCGCGTCGGCGCCCGCGGCGCGCAGCCGTCTGGCCTCTTCCTCCGTGGCCGCGAGTCCCAGGGACCGGACGCCGGCGTGCCGGGCCGTCCCCAGGACGGCGGGGGAAGCGCTGATCAGGAGGGTGCGCTCCGGGGGCGCCGCCATGTTCCGCACGGCCCGCAGCAGGAGCGGCGGAGCGTGGCCGGGGGAGGCGGCCGGCAGGGCCCGCGCGTAGATGTGGGGCCCCACGGCCTCAGCGAGACCGTGCTCCGCCAGGTATCCCAGGACCGCGTCGACGGAGCACTCGGCCAGCACGGCCGTCCGCACCCCGCGCGCCCGCCAGGCCCGCAGCAGCGGAGCGGCGTACGGGGTCGCCGACGCGGAGCGGACGGCTCGGCGTTCCACCTGGGCCAGGTACGCCTCCGCTTCGTCCAGTACGGCGCTGTCCGGCGCCCGGTCGGTCAGCGCGGCGAGAACGGCGTAGGGGTCACCGGCCGCCTCCTGCGGCACCTCCGTGTGCGGGAGCCTGCGGGCGACCAGCGCGAGGAGGTCGTCGGCGACCGCGGCACGGCGCTGCGGGGTGAAGACGCCGCAGACGGCGGAGCCGAAGTCGAGGACGACGGCTTCGGCGGCCCGGACCAGCCGCCGCATCTCCCGGGGCGCCTCCCGTGTCGGCCGGGACGCCGGTGGCATACCGGTGAAGACCGTCTCCCCCTCGAACACGAGTCCGTCGAGTTCCATCGTTCCCCGTGACGAGAACGCGGAGAAGTCGGCTCCCCGGGCGAAGTGGCTGCCTGCGAAACCGACGTCGCCCAGGCAGACGGCTCGGGCGAAGACGGCGTCATCGGCGAAACGGGTGTCACGGAACTGCGTGTCCCCGCGGAACTCGGCACGCGCGAAGGACACGGGACCGTCGAAGCGCACGCCGTCCCATACCGCCACACCGTCGAAGCGGACCCGATCGTGCACCACGGGACCGTCGAAGCGGCAGGAGCGGAACGTGGTCTCCCCCCGGAACCGGCTCCGCTGCCAGTCGACGACCGTGCGGAAGACCGTCGTGTGGACGTTCACCGAGCCCTCCAGAACGGTGTCGTTCATCGACACGGCCCCGTCGAACCGGACGGCGAAGAAGTCGACCGGTCCTTCGAAGAACGCCGTCTCGAACGACACGTCGCCGAGGAAACGCGCGTCGGCGAATCCGGCCCCGTCCGAGAACGCAGCGCCGTGGAAGTCGCTCTCGGCGGTGAAGACCACCGACCGGAACTCAGCGCGGGAGAACAGAGCTTGCCGGAATCGTGCGCGGCCCAGGAGCGGCCGGCCCGTCTCGGGATCGCGCAGGGCGTCGAGAAGCTGCTGGAGCAGGGCGGGGGTGAAGGACGTGCCGGAGAAGTCGACCGCCGCCCCGGGGGCCAGCGTCGCCAGGTACCGCGACCGTGCCTGCGCGGTCAGGTGGGCGAGGCAGGCCGCGAGTCCGGGGACCACTCTGCCCGTGCACCCTCGCGGGTTCCCGACCGTGGCGTCCGCCCCGCACACCGGCCAGGGCGGGTCGGCTCGGGACCCCCGCCGGTCCGGTTCGGACGCCTCCGCGATGTCCTGTCCCAGGAGCACGGCGTCCCCCGTGAAGACCCACCCGAGCGGTGCTCCGGCCGGACCCTGCGGTACCAGCTGCCTCTCCCACCGCGTGCCGAGCAGGCCGGTGATCCGCCGGCGCACGGAGGGGGAGACCGTCAGCACGGTCCGGACCCGGTCCGGTGCGTGCGTGCCGCTCAGGAGCCGGTCGCGGAACCGGTGGTCGCCCGCCATCGCCGTGGCCTCCTCGACGGCCGGCCCGGTCAGTCCCCCGCCGTCGGCGTCCTCCACGTCGCCCCCGGCCAGCGCCATGCCCACGACCAGCCCGAGGCCGGACAGCGAAGGCGACGCGGCGAGGGCCTCGGGCAGCGCGGCGAGCAGCCGGCCGGCGCCGCGCAGTGCGTACGGGGCGGCGAACTTCACGAGCAGGTCGGTTCCCGACCGGGCCGGCGCGCGAAGGACCGTGCCGTCCACCCGGCCCGCAGCCAACAGCTGGCTCACTGTGTCGGCGACGGCCTGTTCCGCGAGGCGGTGGACGTCTCCGCCTCCGCTCCCCCGACGCAGTCTGACTTCGAGGGCGGCGCACAACGGCCCGCCTCCGCCGTCATCCGCGCCGTCCTCGGTGATGTCCCCGGCGGTGTCCTCGGCGCCGTCCCCGGCGTCCTCGGCAGAGTGCTGGGCGGTGTCCTCGGCGCCGTCCTCGGTCCCGGCGGCAGCGGTGTCCGGCTCGGCCCCGTCGGCCGGATGCGCCTCCTGCTGAGAAGAAGGCCGCATGAAGCGCTCCAGCGCCGCGCGGAAACCGGGGTCGCCGAGCAGGTGGCTGATCGGGACGGCCGGCACCGGCCCGCCGGGCTCCCAGGGGCAGATCAGGCCGACGAGCGAGCCGTCCCGGAACAGCGGAGCGCCCGCGAGCTGCGGCCAGCCGCCGATGTGACCGGGGAAGACGATCTCCACCCGCCATGCGCCGGCGGTCCCGGGAAGGACCCGCCCGGCGAGTTCGAGCGGGTCGTCGCCGCGGGTGAGGGTGTGGACGCGCACGGGTCCGGGCGGCACGGCCGCTCCGGCGGGCAGGCGCAGCGGGTCCGTCCCCGTCCAGGCGCCGGTGGCCCCGGGCACGTCCTCCTCCGTCAGGATCAGGGTGGCCCCGGCCGGTCCCGGTCCCCCGGTCCGGACGACACGGCCGGCGACGGACCGGCCGGCGGCGCGCACCAGAACGCCGGCGCCGGGCGCGCGCGTGTCCCCCCGGCAGGTCAGCACCAGCCGCGGTGTCAGCAGGACGCCCGCTGTGCTTGCGGCAGGGTCCTGCGCCGGCGGTCCGACGGCGACGACGGACCGGGCAGGGCCGGCGCCCTCGGGGGGCGGTCCGACGGCGGGGTCCGGCCCCGGCGTCGGGCCGTCCGCGAAGGGCTGCGCGTCCGCCGGGACGGCACGCCCGCCGTGCGCTCCGGGGCCCACCCGGGTCGCGCCGAACTCCCTGACGGCGCCGCGCCGGCGGTCCAGGTACTCCCACAGGTGCTGTCGGACCACTTCGCGGACGGTCGCCACGTCCGAGCGCAGCTGGGAGCCCAGCAGGGCCTCGCGCACACCGGGCAGGAAGTCGAAGGCCAGGTCGTCCGGGGCGGTGTCGGCAGGGACCGCGCCCCACGGGCGGAACAGTCCGCCGAGGGCGACCTCGGCGAGGTGGCCGTGTTCGGAACCGGGCAGCAGGGCGCGCCGTACGAGCGTGATGACCGGCAGTGTGAGCGGCACCGCCGCCAGGTGCGCGGCGAGTTGCTGGGCCGTCGGCGAGGCGCCCGCGCGGAACCGCTCGACCGCCTCCAGCCCCTGCGGTGCGTGTGCCACGTCCGGTCTCCGCGGCGCGGCCGTGGTGTCCGGGGGCTGCGGGCCCGGGTCGAGGCGCAGGCCGGCCAGCCGGTGCCAGCCGTCGTCCCCGGAGACGAGGCGGGAGAGCCTGACCAGGCTCGCGGAGCGTGCGGAGATCATCGGCACCGCCGGGGCGGGGGCCGTCCGCGCGGCCGCCGACCGGGCGCGCCGGCGCCGGGCGGGCGATGCCTGCACGGCGGCTCGGCGCCACGACCGCGTCGCCGACGCCGGCCGGTCGGACCGGAAGCGCAGGGTCACGGGCCGGGCGGCGGCCCGGTGCCACAGCCGTTCGGGCAGGACGTTGAGCACGGCCACCGAGTTGTGGCCGCTCCAGCGGTCCAGCACGCGGTGCAGCGCTCCCCCGCCCCACCCTTCGGCCACCGTGTCCGTGACCACGAGGATCAGCCGGTGGCCGGAGGGGTCGGCGATCTCCGAGGCGCTGCGCAGCTCGCCGCCGCGCCGGTGGGCCACCCTGGGCTCGCCGCCGCCCTCCGAGCCGGTCAGGTACCAGGTGCGCACGTCCCGGAAGACGCCGCTGCGGGTCAGCACCCGGCGCAGTTCGTCCACCAGATCGGCCCACAGCAGCATCGAGTGGTGGGCGTCGACGACGAGCGCCAGGTCCAGCCAGCGGCTCTCCGACGGCAGGAGCACCGGTGACGGGATCAGCTCCTCGATGGTCCGTTCGACGGTGGCCTGCTCGTCCAGGCGGTCGCCGACGCCGCCGATGGACCGGCGTCCGACGGCCCTGAGGGCGCGCATCAGGTCCAGCGGTTCGTGCAGCGACGCCGCTCTGGCCACGCGCAGGGGCGTCCCCCGGCGCCCGACGTCCGCCTGCTCACCGGCGCGGGCCGGGAAGAGCTGCTGGCCCGGCTCGCGCGGGGCGGGGGCGGCGGGCGGGTCCGGTGCGGGGGCCGGGGTGTCGTCGCCCGGCGGTTCCGCGGCGGGCTGCCCGCTGCCGCGGGGCGGGGCGGCGGCGTCCACCCGTGCCGCCAGCCACAGGATGTCCGCGATCTCCTCCGCGCCGGCCTCCGGACCGCTCTCGGCGAACGCGCTCAGCAGTTCTTCGATCACGCGGCGCTCCCCGCCCGGCCGGCGTCCCGCGCCGGCCCGCTCACGCCGGAGGCCCCGTCAGGTGCTGCAGCACCGTGTCGAGGAAGCGGTCGCGGTCCTCCTCGCCCGTCCACGCCCGGCTGAGCCGCAGCTGGATCGCGTTGAGGAGCTGGTCGGTCGCCAGGTCGCCGTCCGCCCGCCGGTCGATGAAGGCACGGAGCAGGTCCTGGTACTCGCTGTGCTCCTCGACGTCGACCCCGAGGCGCCGCCGCACGATCCGTGCGAGTTTCTGCGGGCCGGGCGGCTCCAGGTGCAGCCGGACGCAGCGGCGCAGGAAGGCCGGGGGGAACTCCCGCTCCCCGTTGCTGGTGAGGATCACGACGGGGAAGTGCCGGCACTGCACGCGACCGCCCTCGATGCGCACCAGCCGGTCCGGCCCGTCGTCGGTGGCGATGCGCACCGACGGCTCCTCCACGGACAGCCGGGCCAGTTCGGGGATCTCGAAGCCGCCGTCCTCGAAGAGGGTGAGCAGGTCTCCGGGCAGGTCGATGTCGCTCTTGTCGATCTCGTCGACGAGCAGCACCCGGGGCTGGTCCTGGGGCAGCAGGGCGGTGCCCAGCGGGCCCAGGCGCAGGAACCGGGAGACCGAGGAGGCGGCGGAGGCGGCGGAGGCGGCGGAGGCGGCGGAGGACGGGAGGTCGCCGTCCGCGGGGGCTGTGCCGTTCCCGGCCGGCGCGGGCGCGGGGGCTGCCACGTCCCCGGCCCGCGCGCGGCCGCCCGCGCCGTGGTCCGCCGTCGCGCCGGCGGCCGGGGCCGGGGCGCCCAGCAGATGACGCAGGTTGGCCTCCTGCAGCCGGCCGATGGCGTCGTACAGGTACAGGCCGTCGCGCAGGACGGTGCGGCTGGTGATCGGCCAGTGCAGCACGGGTCCGAGGCCCAGGTCCGCCGCGACGCTGTGCGCGAGCGTCGACTTGCCCACGCCGGGCTTCCCGGTGATCAGCAGCGGCCTGCGCAGGTACAGCGCCGTGTTGACGATGTCCTTCTCGGCCTCGTCGGGCACGTAGCCGGCCCCGCGGTCCAGGGTCCGCTGCCATGCCGGGCCCGAGCAGCCGGGCGGCCGGTAGGTGGGGTCGGGGGTGCCGTCGAAGGCCCGCCAGGGAGGCGGCGGCGTCCGCTTGAGCCGGGCGAGCCGGTCCGCCCGGTCACAGGCGCCCTGGTAGAGCCACCAGTCCTTCGCCGTCGTCTCCATCCGCGCTCCCCCTGGTTCCGTCATGCTCGCGACGCGTCGGCTGCCGGCGCCCCCCGCAGGGAGCGGACGTCCACCGTGCATTCGGGATCGTCCCACAGCAGGGCGAGCCGGCCCGCGGCGCCGTTCCCGGCGGAACCGGCGTGGGCGAGACGCAGCTCGTGGACCCGGCGGGGCAGCGTCAGGACGTTCGCGGTGGGGACGCCGTCCGCGTCGGGCCGCAGCAGGGCGGCGAGTTCGCCGTCGCCGGCGCCCACGGCGGAGGGCCCGCCGCCCCGCCACCACACGGCCGCCGGGACACCGCCCTCCAGCGCGGCGTCGAGCGCCTCGTCCGTGCGCGCGTCCGAGGTGTCGGCGACCACGCAGGCCGGCGGCCCGTCCATGCCGAGGGCGACGCCGAGGGTACTCGTCACCTGCGCATCGCGCACGATCTGCACGGCCCGGCGGTGCTCGCCTCCGTGGGTGCGCAGCCATCGCCACTTGCGTTCCCACAGCGCTCTGGCGTCCTGGCGTTCGTCCGGGCAGCGGACCACCACTTCGTGCAGCACGCCGAGCGGCCTGTCCTTCCCCGGCCGGCGGCCCGGCACGGTCCACTGGTCGAACGGGGTGTCGAGCAGCTCGAACGGCACATGGAACTCCACGCGCCGCACGTCCGGGCCGGGGGCGTCCGGCGTGCTCGCCGCGCACGTGTCCCGCACCCGCTTGAGCTGGCGCCCCAGTTCCTGCCGGACCTGGTCCAGGCGCAGCGGGCGGCCCTCCGATTCCCAGACGGCCGTGACGGAGGCGCCCCGCCGGAGCCGGACCCGGGCGAGGTAGGCGTCCTCCTCCTCGGCGGCCGGGTCCAGGCGGACGTGCAGCACGGTGGCCGAGCGGGAGGGCTTCGGGGGCGGCGGCAGCGCGGGAACCGCCAGCCGGCACCGGGTCCGCTCCACCCACTCCTCCAGTCGCGCGGCCCACCGGCGGTCCGTCGCCCGGTCGGCGAGGAAACGCACGAACGGCAGGGTCATGGGTATCTCCGGCCGGCCGCCCTGCCGGTCGTCGAGGTCCCGGGCGATGTCGATCAAGCTGTCGGCCGGCAGCCCCTGGCGTACGGGGGTCGTGCAGCCCGCGATCCGGAAGGCCCAGGCGTAGGCGTCCCAGGTCTCCTCGGGCAGGGGGCGGTCGGCCAGGACCTCGCCCAGCGCGTCCCAGGCCGGCTGGTCGAGCCGTGCGGCTCTGGGCGGCACGGGCAGTTCGTCGTCGGCGAGGAACGTGCACTCGTCCCAGTCGCGGTCCCGGATGAACTGCGGATTCTGCCAGGCCTGCCCGGCGGCCCGGAGCCGCGCGAACCGCTCCCGGACGGCGGAGGAGATCCCGGCGAGGTCGAGGACGCACTCGGACACCGACCGCTGCCCGAACTCGGCGAGCAGCGCCTCGGTGAACTGGCCCGCCCCGGCCTCCGGGTCGTTCTTCACCGGCTCGCCGGTACGGCCGGCGTACAGCTGGAACTGGCGTCTGCCCTGCACCACCCGCCCGGCCCCGTACTCCACCCGGCCGGGGTTCAATCCGCGCGGCTGGTCGACGCGGCAGGCGTCCACGAGGGCGGCTTGCAGAGGGAACCGGGACTGCGGCACCTTGTCGGTGCGCCACCAGCGCAGCGCGGAGTCGAGGTTGAGGTGCCGGATCTCCCCGGGGTGGGCGTCGGCGCACACCAGCACCATCTCGTTGTCCCGGCCGAGGAAGCCGTGCCCGGCCCAGTAGATCCACAGCATGTCGCCGTCGCACGCGGCGAGTTCGCCCAGCAGCGCGTCCTTCACGTGCTGCTCGGTCGCCGGCCGTGACCGTGCCCGCAGCTCCGCCGCATCGGGCAGGCCGGACCAGTCGAGCCGCTCCGGGGACAGCGGGGACAGCAGCAGACGCACATGGGCCGACGGCACTTTGCACGGGCCGGTGAGCCACCCCGCGAAGCGCACCGCGTCACTCGCCGGGCCCCGCAGGTCCATCCTCGGGCCGAGGCCGTACTTCTCGACCCCCACGACCAGGGCGAAGGTGCGTTCGGGGCACAGGGTCGCGGGGAGCGTGCCGTGCCGGTCGCTCACTCGATCTCCGCCACGGCGGCCGCGATGCGGTCGTAGAGGCCGTCCGTCTTCCAGTAGGCGCTGTGGCTCGGCCAGAACGGCTGCCCGCTGCTGACCTCATGGTCGGTGACCCTGGGGTCGCCGTCGAACACGGGTTGCGCCACGAAGGCCAGCAGGTCCTGCCGGTCGTAGACGTTCAGCCAGCGCGGGAAGCCCTCCGGCAGCGCCTCGCCGGGCGCGAGGGCGGCCAGCGCCCCCAGCTCGTACAGGTACGGCGCCTGGGAGCCGACGGTGACCAGCAGGCGCGGGCCCCGTACGGGCCGTCCGCTCTTCGCGCCGGAGGCGAGGAGGTCGACGAGCGCGACACCGCCCAGGCTGTGGCCGATCAGCACCGTCGGGCCGTCCTCCTCGGCGATGGCCTCGCGCAGCCGTTCCCTCAGCGTCTCGCCGCGGACCTGGTAGCGGAGGACGTCGCCGAAGAAGGGGGTGGCTCTGCCGGTGAGGGGACTGCGCCACAGGTTCAGCACGGGCTGCGTCGTCACCCGCAGGGCGAGGGTGCCGAGGACCGCGGCCACTCTGTCTCCGGGCATGCGGGCGCCACCGCCGAGGCGGGCGGTGAGCAGCTCGACCAGGCGGTCCCGTTCGGAGCCCAGGCACTCGGCGTCGGGACCGGCCGTGGCGAGCGCGACGGCCACCAGGGCCCTGGCGAGGGCGTCGGCCAGTTCCCGGGCGGCGGCCTCCTCCTCCGCGGTCTCGGCGGCCAGGGCCGCCTCTTCCGCGAAGCGAGCGGCGTGCAGCGCACCGGCGTAGTGCGCGTACAGCCCGGTGGCGCGCAGCAGGGCGCCGAGTTCGTCGTCCTCCGGCGGGTCGGCGGGGAGTTCGGCCAGCAGCTCCATGACCCCGGCGCCCGCCGGACGCGCTCCCGGCACGCCGAAGCCGTCCGTCCGGTCCTGGAGCTGGGCGAGCACCCGCAGCTCGCAGAACGGGTCGGCCAGCAGCAGCGCCCACTCCGCCGCCTCCGCGTCCGGCGGCGCGAGGGCCACCGGGTCGCCGTCGAGGGCCGCCGGGTCGCCGTCGAGGGCGCGGGTGCGGTCCCGGCCGGGGGTCGACCGGCTACCGGCGGTCAGGGGCACGCCGAACGACTCGCCCCAGAAACAGGAGGAGACGGTCGCGTCGGGGAACCGCTGCAGGAGACGCTCGCGGATCCTGCCGAAAAGCACCTCGTGCCGCTCGCGCCGCACACCGGTGCCGTGGACGAACATGAATCGCATCGCAGTCTCCCCGTCCCCTCGCTCGCCCCGACGATATCGCCAACTCGCCGTCGGGGGACGGCAAAAGCCACGTCGAAACGGTCGCCCTTGCGCACGCCGCCGCCGCGGCCGGCCCTGCGCACGCCGTCGCCGCGGTCGCCCCTGCGCGCGGCCCGCCGCCGCCCTCGGCGCCCGCCCGGCCCCGCCGGCCCCGGCTCCTCGGCCCCGGCCGACCGGGTGTCCGTCTTCAGCCGACCTGCCGGGCGAAGGCCGCGTACGCCCGCTCGTCGAAGAGGACGAACCGCACCTCCTCGACCGCCGTCGGCGTGGACCGGACCGTCTCCACCGCGATCCGGGCCGCGTCCTCCACCGGCCACCGGTACACGCCGGTGGAGACGGCCGGGAACGCCACCGTCCGGGCGCCCAGCTCGTCGGCGACACGGAGGGACTCGCGGTGGCAGCTCGCGAGCAGCTCCGAGCGGTCCTCGGTCGCGGACCAGACGGGCCCCACGGTGTGGATCACCCAGCGGGCGTCCAGCGCCCCGGCCGTGGTGGCCACGGCCCGGCCGGTGGGCAGGCCCTCGCCGTACCGCGAGGCGCGCAGCCTGCGGCACTCCTCCAGGACGGCGGGGCCGCCGCGGCGGTGGATCGCGCCGTCCACGCCTCCGCCGCCGAGGAGGGAGGAGTTGGCCGCGTTGACGACGGCGTCGACGCGCTGCCGGGTGATGTCTCCCCGGACCAGGGTGATCGTGGTCATGCCTGCCTCACTCCCGCTGTACGACCGAACCGGACGACTCCCTGCAAGCCGCCTTCCCCGCCGGGACGGATCAAGTGTCGGCCACTTGCCGCCGCGGGACGGCTCTGGGCGCGTTGCTACCCGCCGCGGGCGGCTGCTCCCGGTACGCCGCGCCCTGCCGCGGGCGGCTCCCGGCACGCTCCGACGCCCTGGACGGCCTCATGCCGGTGCGCCCCCTCTCCACCGCGGACGGCTCCCGGTACGCCGCGCCCTGCCGCGGACGGCTCCCGGCACGCTCCGACGCCCTGGACGGCCTCATGCCGGTGCGCCCGCTGTCCGCCGCGGACGGCTCCCGGTACGCCGCGCCCAGCCGCGGGCGACTCCCGGCACGCTCCGACGCCCTGGACGGCCTCGTGTCGGCTCGCCCCCTCTCCGCCGCGGGCGGCTCCCGGTGCGCCCGCTCTCCGCGCGGGCGGCTCACACCTGCCGCGGTGCCCCGGCGGCTCGCGTCTTCGGCGGTTGCCGCCGGACGGCTCGCGCCGCCGCGGACGGCCGCCGGAGGCTGAACGCCGCCGAGACAGCCGGCCGGCGCACACGCCCCCCGCCCGCGCGCCGGCCGGCTCACCCCGCGCAGCCGTCCGCCAGGCCACGACGACAGCCGCCGTCGGACCGCTCACGGCAGTCGGGCCGCCGCAGCCCCGGGGACCGTCCCCCCGGGCTTCAGCGGTCCCCGGCTCGGGTGCGCCTTCCGGAGCTGCGGCCGGATCACGTCTGCCGCAGTCTGCGCCAGACGGCCTTGGCCGCGTTGTGGCCCGACATGCCGTGGACGCCGGGGCCCGGCGGGGTGGCCGAGGAGCAGATGAAGACGGCCGGGTGGGGGGTGTGGTACGGGAACAGGGACGGCTTGGGGCGCAGCAGCAGCCGGAGGCCGGAGGCCGCGCCGCAGGCGATGTCGCCGCCGACGTAGTTGGCGTTGCGGGCGGCGAGATCGGCGGGGCCGGCGACGGCGCGGGCGAGCACGCGGTCGCGGAAGCCGGGGGCGAAGCGCTCCAGCTGGCGTTCCATGACCTCGGTGAGGTCGCCGGACCAGCCGTTCGGCACGTGGCCGTAGGCCCAGAAGACGTGCTTGCCCTCGGGCGCGCGGGTGGGGTCGACCACGCTGGGCTGCACGGTGATCATGAAGGGCCTGTCGGGGGCGCGGCCCTCGCGGGAGGCGGCGCGCAGGGCGGCGCCGATCTCGGCCCGGCTCGCGCCGATCTGGACGGTGCCGGCGACGCGGGCCTCGGGCGCGGTCCAGGGCACGGGACCGTCCAGCGCATAGTCGATCTTGAAGACGCCGGGGCCGTAGCGGTAGCGCGCGTAGTGGTCGCCGAACCCGGCGATGCGGGCGAGCGCGGTGGGCGAGGTGTCGAAGACGTAGGCGCGGGCGGGCGGCAGGTCGTCCAGGCGCTTGACCTCGTAGTCGGTGTGCACCTCGCCGCCGAGGTCCGCCAGGTAGCCGGCGAGGGCGTCGGAGACGGCCTGGGAGCCGCCGCGGGGCACCGGCCAGCCGCGGGCGTGCGCCGCGAGGGCGAAGACCAGTCCGACGGCGCCGGTGGCCGGGCCGCTCAGCGGTGCCATCACATGGGCGACCAGGCCGGCGAAGAGGGCCTTGAACCGCTCGTCCCTGAAGCGGCGCATCAGCCAGGTGGACGGCGGGAGGCCGACCAGGCCGAACCGGGCCAGGGTGACGGGGTCGCGCGGGAGCGCGGTCAGCGGCAGGGACATGAAGTCCCGGACGAGGGTGTCCCAGTGGGCGAGGAGCGGCTCGACCAGCCTGCGGTACGCGCCCGCGTCGCGCGGCCCGAAGGAGGCGGCGGTCTCGGCGACCGACCGGGACAGCACGGCCGCGGTGCCGTCCGGGAACGGGTGGGCCATGGGCAGCGGGGCGTGCAGCCACTCAAGGCCGTAGCGGTCGAGCGGCATGGCGCGGAACGCCGGGGAGTTGATGCCGAGGGGGTGGGCGGCCGAGCACGGGTCGTGCCGGAAACCGGGGAGGGTCAGCTCCTCGGTGCGGGCGCCGCCCCCGACGGTGGGCTGCGCCTCGAACAGGGCCACGGAGAAGCCGCGGCGGGCCAGCTCCACGGCGGCGGTCAGTCCGTTCGGCCCCGCACCCACCACGACCGCATCGAGCATCGACGGCACCTTGGGACCCCTTCGTCAGCCGACGGCCTTCACGATCAGGATATGCCGGGGGACGGCCGCTCCCCCCGCCCGGGTCGCTCCGGGGCTTCAGGACCCGGTGCGCAGCAGGCCGGCCACCCGGCGGGCGGTGGCGGCGTCCCGGGCGGCGGTGAACGGCAGGGCGTTGCCGCCGGTGATGCGGAACGGCTCGCCCGTCGGCGTGACGTGCATGCCGCCCGCCTCCTCGACGAGGAGCAGACCGGCCGCGTGGTCCCAGGCGGCCTCCCAGGAGAACGCGACCGCGTCCAGCTCGCCCCGGGCGACGGCCAGGTACTCCAGGCCGGCGGAACCGCACGGGCGCGGGGCGACGCCGTCGGTCCACAGGGCGCGCAGCGCGCGCTTCTGCTCGTCGGTGGTGTAGTCCGGGTGGGAGGTCGCGACGACGAGGTCCCGGCCGGGCGCGGCAGGCCCCGCGAACAGCCGCTTCCCGTCGAGGAAGGCGCCCCGGCCGCGGACGGCGGTGGCGAGCTGGTCGCGCGCCGCCGCGTACATCCAGGAGGCGATCACGACGCCCCGGTGGGCGAGGGCGACGAGGGTGCAGAAGCCGTCGTCGCCGTGGACGAACTGGCGGGTGCCGTCGACCGGGTCGACGATCCACACCGGCGCCTCGCCCTTGAGCGCCTCGTACACCGCCGGGTCGGCGTGCACCGCTTCCTCGCCGACGACGGCCGAGCCCGGCAGCAGGGCGCCCAGGGCCTCGGTGAGCCACAGCTCGGCGAGGCGGTCGGCGTCCGTGACCAGGTCGTGGGGGCCGGTCTTGCGGTCCACCTCGTGCTCGGCGAGGCGCCGGAAGCGGGGCAGGATCTCGGCCGCGGCGGCCTTGCGGACCGCTTCCTCCACGTCGGCCGAGCAGCGGGTCAGAAACTCCTCGATGGTCTCCGTCTCTTCGATCATGCCTCCATGAGAGCACGTCCCGCCGACAATCCCCGCCCCGCCGGTGCACGCCCGGTGGAACGGGGGTGAACAGCGTGGGGGCCGGCGGCGCGGCCCGGGGCGCGCAGGGCGGCGGCGGAGAGGAAGTGCGGCTGCCGCCGGCCGAGCGGACGGGGCGGGTGCCGTGAGGTCGGGCAGATATGGGGCATAGCCGTACCGACGGAGCGAGCTGCCGTGACCGGCCTCGTACGCAGCGAGTTGACACTTCCGCCTCACAGGCGGTCATGTGAGACTGTCGTCCCCGTCCACCCTGCGGACCCCTCCGCACCCCTCCCCCACGAGAAGTGCGCCGTGCGTTCCTTTCCTCTGCCGCTCGCTCTCACCGCGCGTCTGTCGCCGGTCGCGGTGCTCGCCTGCGCCGGCTGGGCGTTGACGTCCGGTCCGGCCGCGCAGCCCGCCGCCGGGCACCGGACGGCCCCCGAGGCGCCCGCCGCGTCCGCCCCCGCCGCCCCCTCGTCCACCGCGGCCCCGAAGCGGTACACCAGCGCGCCCGCGCCCTGCGCCGGCGTGCCGGCGGCCGTCGTCAAGTCGCTGGTGCCGGGGGCGAAGACGGCCGGCAAGGAGATCCCCTCGACGGACAGCGAGCTGCGCCGCACCTGCTCCTGGAACGCGCTCAAGGGCTTCGACTACCGCTGGCTCGACGTGTCCTACGAGATCAGCGGCTCCGACGAGCAGGCACGCAAGGAGTACGGGCAGCGGGTCGCCGAGAAGAGCGGCGGCGGGGCCGTGCCCGGACTCGGCGACAGCGCGTACTCGGTCGTGAACCTCACCACGGAGGACAAGCAGGAGACCCGCGAGGGCGTGGTGCTGGTCCGGGTCGCCAACGCCCTGGTGGTCGTCACCTACAACGGCAGCGACTTCGAGACCCGGAAGGCCCCCGGCACGGACGAGATCAACAAGGGGGCCATCAAGGCGGCGAAGGCGGCGGTCGCCGCGCTGGGCGGCGGCCGGGCACAGGCCGGCTGACGCCCGCCGGTTCCCGCGGACCGCGCTGCCGGGGTCAGGAGCCGACGGCGGGGACGACGCGGCTGCCGTAGGCGTCGATCGTGGCCTCCTGGGCGTCGTGCATGTCGTACACGGCGAACTGGTCGACGCCCAGCGCCCGGAGAGCGGTCAGTTTCTCGATGTGCTTCTCCACGGGGCCGATGACGCAGAAGCGGTCCACGATGTCGTCGGGCACGAACCGCGTGTCCGGGTTGCCGCTGCGCCCGTGGTGGGCGTAGTCGTAGCCCTGGCGGGCCTTGATGTAGTCGGTGAGTTCGGCGGGAACCCGCGAGGAGTGCTCCCCGTACCGGGTGACCAGGTCGGCGACGTGGTTGCCGACCATGCCGCCGAACCAGCGGCACTGCTCGCGCGCGTGGGCGAGCGCGCCGGGCGAGTCGTCGTCGGTGACATAGGCGGGGGCGGCCACGCAGACCGTCACCTCGGACGGGTCGCGGCCGGCGGCGGCGGCCGCGTCCCTGACGGTCCTCACCATGTACTCGGTCAGGTACGGGTCGGCGAGCTGGAGGATGAAGCCGTCGGCCTCCTCGCCGGCCATCTTCAGCGCCTTCGGCCCGTAGGCGGCCATCCAGACGGGGAGTTCGGCGCCCTCCTTGATCCACGGGAAGCGGATCGTCGTGCCGCCGAGGTCGGCCTCCTCGCCGCGGCCGAGGGCGCGGATGACCTTCATGGCCTCGCTGATCCGGGCGAGGGTGACGGGTTTCCGGCCGGCGACGCGCATCGCGGAGTCCCCGCGGCCGATGCCGCAGACGGTGCGGTTGCCGAACATGTCGTTGAGGGTGGCGAAGGCGGAGGCGGTGACCTCCCAGGTGCGGGTGCCCGGGTTGGTGACCATCGTGCCGACCTTCAGCCGCGCGGTGTGGGCGAGGATCTGGCTGTAGATCACGAACGGTTCCTGCCAGAGCACGGCGGAGTCGAAGGTCCAGCCGTAGCGGAAGCCGTTGCGCTCGGCGCGCTGCATCAGGCTGACGACACGGGAGGCCGGCGGGTCGGTCTGCAGCACGAGTCCGAAGTCCATGGGCGCCACTCCTAGGCGAGGTACTGACAGGTGGAGCGCGGGGTGTAGAGGCCGTGTCCGGCGCGTCCGGTGTACTCCCGCTGGTCGATGACGAGTTCGCCGCGCGACAGCACCGTCTCGACGCGGCCGGTGACGCGCCTGCCCTCGTACGCCGAGTAGTCGACGTTCATGTGGTGGGTCTCGGCGGACAGCACCTGTTCGGCGTGCGGGTCGTAGACGACGACGTCCGCGTCGGCGCCCGGGGCGAGGGTGCCCTTCTTCGGGTACAGGCCGAACAATTGGGCCGGGGCGGCGCAGGCGATCTCGATCCACCGGCGGCGCGAGATGTGCCCGTCGACGACGGCCTGGTGGAGCAGGTCCATGCGGTTCTCCACGCCGGGCAGCCCGTTGGGGATCTTCGAGAAGTCGCCGCGGCCGAGTTCCTTCTGCCCGGCGAAGCAGAACGGGCAGTGGTCGGTGGACACCACCTGCAGGTCGTTCGTGCGCAGGCCCCGCCACAGGGCGGCCTGGTGCTCCTTGGGCCGCAACGGGGTGCTGCACACGTACTTGGCGCCCTCGAAGCCGGGCTCGGCGAGGTTGTCGGTGGACAGGAACAGGTACTGCGGGCAGGTCTCCCCGAAGACGTTCCGGCCCTCGTCGCGGGCGCGGGCCAGCTCGGCGACCGCCTCCAGCGCCGAGACGTGCACGACGTACAGGGGGGCGCCGGCGACCTGGGCGAGCCGGATGGCCCGGTGGGTGGCCTCGGCCTCCAGCAGGGCCTTGCGGACCTCGCCGTGGTAGCGGGGGTCGGTCTCGCCGCGGGCGAGGGCCTGTTCGACCAGCACGTCGATCGCGATGCCGTTCTCGGCGTGCATCATGATCAGTCCGCCGTTCCCGGCACAGCGCTGCATGGCGCGCAGGATCTGGCCGTCGTCGGAGTAGAACACCCCCGGATAGGCCATGAACTGCTTGAAGCTGGTCACGCCCTCCTCGACCAGCAGGTCCATCTCCTTCAGCGTCTCGTCGTGGACGTCGGAGACGATCATGTGGAAGGCGTAGTCGATCGCGCAGTTGCCCTCGGCCTTGGCGTGCCAGGCGTCCAGGCCCTCGCGCAGGGTGCGGCCGACGCTCTGCACCGCGAAGTCCACGATGGTGGTCGTGCCGCCCCAGGCGGCGGCCCGGGTGCCGGTCTCGAACGTGTCGGAGGCGAAGGTGCCGCCGAACGGCAGCTCCATGTGGGTGTGGGCGTCGACGCCGCCCGGGATGACGTACTTCCCGGTGGCGTCGATCTCGCGGTCGGCGGTGAAGGCCGCGGCGGCGGGGGTGGTGGAGGCGGCGAGGGCGGCGATACGGCCGTCCTCGATCAGGACGTCGGCGTGCATCTCGTCCGACGCGGTGAGGACGAGACCACCGCGGATGACGGTACGGCTGCTCATGCTGCTCCCTCGGTCAAGGCTGCGGCTGCGATCGGGGCGCGGTCGGGCGCGGTCGGCGGGGGTACGCCCGCAGGGCGCGCTCGCGGTGGGGCCGCCGGTGGCCGCCGGCCTCGTGGCGCCCGGCCGGGTCCGGGCTCCGGGCGGGGACGCTCTCCGTGCCGCCGCCTCGCCGGCGCGCCGGGTCCGCGGGTCCGGCGGCGGGGACGGGCCGCGGGAGGCGGCCGAGGGGGCGAGGGCGCGCCCGGCGCCGGCGAGGTGCGCAGCCGGTACGGGAGGCCGGCGGCCGGCCCGGTGAGGGCGGTCCGTACGGTCTCCGGCACTCCGGTCGCGGCGGGTGTCCGCCGCGCGGGCCGCGCCCGGCCCGCCCCGGCCGGCTCGGCGCCGGGGGACGGCCGGTGCGGCGCGAACGCGGGCGGCCCGTACGGCCCGGCCGCCCGGCGCACCGCCCCGGGCGGCGCGGGAAGGACCCGCCCCGCAGCGAGGCCGGCGGCCCCGGCGACGCGCGCCCGGTGTGCGGGCCGGTCGCTGCGGCCCCGGCCCGCGAGCGCCTCCGGCCGCCCGGCGAGCGCCCGCTCCGCGGCCCGCGCCCGGTGCGCGGGGAGAGCGGGTCCGGGCGGCCGCCGGCCGGGGCTCCGGGACTCCGAGCTGGTGGTCATGGCCGTGCACCTGTTCTCTCGACGGCTCCTCGGCTGCTCCGGCAGGGCGTCCGTCAGCCGTCCTCGTACGTGCTTCTCAGCGCGCGTTCCAGGATCGCCGCGCCCTCCTCGGCCTCGGCGACGGTCAGGGACAGCGGCGGGGCGATCCGCAGGGCGCTGGTGTCGTGCCCGCCGCCCTTGCCGATGAGCAGCCCGCCCGCGCGTGCCGCCTCCAGCACCGCGGCGGCGGCCTGCGGGTCGGCCTCGTCCGTGCCCGGTTCGACCAGCTCGACGCCGATCATCAGTCCCCGTCCGCGTACCTCGCGCACTCCGGGCAGCTGGGCGGTGGCCGATCGCAGCCGTTCGATCAGCAGCCCGCCGACCCGCCGGGCGTTGCCCTGGAGGTCGTGTTCGAGGAGGTAGGTGAGGTTGGCGAGGCCGGCGGCCATGGTGAGCTGGGTGCCGCCGAAGGTGGAGATGCTGTTGGCGTCCAGGCAGTTCATGATCTCGGCGCGGGCGACGACCCCGCCGATGGACATGCCGTTGCCGATGCCCTTGGCGAAGGTGACGATGTCCGGCGGGCCGTTGCGGGCGTGCGCCTGCCAGCCCCAGAAGTGGTCGCCGGTGCGGCCCCAGCCGGTCTGCACCTCGTCGGCGATCCACAGGACGCCGTGCGCGGACAGCACCTCGCGGAAGGCCGCGTACAGTCCGTCGGGCGGGGAGGTGAAGCCGCCGACGCCCTGCACGGGCTCGGCGATCAGCGCGGCGGGCGGCCGGGTGTGGCCGAGGACGTCCTTCAGATCGGCGACGCACGCGTCGATGAACGCGCGGTCGTCCAGTCCGGCGAACGGCCCGCGGGTGCGCACGCCGCCGTGGACGTACAGGGTGTGCAGCGGGGACAACGAGGTCGGGGACCAGCCGCGGTTGCCGGTGATGCCGACCGTGCTGAAGGACCGGCCGTGGTAGCTGTTGCGCATGGCCAGAACGGTGTTGCTGCGGCGGTGCGCGGTGGCGAGGAGCAGGGCGGTGTCGTTGGCCTCGGTGCCGGAGGTCGTGAAGAACACCCGGGCGTCCGGGATGCCGCTGATCCGGGCGATGCGCTCGGCGAGTTCGACCATCGGCCGGTTGAGGTAGAGGGTGGAGGAGTGGATGATCCGGCCGGCCTGCTCGCTGACCGCCTTGGTCACCTCGGGCAGCGCGTGCGCGGTCATCGTCGTCAGGATGCCGCCGAAGAAGTCCAGGTACCGGTTGCCGGCGGAGTCCCAGACGTGCCGGCCCTCGCCGTGCGTGATCTCGATCGGGTCGTCGTAGTACAGGGCGAGCCAGTCGGGCAGCACCCTGCGGTGGCGGGAGTGGAGGTCGCTCACGGCTGCACCAGCCCTTCGTAGGCGTCGGGGCGGCGGTCGCGGTAGAAGGCCCACTGCCGCCGCACCTCCTCGATGAGGTCGAGGTCGAGGTCGCGGACCAGGAGCTCCTCGTCCTGGTCGCCGGCGACCTCCCCCACGAACTGTCCGCGCGGATCGACGAAGTACGAGGTCCCGTAGAAGTCGTTGTCGCCGTACTCCTCCCGGCCGACGCGGTTGATGGCGGCGACGAAGTACTCGTTGGCGACGGCCGCGGCGGGCTGTTCGAGCTGCCACAGGTGGGCGGACAGCCCCCGGTGGGTCGCGGACGGGTTGTAGACCAACTGGGCCCCGTTGAGGCCGAGTTGCCGCCAGCCCTCCGGGAAGTGCCGGTCGTAGCAGATGTAGACGCCGACCTTGCCGGCGGCGGTGTCGAAGACGGGCCAGCCCAGGTTGCCGGGTTTGAAGTAGTACTTCTCCCAGAAGCCTCTGACCTGCGGGATGTGATGCTTGCGGTACTTGCCGAGGTAGGCGCCGTCGGCGTCGATCACGGCGGCGGTGTTGTAGTAGAAACCGGACTGCTCGACCTCGAAGACCGGGACGACGATCACCATGCCGGTCTCGCGCGCGAGGTCCCGCATCCGGCGGACGGTCGGCCCGTCGGGCACCGGTTCGGCCCAGCGGTAGTGCTCCGGCTCCTGGACCTGGCAGAAGTAGGGAGCGTTGAAGACTTCCTGGAATCCGATGATCTTCGCGCCCCGGCGGGCCGCCTCGCGGGCGTGCTCCTCGTGCTTCGCCACCATGGACTCGGTGTCGCCGGTCCAGGTGGCCTGGACCAGAGCGGCGCGGACGACGTTGGCCATGAGCTGCTCCTTCGACGCGACGTCAGAGCCTCTACGCCCGTAGAGCAGGCCGTAGAGGGACGAACGTAGGCCTCCGTGGGGCCGTTGCCAAGACCATCGTCCGCAACCCGCGGAGTCGAGCGCGTTTCACACTCCGGTGGGTGAGCCGGCCCTCCGGCGCCGTCAGGCGGACCGGAGCGCACCGGGACGTCGCCGCCCGGCCGCGGTCGCGCGGTGCCCCCGGCGCCGCGCCGCGCGTGCGCGACGGGCCCGTGCCGCCCCGCCCGGCCGGGGTCCGGCCGGGCGGCTTCCACGAGCGGCTCAGACGCCCACCGGTGCGCACAGCTCGGCCAGTTCGTCCATCGACAGGCCGAGCGCCCCGGCCAGCGCGGCGACGGTGAAGAACGCGGGTGTCGGCGCCCGCCCCGTCTCGATCTTGCGGAGCGTCTCGGCCGACACACCCGCTTCGGCGGCGACCTCCGTCATGCTCCGGTCACCGCGCGCGGCACGCAGCAGCCGGCCCAGCCGCTCGCCGCGTTCACGCTCTTCGGGGGTGAGGGGGGTGCGCACCATGCGCCGATTCTAATACCGCGCCTTGTTTCCGCCAGAGCGTCACGTGTTCCCACGCCGGCACGACGATCGGCGGCCGGGGGTTCCGATGTCCAGGCCGGTCGATGCCTGGTCATGCATCAACCCTGCGAAGCCCGGTGCGGCACACCACTGGCGCAGGAGGCGCTGCGCAGCGCCTGGACGGTCCCGGCCAGCTCAGGGGTGGCCCCCGCGGCGTTGAGCGCGGCGCTGAGCACATCGGCGTACGTGGCGCGCGCATCGGCGTAGCGCTTGCGGCCGTCGTCGGTGATGACGGCGTAGACACCGCGCTTGTCGTCGGGGCACACGTCCCGGAAGGCGTAGCCGGCCGAGAAGAGCCGGCCGACCAGCCGGGTCACCGAGCTCTGCCCGAGGCCGATCCGGTCGGCGAGCTCCTGCATGCGCAGCTCGCCGACCTCGGCCCGGACGAGGGACTCCAGGGCGCGGAACTCGGAGAGCCCGATGCCGTGCTTGCGCTGCAGGGCCTGGGTGAGCCGGCGCTCCACGTGCGCGTGCAGAGTGAGGACCCTCCCCCACATGGCCTGGTCGGACGACGCGGCCGACGCGTCGGTGGTCGTGGTCATGAGGCAGCTCCCTCTCGGGGCGGTGCGTTGACAGCTAGATACATGCTCATGCAAGCTTATCCCCGCGTTGAGCTTTTCCGACGCATCCTTGCGCCCTCAGAGAATTTGCACGTACAAGCAAGTGTTGAGAAAGGCATCCATGCCTGCGGCACCGACGGGTGCTGGCACGGCCCGGGGCGTCCCCCAGCCGGCCCCGTCCGCATCCGGCGGGCGTCAGCCGGCACGCCGGTTCCGCAGCGAGCCGGCCCGGCGCCGGCCTCGTACCCGGGCTTCGGGTCCGGGTTCCAGCGAACGAACGAAAGGACCGTTCATGCAGTGGCTCCACCTCGCCATCGCGACCGTCTTCGAGATCACCGTCGCCATCGCGGCGGGCAAGGCCGAAGGCTTCAAGAACCGCAAGTGGACCCTCGCGACCCTGGTCAGCGGTGCGATCGCGACCTTCTTCCTCAGCAAGGCGCTGCTGACCTTCGACGTAGGCGTCGGCTATGCCATCTGGACGTCCGCCGCCGGTGTCGGCATCACCCTGCTCGGTGTGCTGCTCTTCGGCCAGCGCCTGGACTGGCGCAAGGCACTGGGCATCGCCGTCATCATCACCGGGGTCGTCGGCCTGCAGCTGAGCGGTGCCGCCTAGAGATCCCCGCCCCGCCCGACCCGTTCCCGCGAAAGGACGCACGCACATGACCGACAACCGCCGCTCGACAGCCGACTCCTGGCTCACGCTCCTCCTCGCCGGAGGGTTCGAGATCGGCTACGCCCTCTCCGTCGGTGGAAGCCACGGCTTCACTCGCCTGCAGTGGTCGCTGGTCGCCGTCGTGTTCTTCCTTCTGACGCTCTGGGCGCTGAGCGTCGCCCTGCGCACCATCGACGTCGGCATCGGCTACGCCGTCTGGGCCGGGATCGGCGCGGCCGGTGCGGCGCTGCTGGGCCCCGTCTTCTTCGACGAGACTCTCACCCCGGCCAAGACCCTGTGGCTGGGCGTCGTCATCGCCGGAGTGGTCTGGCTCAAGCTCGCCGACAGGCCGGAGAGGACCGAGGAGCCCGCGACCGGGCCGCGGCGCTCCCAGGACTTCGCCGCCAGGCCGCAGGAACCCCGGGCTGCGGAGCGCTGACCCGCGCGCCGCTCGCCGGAGGAGCGGGAACGCCACGGACCTGCGCGCGATCCCCGGCGCGCTCGGCGACGAGACGGCTGAGGACGGGGGGTTCCTGGAACGCGCGGCCGTCCCGGACGCCCTGCTTGGAGCCGGCGGGCGGCAGGGCGCGACGACGGGCGCAGTCGAACCGGAAGGGGCCCGGCGCGGCTGTCCGGCGGAGCGCCGCGCCCGGACGGCGCGAGCGCCGCGGGCGGCCGGGTGACGGTGGCCGCGGGGGACGGGCGGCCGGACTTCCCCGCGCGGGGAGGTCCGGCCGCCCGCGCCGGGGTCGTGACGGCGGTTCAACCGGTCCGTGGTGCGACCCGTGGCAGTGCGCCCCCGTCGCCTGGGCGGCGGGGGCGCCGGCGCGGCTACCGCGCCGGGTCCACCACCATCGCCGAACCGCCGCCGCGGCGCGCCTTCTCGGCGGCGGCCAGCCACTTCCCGTCCGGCAGCCGCTGCACGCCGGTCACGGCGCCGATCTCCGGATTCGGTTTGAAGTCGTGCCCGATGGCCTCCAGCCGTGCCCGCACACCGCCGTCGTCGAGGCCGGGTTCGGCTTCGGTCCGGGCGTTGTTGCGCTGGCTGGCGCGGGGTGCGGCGATGGCGTCGACCAGCGGCATGTGCCGGTCCAGGAAGCCGGTGAGCGTCTGCAGCACGGTCGTGATGATGGTCGCCCCGCCGGGCGAGCCGAGCGCCACGATCGGCTTGCCGTGCCGGTCCAGGACGATCGTCGGCGAGATCGAGGAGCGCGGGCGCTTGCCCGGGCCGGGCAGGTTCGGGTCGTGCACGGCCGGATCCGCCGGCGCGAAGGAGAAGTCGGTGAGCTCGTTGTTGAGCAGGAAGCCGCGGCCCGGGACGGTGATGCCGCTGCCGCCGGTCTGTTCGATGGTCAGCGTGTAGGCGACGACGTTGCCCCACTTGTCGGCCGTGGTGAGGTGGGTGGTGTTCTCCCCCTCGTAGGTCGTCGGGGCGCCCTTGCCGCCCGTGCCGCAGGCCGCGGGGTGGCGCGGGTCGCCGGGTGCGAGCGGGCTGGTGAGGACGGCGTCGTCCTTGATCAGGCAGGCGCGCGAGTCGGCGTACCGCTGCGACAGCAGCTGCCGGGTGGGGACGTTCTCGAACGCGGGGTCGCCCACCCAGCGCCCGCGGTCGGCGAAGGCGATGCGGCTCGCCTCGATGAAGCGGTGCAGGTACTGCACCCGGCTCGCCCTGGAGAGGTCGGTACGCTCCAGGATGTTGAGCGCCTCGCCGACGGTGGTGCCGCCGGAGGAGGAGGGCGCGATGGAGTACACGTCCAGGCCGCGGTACGACGTCCTCGTGGGTGCCTGGAGTTGGGCGCGGTAGACGGCGAGGTCCTTCTCGGCCAGCTTCCCGGGGCGGGCGTTCCAGCCGGAGGCTCGGTCCACGGGCGGGTGTTCGACCGTCTTGACGATGTCGTCGCCGATGTCCCCGCGGTAGATCGCGTCGATGCCCCGGCGTCCCAGTTCCTCGTAGGTGCGGGCGAGGTCGGGGTTCTTGAGGGTGGAGCCGACCGCGGGCAGCCGTCCGTGCGGCAGGAACAGCTCGGCGGTGTCCGGGAAGTAGCGGAACCGGGCCTCGTTGGACGCGGTCTGCGAGCGGAAGGTCTCGTCCACCGTGAAGCCGTCGCGGGCGATGCGCTCGGCCGGCTTCAGCAGTGCGCGGAGCTTCTTGCTGCCCCACTCGTCCAGCGCCTTCTGCCAGGTGGCGGGCGTGCCCGGCGTGCCGACGCCCAGACCGCTGCTGACGGCGTCGTCGAAGGCGATCGGTTTGCCGTTCTCGGTGAACAGGTCGGAGCCGGCGGCGAGCGGTGCGGTCTCGCGGCCGTCGATGGTGTGCACGGTACGGGACTTGGCGTCGTAGTAGACGAAGTAGCCGCCTCCGCCGATGCCGGCCGAGTAGGGCTCGGTGACGCCCAGGGCCGCGGCGGTGGCGACGGCCGCGTCGACCGCGTTGCCGCCGTGCCGCAGCACCTCGATGCCGGCGGCGGAGGCGTCCGGGTCCACGCTGGCCACGGCGCCGCCGTAGCCCACGGCCACCGGGACCTTCGTCCTCTTCCCGTCCGTCGCGGCGGCGGGTGGCGGCGCCGCCGCCCCCACCGACACCACGGCGGCCGAGACCGCCAGAACCGCCAGTTTCCGCGTGCCAGGACGACGACCCATCCGTACCTCCCGCCGGGACAGTCCGCGCAGCCTAACCAGATCGCCGCTCTTTTCGACAGTACGCCTCGCGCTCCCGTCCCACGAACGCCGCGGGTCGAACACGGGTACGCCTGCGGGCGCCGTGGGCCGCTACCATGCGCGGCCATGAACGACGACGTGCGCAACATCGTTCTGGGTGTGGTCGCCGCGGGGGTGTCCGCCGCGCTCGGCTGGCTGTCCCGGACGTATCTGTGGAGGCGCCGGCTGCGGCGCAAGCAGGCCTTCTTCGGGCTGCCGGACCACTCGGAGTCGCTGCTGGTCGTCAACCGCAACGCGGGCGGGCCGGAGCTGTCGGTGATGCGGCACGACGTGTTCGCCCTGCTGGAGCTGTCCGCCCTCATCAAGGACTGCAACGCGCACGCCCGGGTCGTGGCGCACGACGCCGCGCAGCAGGGGTTCGGCGAGCGCACGGAGTTCTGCCTCGGCGGCCCGGCGTCGAACCGGCGGACGGCGGCGCATCTCTCCTCCCTGCTGCCGGGCGTGCACGTGAACGTCGAGGCGGAGGCCGGGGCGGACCTCGGCGCCTTCCGGATCGACGGGCAGGACTACCGCATGGAGGGCGGCCGGTGCGAGTACGTGCTGCTCGCCCGCCTCACCGCGGGCGAGCGCCACGGCGCCCGCCCGGTGTTCCTCTTCTGCGGCCAGCGTGCCATCACCAACCAGGCCGCGACCCGCTATCTCGCCCGCCACCACGAGCGGCTGGCCCGCAGGTACGGCAGCGGCTCCTTCGTGCTGCTGCTGAAGGTGGTCAACTCCGAGGCGTACGGCCCCGATGTGGTGGAGCTGGTGGCGGACGTGACGCGGGCGGCGCGGACGCCCGTGCCGGACGCGGCGGCCGCCGACGCGGCCTGACCTCTCCCTTCCGGCCGTCACCAATCTTTACCCGCACGTAACTTACCGGCGGGTTACCTGCGGTAAGCGTGCGAGGTTACCGTCGGGTCACTTTGCACTGCCACGAAGTGAGGGAGTGACCCGTGGGATCACGTAGCGCCACCCTGCGCACCTGTGCCGCCGGAGCCGTCTCGGCGGCGCTGATCGCCGGTACCGTCGCCGGCCTGGCCCCGGCCGCCGCGGCGGCCCCGGGCGTCCGCTTCGTCGACATCGCCGGTGAGGGCGGCACCGTGCTGAAGGCCAACGTGCTCACGCCCGCGGGCGCGGACGGCTCGCGCCGCCACCCGCTCGTCGTGCTGCCCACGAGCTGGGGCCTGCCCCAGGTGGAGTACCTGGCCCAGGCGCAGAAGCTGGCCGACTCCGGCTATGTGGTGCTCACCTACAACGTCCGCGGCTTCTGGCAGTCCGGCGGCCGGATAGAAGTGGCGGGGCCGCCCGACACGGCGGACGCCTCGAAAGTCATCGACTGGGCCCTGGCGCACACTCCGGCCGATCCGCGGCACATCGGCATGGCGGGGGTGTCGTACGGCGCCGGGATCAGCCTGCTCGCCGCCGCGCACGACAAGCGCATCAAGGCGGTGGCCGCGCTCAGCGGCTGGGCGGACCTCATCGACTCGATCTACTCGGGCCGCACCCAGCACCTCCAGGCCGCTGCCGTCCTGGACGGCGCGGCCGCCCTCACCGGCCGCGAAGGCGCCGAACTGCGCGCAATCTTCGACAACCTGTACTCCTCGGACCTGTCGAAGGAGCAGGAGATGATCGACTGGGGGCGGAAACGCTCGGCCGCCACCTATGTCGATCAGCTGAACGAGAACGGCGCGGCGGTGATGCTCGCCAACGCCTGGGGCGACACGGTGTTCCCGGCCAACCAGTACGCCTCGTTCTACGAGAGGCTGACCGTCCCCAAACGGCTGGAACTGCGCCCCGGGGACCACGCCACCCCCGAACTGACCGGCCTGTTCGGCCTGCCCAACGACGTGTGGACGGACACCGGGCGCTGGTTCGACCACTACCTCAAGGGTGTGGACAACGGCATCGAGCGCGAGCAGCCGGTCCGCCTGAAGCCCCGTGGCGCGGGGGACTACGAGGGCTACCCGGACTGGAAGTCGGTCGCCGCCACCCGGAGGAAGATCGCGCTGGCCGGATCCGCCACGATCCACGCGAACGTGGACTCCGGCGGGGACGGCGGGCTCGTCCTCCTCTCCGGCATCCTCGACCAGGTCGCCCGGTTGCCGCCCGTCGCGTCGATGCCCCTGCTGCCGCGCCGCTGGGCGGCCGTGTGGCAGTCCGAGCGCTACGGCAGCCCCCAGCGGGTGCGCGGCACGGCCGCGCTGCACACCACGCTCACCCCCACCGAGGAGAGCGGCACCCTCGTCGCCCACCTGTACGACGTGGGCCCGCTGGGCTTCGGCAGACTGGTCACCCACGCGCCCTTCACCTGGCACGGGCGGACGCCCGGCGAACCCTTCGCCGTCGACCTGGAGTTGTTCTCCACGGCCTACGACGTGCCCGCCGGGCACCGCCTCGCGCTGGTGGTCGACACCGTCGACCCGCTGTACAGCGAGCACAACCCGTCCGGCGCGCAGCTGACCTTCTCCTCGCCCGCGGACGACCCGTCGTACGTGTCCGTCCCCGTGCGCGAGCAGTGATCTCCGGCTGCCGCCGGACGAGCCTGGCCCGTGTGAACTGCCGCCCCCCTTACGGTCTCGGAGCCGTGGGGAGCTCCCCACCGGCAGCAGCGCCCCGGGGCCTCGGCCTCGGGGCTGTGCTGCTCACGGCGGGACACCCGGCCGGCGAACCACGAGAGCAGCAGGCACATCCCGTGCGGCTCGGCGGGAACGCCATCACCACGGGGATGAACGCCACATCGTAGTCGAGCCCCGCCGCATCGGGTCTGCCCGGTGGGGGAGGAACTGCGCACGGGCGATGAGGGAGTCGAGCGGACGCCCAGCGCGGCGGCCGTCAACCCGGCGACGGCAGCGGGCCGTTGCCGGGCACCGCCGTGCGGGCCGGGACGTGCGCCCGCCCCGGCCCCGGCCGGCGGACCCGCCCGGACGCCGGGCGGGGTTCCGCGGGGGCCTGCAGGGGCCTGCGCATCCGGTGCCAGGGGTGGGAGGGTCAGGCCTCGGCGATCTCCGCGTAGAGCTGGGACAGCTCGGGGACCCCGCTGGCGGCCCACTCCTGGCCGGCCGGCACCACCTCGACCGCCCGGCCGGAGGCGAGCCGTACGACGGGCTCGCCGTCGCGCCGGATGCCCCAGACGGCGCCGGGCACGGTGCGCACCACGACCGTGCCCAGGTACAGCCCGGCGTCATGGCCGAGCCGGGGCAGCATCTCGGCGTCCTCCCGCCAGCGCGGGACCACCTGGTCCAGGGCCTCCAGGGAGGCCGGGGTGCCGTCGAGGCGGACGCCCGCGAGGGCCGCCTGCGAGCGGAGCAGCTCGCACTCCGACAGCAGCGCGGCGATCACCTCGGAGTCGGCCGGGGGCTCCCCCACGCCCGGCCGCGCCGGCGCGGTGGCGCCCCCGCCGCCGTTCCTCTTGTGCCGGGGGCCCAGGAAGGGAAGGTGCATGGACCCAGCGTGGCATCACACGTCGAGGTCGACCACCACAGGCGCATGGTCGGACGCGCCCTTGCCCTTGCGCTCCTCCCGGTCGACGTAGGCGTCCTTGACCGCCCTGGCGAAGGACTCGTTGCCGTACACCAGGTCGATGCGCATGCCGCGGTTCTTCGGGAAGCAGAGCTGGCGGTAGTCCCAGTACGTGAACGGGTGCTCGTACTTCAGCGGGCGCGGCACGACGTCGCTCAGCCCCGCCTCGCGCAGCGCGGCCAGGGCGGCGCGCTCCGCCGGGGTGACGTGGGTGGAGCCCTGGAAGGCGGCCGGGTCGTACACGTCGTCGTCCGTCGGCGCCACGTTGTAGTCGCCCAGCACCGCGAACGGGCGGCCGCCCTGCGCGTCGCCCTGCACGGCCGCCCTGAGGGCCTCGAACCACTGGAGCTTGTACGCGTAGTGCGGGTGGCCGACCTCGCGGCCGTTCGGCACGTACACCGACCAGACGCGGACCGGGCCGCAGGTCGCCGAGACGGCGCGCGGCTCGGTCACGCCGTCGAAGCCCGGGTCGCCCGGCAGGCCCTTGACGACGTCCTCGATGCCGACGCGGGAGAGCACCGCCACGCCGTTCCACCGGCCGGTCGCGTGGACCGCCGCCTCGTAGCCCAGCTCGCGCAGCTGTTCGAACGGGAACTGCTCCTCGGCGATCTTGGCCTCCTGCAGGCAGAGCACGTCGGTGCCGCTGCTCTCGAGCCAGGCCAGCAGCCGCGGAAGGCGGGCGGTGATCGAGTTCACGTTCCAGGTAGCGATGCGCATGCCTCTCAACCTACCCGGAGGGGGTGACAACCCGTCCCGGCTCAGACGTCGGCGGACTCCCCCGGCGTCAGCCGCAGGTGGTCCGTGCCGCCCAGGGCGCCGATCTGGCGGTCGTAGATCGGGCGGGCGAGGTCGGTGAGCAGGGCGTCGTGGACGTCGTAGGCGCGCCGCGGCCCCACCTCGCGGACGTAGTCGATGACCTCGGAGATCTTGCTCCAGGGCGCCATCACCGGGAGCATCAGCGTCTCCACCGGCTGGTCGGGGACCGTGAGGGCGTCGCCGGGGTGGAAGATACGGCCGCCGTCGATCAGGTAGCCGACGTTGGTGATCCGCGGGATGTCCGGGTGGATCACCGCGTGCAGCTCGCCGTGGACCTGCACCTCGAAACCCGCGGCGGTGAACGCGTCACCGTGGCCGACGGTGTGCACCCGGCCCGGGAAGGCCGGCGCGATGCGGTCGGCGACGGACTTCAGCGTCCAGATCTCGGCGGCCGGGTTCGCCTCCAGGGCGGCCCGCAGCCGCCCCTCGTCGAAGTGGTCGGGGTGCTCGTGCGTGACCAGGATCGCGTCCGCGCCGGCCGCCGCGTCCGCCTCGGAGAACCCGCCCGGGTCGATGACGAGCGTCCGCCCCTCCTTGTCGAGACGGACGCAGGCGTGGGACTTCTTCGTCAGCTTCATGGCTCCTCATCCTGCCGAACGCACGGGCGTCCGGCTCATTCGGCCGGCGTGGTCTCCTCCCGGATGACCTGCTGAGCCACCCGGAACGCACTGTTCGCGGCCGGCACCCCGCAGTAGACGGCCGCCTGCAGCAGCACTTCCCCGATCTCCACCGGGGTCAGTCCGTTGCGCAGGGCCGCCCGGGTGTGGTCCGCGAGTTCCTCCAGATGGCCGCCCGCGACCAGCGCGGTCAGCGTCATGCAGCTGCGGGTGCGGCGGTCCAGGACCGGCCGGTCCCAGATCTCACCCCAGGCGTAGCGGGTGACGAACTCCTGGAAGTCCCCGGAGAACTCGTCGGCCTGCGCCAGCGCCCGGTCCACGTGCGCGTCGCCGAGCACCTCCCGCCGGATCTTCAGCCCGGTCCCGTACCGGTCCGGCTGCCCGGCCGGCTGCGGCTGCGCGGCCGCCGGGGCGATCTCGGCGACCGGCGCGACCTGCGGCGCCACGGCCGGCACCGGGGTGGCCGGCGTGTTCGGCAGGGCGGTCTGGCCGGTGTCGAACGGCTGCTGCCAGGCGGTGGAGAAGTGGTGGACCAGCAGATCGGTGACGGCGGCGGGCTGCTCGACCGGCACCAGGTGGGACGCTCCGGGGACCACCGCGAGCCGGGCGTCCGGGATGCCGGCGACCAGGGTGCGGGCCTCGGCGGGGCCGGTGACCTGGTCGTCGGAGCCGACCAGCACCAGCGTCGGCACGCCGACCCGGCCCAGCTCGTGCCGCACGTCGAACGCGGCGAGCGCCTCGCAGGCGGCGATGTAGCAGCCCGGGTCGGTGGTGCGGACCATCTGCACCGCCCACTCGGTGATCGCGGGCTGCGCGGCGGCGTACCCGCCGGTGAACCAGCGGTCCGGCGCGGTCCGGGCGATCGGCTCCAGCCCGTTCGTACGGACGATCACCCCGCGCTGCCGGAACTCGTCGGCGGTGCCGAACCGGGGCGAGGCCGCGACCAGCGCGAGCGAGGCGAGCCGCTCGGGGTGGCGCAGCGCCAGCTCGATGCCGATCGCGCCGCCCAGCGCGCACCCCGTGTACCCGAACCGCTGCACGCCGAGCGCGTCCAGCGTGGCCAGCAGCCGGACGGCCAGCTCGGCGACCGACGCCGCCGGGTGGGCGGGGGCGCCGCCGTGACCGGGCAGATCGAAGCGGAAGACCCGCCACTGCCTGGTCAGCTCCGGGACCTGACGGTCCCACATGTGCCATGTGGTGCCCAGTGAGGGACCCAGGATCAGGACCGGGGCGTTCTCCGGCCCGTCGAAGCGGTATTGCAGGGTGTTCGGTGGCGTCTCACTCACGCCCCAGACCTTCTCACGTCTGACGATATCTCACACGGCCAGGGGAACCCGGCGGCGCGTGCCCCTCGCGGCACGGCTCGTCGGGCACTGCCGGAACCCTGGGGGATCCGGGTACGAACTCTCCGGCGTCTACGCGTGGCCGTTGGGACAGTGCGTCCTCCTAGCGCCGCACAGCTTCCTTCTTCAGCACGGCTCCCGGATGATCTGGTCTCTACAGCAAAGCGTGTAGTGCCGTCCCGGAGGATCGGCATGACGCACCTGAAAGCCTTCCGGGATCCCACCGACCGGCAACCGGACCACGACACGGTGGACACGGCGTGTCTTTGCCTCCGCAGGAGACTTGGCCGTGACCAGAGCGTGCCTCCCCGTTGCAACTACCGGTCCACATCCTGCTTCACCACCGCGTACGCCCCCGTGCATCAACGCCTAGTGCATCTACTCTTCCACTGGCGCATGGAATTCACCGTCCGGGAACCATCCCTGCAGGCGCGGGGAGCAGTCCACGGCCCCGGTGACGTCCAGGGCGAACCCGGGACCATCCCCGCGGGTGCGGGGAGCAGTCGTGGTACTTCGGGTTCCGCCAGAAGGTCGGGGGACCATCCCCGCGGGTGCGGGGAGCAGTGACCGCCGTCATGGCGACCGCCGGGGCGGCGGGGACCATCCCCGCGGGTGCGGTAAGCAGCACAAGCTGATCGCGCCCAACCTGCTCACCCAGGGACCATCCCCGCGGGTGCGGGGAGCAGCGCGGGGCGCCGGCCACCGTCCGCGACTCGGCGGGACCATCCCCGCTGGTGCGGGAAGCAGCCTTGGGTGCCTCGTACTCCCATGCCCCGTCGGGGACCATCCCCGCGGGTGCGGGGAGCAGGAGCCGAACCAGCGCGCGGAGGACAGGGCCGCGAGACCATCCCCGCGGGTGCGGGGAGCAGCAGTTCCTCGATGGAGGATGCTGGTTCCAGCTGGGACCATCCCCGCGGGTGCGGGGAGCAGTCACCGAGGACGATGCGAACAGCCTCGAAATCGGGACCATCCCCGCGGGTGCGGGGAGCAGGACCGGCTGACGGTCGGGCACGTGCAGGAGATGGGACCATCCCCGCGGGTGCGGGGAGCAGTGGACGCCGACGGAGTACACGCCGCCGGCGTGGGGACCATCCCCGCGGGTGCGGGGAGCAGTCGCCGGCACGCTCAGCTTCGGCGCGTGGGTCGGGACCATCCCCGCGGGTGCGGGGAGCAGGCCCTACGTCTTCATCACGATCCGGCCGGGTGGGGACCATCCCCGCGGGTGCGGGGAGCAGACGAGGTCGCCGCGCCCCCACCCGGCGCTGAAGGGACCATCCCCGCGGGTGCGGGGAGCAGACGTACGACCCGGACGTGGACGACTCGCGGCAGGGACCATCCCCGCGGGTGCGGGGAGCAGCGCTCGGCCAGCCAGTCCACCAGGGTCCGGTGCGGACCATCCCCGCGGGTGCGGGGAGCAGTCCGCCGGCACCTACGACGTGGACCTGGAGTGGGGACCATCCCCGCGGGTGCGGGGAGCAGAAGATGGTCTCCTGCACGTACTCCAGGGCGGGGGGACCATCCCCGCGGGTGCGGGGAGCAGTTCAGGTCGCCGCGGGCGAGTTCGAGCGCGGGGGGACCATCCCCGCGGGTGCGGGGAGCAGAAGGCGACCGAGGGCACCGGGTACGTGAACCCGGGACCATCCCCGCGGGTGCGGGGAGCAGGCTGGTCCAGGGAGCGGGGGCCGGCCGTGGCCGGGACCATCCCCGCGGGTGCGGGGAGCAGCTCGGAACGAGCGCCCACGGATGTGGCCGGCTGGGACCATCCCCGCGGGTGCGGGGAGCAGAGCGCGATGTTCGCCGCCGCCGAGCTGGCCCTGGGACCATCCCCGCGGGTGCGGGGAGCAGAGCCCGATCTCACGCTCGAGGTACTTGGTGGCGGGACCATCCCCGCGGGTGCGGGGAGCAGCTCATCACCTGCAACAACCAGTTCCACCACATGGGACCATCCCCGCGGGTGCGGGGAGCAGTCCTGACCGTCGCGGAAGCGGACCACGCCCGGGGGACCATCCCCGCGGGTGCGGGGAGCAGCCCATCATCATCTGGCCCGAGCCGCCGCCGCCGGGACCATCCCCGCGGGTGCGGGGAGCAGTGGGCGGGTGCCGAGGACGCCCCGGGCGCGAAGGGACCATCCCCGCGGGTGCGGGGAGCAGATCATCCCGGCAACCGGCGCCGTAACCGTCGCGGGACCATCCCCGCGGGTGCGGGGAGCAGTCGTGCTCGTCCTCGCCACGCAGACACCCAAGGGGACCATCCCCGCGGGTGCGGGGAGCAGGCTGGGTGACGTGCGGTTTTACTGGTGCTGGGGGCGATTTTTGGGCACTTTCTTGGATTTCGGCATATGGGATATAAGGGATTCCGCGGGGATCAGTTCCTTCCGAAGCGTCGGCGTTTGGCGGCTCTGCTCCAGCCGGACGGTGGCCCCTGCCGGGAAGCTGGTCCGGCGGCGGGGGCGTTCGGGTCAGGGCGGCGGATGAGGGTGATGCCCTCGTGGTCGGCGGGATGCCAGGCGTGGTCGTGGGTGCGGAAGGTGAAGCCCTGCTCGTTGTTCGTGGTGTGGGCCAGCAGGGCTCGGCCTTGCCCCGCGTATTGCTGGATCTCTTCCCAGAGCACGTCGCGGATCCGGGCCGAGGGGTTGCCCACGAAGACGCCGGCGGAAATTTCCAGCATCCAGCGCGTGAGGAAGCCGCGTAGTCCGGCCGGGCAGTTGGTGAGGACGATGACGGTCACCAGAGCTGATCCCCGTAGTCGGGCCCGTCGTGATTGACGCCGGAGGCGACCTGGTGGTCGTGGTCGCTCTGAAGCGTGACGACGTCCCGGTCGTCGCCGGGGTCAGAGGGTTCGGCCGTCTCGGGCAGCAGAAGGCGTTTGATGTCGTCGACGCACCGGTTCAGCAGAGAGGTTTCGGTGATGCGGTCCCGCAGTGCACGGCGGGTGCGGGAGCCGATGTCGTCCTCTTCCTGTGCGGCCACGTCGAAGGCGAGCGGGATGCCGATGTCCGTCTTGTAGAGGTCGGCGATGTCCAGGACGAAGGACAGTTCGTGGCCGGAGTGGATGAAACCGAGGGCCGGGCTGCATCCCAGGGAGGTGACGACGGCATGGGCGATGCCGTACATGCACTGGGCGGCGGCGGTGATGGCCTGGTTGACGGCGTCTCCGCTGGTGAAGTCGCCGGGAATGTAGCGGCGGCCCCGCCAGGGGACGCCGGTGCGGGCGGCCTGGGCTCGGTAGCAGTCCTTGACCCGTCGTCCCTCGCGGCCGAGAAGCTCCCGCCGTGTGAGGCCCGCCGGGTCCTCGTCCGGGAAGCGCAGCCGGTACATCTTCCGCGCCACCTCGAGGCGGCTGCGCGGGTTGGCCCACTGCCGGGCCTGGGCCTCCATGAGGGCGGAGGAGCGGCTGAGGGCGCGGCCGGAGGCGTAGTAGCGCACGCCGTGTTCACCGACCCAGCAGACTGCCGCGCCCGTCTCGCCCAGCACGCTCATGGCCTGGTGGGTGACGCGTGTTCCGGGGCCGAGGAGGAGGGTGCCGATGGTCGCCGAGGGGATGTGGGTGGTGCCTTCGGCGTCCTGGGCGGTGATGGCGTTGGCGTCGCGGTGGACCGTGCAGCGTTCCAGGTAGACGAAGGAGAGGCGTTCGTCGGTGCGGGTGAGCCGGCGGGGAGTGAGTGCCGGGCGCTGGGAGACGGTGCTCATGGCGTTTTCGGGGTGGGCTGGGTGAGGGGGGCCAGGGTGAGGAGGCCGCAGCCGTAGGCGCGGGCCCGGCCGACGCCCTGGGTGAGCGTGCGGCGCAGGGCGTCGGGGTCGGTGACCTCCATCCGTCCTTCGAAGGTGACGGTGAGGACGGTGACCGGCTTGTCCCGACGGCCGCCTGAGGTCCGGGACTTGTCGAAGGAGAGGGACCGGGTGTCCCGTACGGCGAGTTCGTACCGGTCACCGGGATGGGGCCGCTTGTGGTGGGTGGTGCCCTCGGGCAGGAGCCGCCGGTCGGCCGGTTTCTCACAGACGCGAAAGCCGAGGCGTTCCTGTCGCTTCTCGTCGAGCAGCCAGCCCATCTGGTGGACGGGTGTGAGATGGGCGGTGACCTTGCGCGCTTCGCCCTCTTTGCGGCGGATGGTGTGCACGGGGTTCGCGGTCAGGCGGAACGCCCAGCGGTCGCCGGCGGTCAGCCGGTCGAGGAGCGGAGCGTAGGGCCGGGTCTGCCAGCCGGGGTTGTCTGGGGCGGCGACGGCGGGCCATCCGGCCTGCTCGACCAGGTGCGTCAGGTCGGGACGGTCGGGGCTGACGATGTACAGCAGTACCTCGGCGCGGGCCCGCTGGTCCAGACGCCACAGCACTCGCGGTGCGTCGGACTCCGGGGTGTCGGAGGGCAAGATGTGAGGGAAGGACGACATGACGGCCGCGTGCATGGCCTGAGGCGAGGACAGCAGGCGGCGGGCACCGGGCCGCGCGGTGTTGACACGGAAGCGGGAGATGAACATCAGGTGCTGTCCTCCTCCAGGACATCGAGGGCGGCGAACGGATCGTGCGCCTCCTGCGGGCTGCCGCCGCCCGCCGGGACCGGAGTGGGCACGGTGGCGGTGACGACGGTGCGCAGCGTGTGCCGCCGGTGCGCGGCGTCGAAGCTGACCGGCTGGTCGCGCAGGACGTCAGCCGCTGTGACGGGCTCGCCGGGGGCTGTCTCGCGCAGCACCGTCAGGGTGCGCGGGGCCGGGTGGCGCCTGCGGTACCAGGCGGATGCCTGCCAGGGCACGCCCGCCAGTACGTCTTCCAGGCGGGCGTCCTCGTACAAGCCGAGGTCGACCGGTTCGGAGGGCGGGCACGAACGCCGGCCGAGGTAGGGCGGATGGACCGGGGCGCGCAGGGCGTCGCGCAGACCGGTGAGCACGGCGTGGTCGCCCTCGACGGTGGCGACGAAGACGGCGTCGGCGAGGTAGAACCGCTCGGACAGCGGCATGGAGACGCCGGTGACGCCGTGGTGGGCGGTATGGAAGTCCCGTATGCGGGTGCCGGGCTGGTCGACGCGGACCCCGAAGCGGAGCGCCGCCAGGGTGGCGAGGCGCGCGTCGTCGCCGCGTTCGACGCCGGCCGCCGCGGCGAGCAGGCCGATGACGCCGCTCTTGGTCGGGGCCGATTCTGTGGTGCGGCGGGTGAAACGGGAGGAGGCCCCCCAGGACTGCAGGGGGCCTGCCAGGCGGAGGGCGAGCACGCCGGTGCGGCTCATGCGGGCTTCTCCAGGCGCTCCGCGACGGCCTGGCCGACGGCGGCGGCGAGCTGGCGCAGCGTGCCGGTCTCGGTGCCGAGATCGGCGAGCTTCTGCGTGGCGGGGCCGACGCGCAGGACCCAGGTGAGGGTGGTCTCAGGGTCGCCGTAGGCACGCTCGACGTCGCAGGCGTAGGCGGCGAGCCGGTCGGCGGCCTCGCGCAGGTGCCCGCTTCCGTCGCTGCGGACCGGGTCCTCGAAGGCGGCGACACAGCTGATCGGCCGGGTGGTGCGGAGGTTGACGACGACGGCGTCGGGCTCGGTGTGGTGCCCGAAGGTGTTGATCTTCCCGGTGGGCAGGGAGGAGACGAAGGCCTGCACGAACGCCTCGACGGCGCGGCGTACCGGCTCGGTGCGCGGTTCGCCGTCGCGCAGGCCCTGGCCGAGGTTGGCGGCGAGCTGGTGCACGCCGAGTGCGGCGTAGCGGTAGAGGGTCGCGGAGTTGAAGTCGACGGTGCCGATCATTCCGGCGCCGGTCTCCTCGTCGGTGTTCTCGTCGTCGACGGCGGTGTAGTAGTCGGACTCGTTGTCCACCCGGTGGACGCTGAGGGCATGCGCGACCTGCACGGCAGCGTCGACGTTGATGTCGGCGACGTCGGCGACCATGCGGCCGAAGAGGGCGATGTCCACGGAGTGACGGGTGTCGGCGAGTTCCTTGGCGCGAGCCTTGTTCTCCTTGGTCCTCGCAAACGCCGTGATGTCGGCGGCGCCCTCGAGGGCGAGGCGGGCCAGGCCGTCGAGTTGCCGGGAGCTGAGGAAGACCAGGTACTTGCTTTCGGGGGCGGGGGTGAATGCTGCGTCCTTCTTCGCCTGGTCCGCCTTCCGCTTGGGGATCTCGGTCTTGATGCCCGCGGCCTTGATGATCTCGTCGGCGAGGGTCAGCGCCGTCTGCTGTTCGACGGCCGGGTCGAGCCCGGTGATCCGGTCGGCCAGGAGCTCCACGACCTTCTTGGTCCGCACGCCCAGCTCGGCGGGGTCGAGCAGGTGCTCGTCCTTGAAGTAGGTGCGGATGGCCCGCTTCCACGCCTGGCTGGAGACACGGGCGCGGGGGACGCCGCCGTAGACGGCCGTCTTGGGTGCGCCCGTGTCGTCCCGGTTGAGGTTGCTGGGCGGGACGGTCTGCAGGGCGTGCACGTCCAGGAAGATGCGGTTCACGAGGCGTCCTTGTCGCTGTCCGGGGTGGTGTTCTCGTCGGAGGCCGGCTGGGTGCGTCGCTGCTCATGGAAGGAGCGGCCCCACCTGCGGCGGACGGCGGCGGGCCCGTCGGGCCACTGCCAGAGGTAGAGCTGGCCGGCGAGGAGGGCGTAATCGAGCGGGATGTCGTGGCGGCGCAGCAGAGAGACGATGTCGCGCAGCCGCTGGGCGAGAGTGACGAGGTCAGGGGCGGTGCCCGCACGGACCAGACGCTTGCGGACAGGCTCGTCGATGCCGTCGGCCGGCATCAGGCGCCGGACCGCCGCACCCAAGCCGCCGGGCCGTTCACGGGTGTCCCGGCGGTGCATGGGCGTGCCGCGGGACTGCTGGTGGAACGCCCACAGGGTGCAGGCGGCGTGCAGCGCGTTCTCGGCGCGCATCAGCTCCACCTCGCTCAGCGGCGGCGTGTCGCCGGCCCGGGTGTGCAGCGGATCGGTGTCGATCAGGCTCCACAGGTCGGGCGTCTGGCCCGCCTCACCGCCTGCGCCGCGGCGCAGGCGGGCCAGGGCGGCCACGGACTGGGGCCTGTCATGGAGATATCCCTCCTGCCAGGAGCCGATGTGCGTGGCGGCGAGTTCTGCGACCCGCCGGTGAACCGGGACCGCGACGGGCGGAGCCGATGGGGATGCGGGCGATGCGGTGGTCATACGTGCACCTTCGGGTCGGTCACGGCGTGATCGGTTTACGGCAGGCCGGCGGGTCCCGGCCCGGGCGAACCGTCGTCGGCCGAGACGGCGGCGCTGTTGCCGGGGTCCGGAGAGCGGGGAGAGTCGGGATGTCCCAGGGCTTTGGCCAGTCGTTGCCGGAACCACAGGTCGGCCAGGCCCGCGTTCAGCCAGTGGGTGCCGCCCTTGGCGTCGGTGTGGATCCGCCCCTGCCAGGCCGCGTCGCCCGCAGTGGCGATGAGACGGTCCCCGAGACGGCCCACCGTCTGCCGAACCCGGCGCTGCCAGGCGTGGCGGTGCTGGAACGGATCGTCAACCTCCGCGAGGTCGGACAGCCAGCCGCGGTAGGGGTGGTCCAGGGAGTCGAAGCCCTCGGCACGGGCCGCGGCGCGCGGCCCTTCCTGCTCGGCTCCGGTCGCCCGGGCCAGGTCGGCCGCGAGGTCACCCAGGACCCGCACCGCCCGGTCGGCGTCCTCGGCGGCGGCGATGGCCTGCCGGGCGTAGGTGGGGTCCTGTCCGTGGAGCAGGACGACCGGCATCGCCAAGCGGTCGTCGACGACCTCGTCGATCACTGACTGCTGGGTCCCGTACTTGACGCCCGTCACCCGGGCGCGGACGAGGGAACGGCGGGGGAGGTGGCCTTCGGTCACCAGACGGGCGATCCAGTCGAGGATCCGCGGTCGCAGACGCGAAGGCCCTCCGGCGCCGCCGGTCTCCTCCAGCCGGTCGGCGAGGAGAGCGGCGATGCCCCGCCAGGCCGAGCGGGCCGGATCGTGTTCCAGGGGCAGGTACACGGGTGACTGCCCCAGCTTCTTCTCCTGCGCGGGGCTGCGCCGCCACGGGGTCATCGGCTCACGGCGGTGCATGTTCCGCCAGGCGAGCGGGTCGCCGTAGCCGAGGACGACACCGTGGACGCCGTCCGCGTCATGGTGCAGGCGCACCCGGCGGGACTGCCAGGTGTACAGGTCGCGGAGGCCGCTCGCAGAACGTCCGTCGGATCCCGGCCCGCACGGCTCACGGCGCCACGCCGGCCGGTCGTTCGGGGGGAACTCGAGTTCTACCGTGTCCGCCGCCACCAGGTTGAGCAGCAGAGTCTCGCGCAGCGTCGCGCCCTCCACGAAGACGCCGCCGAGCCCGCCCGCCCAGCCGGTGCCGAGCGGATACACCTTGCCGCCCTTGACCCGGTCGTCACCGACCATGCCGGTCTTGATGCCGGAGGTGTCGTAGGCGTGGACGTGGACCACCCAGCGGGCGGCCTCGGCGAAGGTCAGCCGCTCCACGTCCGGCATCCGCGCGGTGAAGAACGGTTCCCCGGCGGGCACGTCGGCCACGATCCGGTTGAGGGAGAAGACCTCGTCCTTCGCGCTGCGCAGCCCGGCGGTCTGCAGGAACGGCGTGACCGGGTGAAGAAGGTCGAACCGCTCGCGGTGCTCCTCCAGGTACGCCTGGACGGGGGCGAAGCACTCGGGATCCTCCCACAGCTCCGCCCACTCCTCGGTGCTGCCCGGACCGTCCAGGGCGTCATGTGCGATGGCCAGCAGGAGGCGGATGAGGGCCAATTCCTGCGTGGCCAGGTCGCCTACCACGCGTCGCAGATCATCGGCCTGGGCGAAGACCTGACACAGCGATAACTCGTGTGGGGATCCGTCGCTGTGCAGTACCGGGACCCACGGCCGGCGGGTCAGGTCGAAGGACTGCGGCTTGCCCGCACCGGCACCCGGGGGTTCAGTCGTCTTCACGGGTCACCTCGAGACCGTCTTCAGGGCTGTACCGGAGGGCGAATCCTGCCAGCCGGGTCTGACAGTCCTCGTCAAGAGCAAGAATCAGCTGGTCGGAGAGCCAAGGGCTGTCCTTGCCCTGCCACTTGGGCATGTACAGCTCCTCCAGTTCCTGGATGGCCCGGTCCATGGTCGGGCCGGAGAACTGCATGGGGAGCCGCAGTGCGCAGCTCGCGGCCGTACGGGCCGCGAACCGCGTCGGCGTGGCGTCCCGCGGCAGTGCGAGGCCGGCTCGTTGCCGTTTCTTGTTGTCCGGCTCGAGCCACGGCAGGGTGGCGAGACTTCCGTCGCCGCGGCGCTGGACGACGACGACCTCCAGGCTGTCCCGGCTGTCGCGGACCTGGGCACGCCCGGTGGGGGTGTCGTCCGTGTCCCCCACCCCGGCGGCGACCCAGCCGAACAGCGCACGCCCCGGCTTTCCCACGTCCCCGAGACGGAACACGGCGGCACGCTGAGCCTGATCGTCGCGGTGTCGCTCGAACTGTTCGCGGGCCCTCTTCATCCCGTCCTGCCAGTGGTCCGGCCCGATCGGCGCCTCCCCGTACGCACTCTGCACGAGAGGACTGATGTCCGCAGGGAGCCGCACCGGTCGCCGGGGTCCGCCGTCGAGGTGGGGAAGGAGCACCGCGGCCGATCGCAGCAGGGCGTACTGCCCGTACACGGCGACCGACCCTCGCGCCGGGGCGGGCACGTCCGCCGTCCAGTCCGCTCCCGTCACCAGGCAACGCGCCCTCCGCAGGCGTCCGGGCCGCGCGCCTTGCCCCTGTCCACGCTCGTGGCGGTGCAGGCGCCCCATGCGCTGCAGAAGCAGGTCGACGGGGCACAGGTCGCTGACCAGCAGGTCGAAGTCGACGTCCAGGGACTGCTCGGCGACCTGGCTGGCCACCACGATGTGCCGGCCTGCGGGCCTGTCGTTCGTCTTCTGCGGAGGTCCGAAGAGGCGGAGCAGCGTGCTGTCCTTGTCCGCCCGGTCAAGGTCGACGAAGCACGAGTGGGCCACGGTCACGTTCTCGGCCCCGAACCTGTCGCGCAGCACGCGAGCCGTCTCTAGCACCCGCCTGACCGTGTTGCGGATCACCAGGGCGCATCCGCCGTCGGCCAGCTCGCTCTCCAGCCGGTCGGACAGGACATCCAAGCCGTCGTCGAGGCGCTCCAGGCACACCGCCGTCGACCGGGCCGACGCCTGCGGGCGGCGGCTGCTTGGGGCGCCACCGGGAGCGACGGCGGTCAGCAAGGGGTACGCGTCCGGCGCGGCGGTGTCCGCGTCGGCATCCGCCCGGCCGGAGTACGCCGCGAGGAGTTCACGTCTGCGCGAGGCCGGCAGAGTCGCGGACAGCACCACCACCGGGACCCGGTACGCACCCAGCCAGGACAGCACCCGGTCCAGATACACGCCCATGTACGTGTCGTAGGCGTGCGCCTCGTCGATGACGACGACCTTCCCCGCCACGGCGAGGTGTCGCAGCGCCAGGTGCCTGCTCTTCAACCCGGCGAACAGCAACTGGTCGATGGTGCCCGCGACGAACGAGGCCAGCATGGCCTTCTTGCGGCCGCGCAGCCAGGCATGCGCCACGAGTTCGGCAGCCGCCCGGTGCTGCTCGTCGTGCCGCTGCCGAGGTGCGGGCGCCGCTTCGTCCACGCCGACGGCCACGACCCGTCCTGCACGGGCCATCAAGCCGGCGAAGTCCTCGTTGAGAGCTGCTTTGGAATGGGCCAGATGCACCGAGCGACGTGAACCGGCCACCCCCGGCAACCGGTCCAGCCAGTCGAGCAGGCGGGGGAACATGGCGTTGCCGGTGGCCATGGTGGGCAGGGCGAAGAACACCCCTCCCGCACCCGAGCGGGCCGCGAAGATCTCGGCCACGGCGAGCGCCGCCTCCGTCTTCCCCTCCCCCATCGGTGCCTCGACGATCATCAGACCGGGCGTCTTCATCTCCCGGGCGAGTTCCACGGCCGCCTCCTGGACCGGGCGTACCTCCGCTCCCGCCGGTAGTTCGAACCGGGAGGCGAACAGCTCCTGAGCGCTTCCGTCCGCTTCCTCGGCCCGCCAGGGTTCCGGCAGGTCCAGCCCCTTCCACGCCGCGGCGAGACGCTCCTGATCATCGCGGGACGCGCCATCAGGGAAGTACGGGAAGAGGTCCGGGTTGCTGGCGATCCAGTCGGAGACGATGACCAGTGCGGTGAGCAGCACCTGCACCGGCTGCGGCAGCTTCACCGTCCGCCATTCCTCCAGCCGCCGGGTCACACCGAAACGTTCGGCGCAGGCGTCGAGCAGCTCGGTCTGCACCTGCCGCCAGACACGGCCGCTCGGCCCAGGAGTGCGCAGCAACTCCTCATGCTCGTACAAGGCCTTGATCTGGCCGTGCTCCGGCGGCACCCCATGATGTCCGCCCACGGCCACCGTGAACTGCCCCGTCCGAGCCGACGCCCACCCGTGCCGTTCCTCCAGCCACTCCCCCAACAGCACCTGCCCGGCCAGACCGTGCGGCGCGATCCGACGGTCCGGCCCCATCGCCCTCGCCGAGCGCATCTCCAGCCCCTGGCCACGCATCGTGTCGGCGAGCTGGTCAACCTGGCAGGCGAACGCCGGGGTGGCCTTGCCGATGTCGTGCACACCGGCAAGCCATACGGCGAGAGCGCGTGCGTCTGAGTCGCCCAGCGGCAACGACCCGGCCACCAGCCTCCGCACCCCTACGGGCAACCACCGGTCCCACAACAGGCCGGCCACCGCGGCGCTGTCCTCCATGTGCCGCCACAACGGCAACCAGCCATCGGTGTCACGGTCATGCTTGGCCCACACCGACCGGGCCGGCTCCCCGAGCCGGCGCAACAGGCCGGAACGAGCACTCCCCCGATCACTCATGAGTGATTGATACAGGGAGGGCCCACCTCCGCACACCGAAACCAGCAAACAGAAGCGTCTCCCGGCGAACAGCACCCCCACCACGTACGATGACCGATTCACCCCTGATGCAGTGAGAAGCACCTACGAGACCGAGTGACCCCCATGTCCCATTCGCCGGAATCAGTAAAAGTTGCTCAAACCGTGTCACCACAGCGATAAACGCCCAGCCCAGAAAGCCTGCTCCCCGCACCCGCGGGGATGGTCCCTTCCGTTCCAGCTGGTCCACTTCCGTCTCCAGCTGCTCCCCGCACCCGCGGGGATGGTCCCTCACACACTCTGCGCGCCCTGCGGTTGGCATACTGCTCCCCGCACCCGCGGGGATGGTCCCCGGGCCGTCCTTGGGACAGGGACACCGGCACCCTGCTCCCCGCACCCGCGGGGATGGTCCCCCGTTCATCTACAACACCTTGAAGAAGGGCCACTGCTCCCCGCACCCGCGGGGATGGTCCCTGCGCCAGCTTCGTCGGCAAAGCACTGCTGGACTGCTCCCCGCACCCGCGGGGATGGTCCCGGCATCGAGGGATGCCTGCCGGGTCGGGGCGGGCTGCTCCCCTCACCCGCGGGAGCCAGACATGATGGCCGGTCTCCTGCGGGGCATGGCCTCCCGGGGGCGGCCGGAACTGCCGCCCGCCTGAACGCCAGGCAGCCGCAGCCCGTGAGCCGCGGCTTCCTGGCGTGTAAACGGTCAGCCGGCCTGCTGCCACCGTGCCACGGCCCAACGCTGCGGGCCCTTGTACGATCCCACCCCTGGTCGGCGTCGTTCTGGGAAGTCGCGCCACGCTGCTCGGCAGAAGTTGTCCGACACCCGCACGCTCCGGCTGAACGGCTGTCACGCACGAAGAAGCGAAGATGCGTCTGGCAAGCTGTCAGCTCCGAGCGCTGTACGCGGACGGCCCTGCCCAGCGCGCAAGAGGTGGCGTCATCGGCGCCCTGTCCTGAAACGGCAGGCGTACCGTGGCAGCGTGGCGAACGAACACCTGGGGAAGACTCTGCGCCGCTTGCGTCGTCTGGCCTCCCTCACGCAAGAAGAGCTGGCCGAGCGCTCCGGCGTATCCGTTGACGTGATCCGCCAGCTCGAACAGGGACGGAAGCATTCGGCACGTCTCCCCACGCTGCACGCCCTGGCGAACGGTCTTGGCGTCGAGCTGACCACGCTTCTCGGGGACCCGCCTGCCGTGTCCTCCACCGGGGAGAGCGACGGTCCCCGCTTCGTGGCGGTGCGCCGTGCCATCATGCCCGCGCTCTGGAGCCCGGCGCCCGAGCCACTGGGGTCCGGCTTCTCCATGGACAGCCTGCGTGAGCGGATCGCGGACGGCTGGACGCAGTACCACTCTGCCGAGTTCGACACCGTGATGAAGGCGCTGCCGGACCTGATCTCGGATGCGCGCTCCGCCACCGCTTCGAGCAGTGAGGACGAGCGCAGCATCGGTTTCGCGGCTCTGGGGAAGGCGCTTCAGCTCGCCGGGCATGTGGCCGTGCGAATGGGTAAGACGGACCTCGCTCTGATCAGTCTGGAGCGCGCGACAGACGCTGCTGAGCAGTCGTCCGATCCGCTGCTGCTGCCGATGATCGTCAATTCCATGGCGTGGACGTACCAGCGGCAGGGCCGTTTGGAAGACGCGTTGGGTATCGCCCTCCGGGCCGCCGACGACATGGCGAACGCAGGTCATACGGAAACGGCGGACGGCCTGAAAGTGTGGGGTGCGCTGACCATGAGCGCTGCCACTTCGGCCGCGCGGAGCGGCGACTATGAGCGCGCAGCCGCGATGATGGAGACGGCCGAGAAGGAAGCCGCCCGGGTCTCGAAGCTGCCCGGCGGCGGGGACAACCGCATGGTCAGCGTCTTCAGCCCTTCATCGGTCCGCATCGAACGCGTCCGGCTCGCAGTGCAATACGGGCACCCGCAGGACGCCCTGGCTCTGGCAAAGGGGATGCGGCTCAGCAAGGACACGCCTCCGTCGTGGCGCACGTGGCTGCTGCTGGACGTGGCGCGCGCCCACACGGACACCGGGGATGCGGCCGGAGCGGTGAAAGCCCTGGAGTCCCTGCGCCGTGTGGCGCCGACGTGGATGCAGCACCACACCTTGGCCGTGGCGATTGTGCGCGACCTGTGGGCGCTCCCCAATCGCCCTCCGGGCCTGCGGCCGTTGGCGGAGTTCCTGGGGGTCTGCGAATAGCGTGCTGAAAGTGGGACGTTGCACCCCTGTCAGCGTTCCAGGCATGCGGCTTACATGAGCGGACAGCGCCCAGGGGGCCGTGCGACCGGCCCCGGGGTTTGGCCGATCTGAGAAAGCAAACCGACATGCCGCAACCTACAACGCGGGCTCGCAGGACCGGGCACCCCGGGTACAGCGAGACCCTGCCGCGTCAGCCCGAGAGTGCCGCGCCCGCCCGGCGCCTGGTCCGCGCCGCGTGTGCCGTATGGCGCCTGGACGACCTGGCCGAGGACGGCGCCCTGATCGTCTCCGAGCTGGTGACCAACGCCGTGCGGCACGCCCGGCGGGACTCCATCCGGGTGGTCGTCGAGAGGCTCGGCGCGGCACGCGTCCGCGTCGCCGTCGTGGACTTCTCGAAGGCGCCCCCGGTGCGCAAGGTGTCCGGCCTCGACGACGAACACGGGCGCGGCCTGGCGCTCGTGACGGAGCTGGCGGAGGACTGGGGCAGCGAGCCGCTGCCGTGGGGGAAGCGGGTGTGGGCAGAACTGCACGGGAAGGAACACGGATGACCGGCAAGCAGGAGCGGTGCGCGTGGGTGGGCGACCTGATCCACGACGAGGACGCCGACCGGCGCGGGATCGTGGCGGACGTGCGCGGCGGCGCCACGTGGGTGCTGCGGTCGGAGCACGGGCCGGACCGGTGGACCTCACGCCAGCCGGTCCGGCTGCGGGTGATCAAGACCCGTGAAGAGCGACTGCGGGACCGCGACGCCTGATGACAGAAGCCCCTGCCGGTGGTGTTCCCCGGCCGGGGCTTCCTCACGTCACGAGGTGTCACACTCGCTGCGCGACCGGGAACTATGAGCGGCGCTCACCTGCAATGTCCGGCACTCTCTGGGTTGTGTGCGCAATCCCTCGGAAGGGTTCTGCAACCTGTGCCAGGCCGACATCGCCTGGCAGCTTTCGGCCGAACGGGGGCCGGACGGTACCGGCCTACACAGCACAGCGGCGACATGGCCTCTCAGGGTGGCGCCGGTGACCGGCGTTCCGGTGCGGCCCCGGGGACGACGTGGTCGTTGACCTGTCCTGACGTGTCCTGAGAGGAGCTGTTGCGGCTGTGGCTGCCGACTGGGACGCTCGCGGATCCGTTCGGTGGGACTCCAGGCGCGCCAGGGGACGCTGCGCTATCGCGGCGTGGGGGTTCTGCGCGTGCCGGTCCGGGAGCTGTCCGGTGGAGCGGGGACGAGCATGAGGGTCGTGACGTAAGAAGCCACGACGGTGACGATCACCAGCGGCATGACGGTCAGGCCCTGCGGCCCGAGCAGCAAGGTGGCCAACAGAACCGAGGTCAGCGGCAGCCTGAGCATGGCGACCGACATGCCTGCGACGCCCATCGCGAACGCGGGGGTCAGATGCAGTCCCGGAAGATGCGAGAGAGCGATTCCGCCCGCCGCGCCCAGGAATATCGCAGGGAAGATCGGGCCTCCTCGGAAGGCGCTCAATGAGGCGCAGTACGCCAGCCCCTTGCAGACGAGAAGCAGTGTCACGGTGCCGACGGTGTAGTCGGCGCTGTTCGCGAGAAGGGGGCCCAGGGCGCTCTGGCCCGAGTAGAGAACCTCGGTCGCGGATCCGCCGGAGCCCTCGGCGTAAGCGATGGCGAGGCCTGCGACTGCCGAGCCCGTCAGCACGGTGGCGGGGAGCCGGTGCTGCTCGACTCGGGGCTGAAGCAGCAGGGCGGACCGGCAGATGCCCGTTTCCAGAAGTGCCGCGGCAAGTCCGATGGCGAGGGCCCAGCCGAACTCGGCGCCGGTGGGCGCGCCGGCGTGGGGCACGTGGGGAAGCGCGAGGGAGTATGTGCCGAGACCGGTCCAGGTGTCCAGGCCGATGAAGACGAGTGAGCCGATTCCGGCGGCGAGCAGGCCCGGGACCAGCACGACACCCAGCATGGGGCCGCCGATCCCCGAGACCTCCATGAGGAGGAAGGCCCCCGTGATCGGGGACCCGAGCAGGGTGCTGACCGCGGCGAAGCTTCCGGCCGCCCCGACCATGGACCGGACCGGCGGCGGCGCACCCGGCCGGAACAGGCGCAGCACCCAGACCGCCACGCCGCTGCCGAGCATGATGAGCGGAGCCTCGGGGCCCAGTACCGCGCCCAGTCCCAGCGCGGCAAGTGCGGCGAGGAGGACACCGGGGAGGTCACCCGGCTCCGGAGCGCCTGCCGTCTACAGCCCCTCGGCCGGCTTGTGGCCGCCCGTCCCCGGAAGGTGGCGGACGGCCGTGGCGACCAGGAGCCCCTGCCGTTGCGAGCAGCGGCAGGGGCCACCAGGGCGGAGACTCCTGGAAACCCAGCACCTCGGGCAGGCTCGTGTAGGTCCAGGTCTGGAGCTCGCCGACGAGCGCCAGGAAACCGTACGCTCCTGCGGAGATGAGAACTCCGAGCACCCCGGCGATGAGCAGAAGACTGACATAGCCGCGGTCCTGACCTAGGCGGAGGGGTCCTGCGACGCTGCCGCGGATGCTGGCGCCGGGTTCTCGGCCGACATGCGCACCACTCCTCGGCATCGGCGCCCGCCGCGGTGCCACTGGTGTCTCGATGTGTTGATGCCCCGGCAGTCCGGCCTGCCAGCGACATACGGACCACGCCGACGCGGAAGTGTGCTGATGCGGGAGGCCCCGTTGCGCGGGACGGATGCCGAGGACGGTGCCGGACGGTCGGGGCGGGCCGTTCCCCGGTCTCGCCGGCCCGGAATGCGGCGTCTGCGCCTTCCCGCGCGTCCCCCGGCGCGGGCGACGCGCGGGAAGGGTCAGTCCTCCTGCACGACGCACAGCGCCCAGATGACGAAGCCGTACAGGGCGATCAGGGTGATTGACCACAGCGTGTAGTAGGGGATCGACAGGATGTTGGCGACGATCAGCGCGCGCATCCTGCCCCTCTCACTGACGCTGCTGGCAGCCGCCATCCTGATCCCGCGGCTTCTCCCGGACGTCTCGCCGCGCCGGGTGGTGCGCTGCGGGGTCCTCGCGCTGCTCGCGGGTGCGGTGATCCTGATGGCCGCTCTTGACGCGGGCGCCGGCGGAGAGATCGTCACCGTTCCCCTGCTGCTGATCGGGCTCGGCATGGGCGCCCTGGCGTCCCAGCTCGGTTCGGTCACCGTGTCCGCGGTGCCGGAAGTGCAGAGTGCGGAGGTCGGTGGGGTCCAGAACGCCGTCACCAACCTCGGCGCCTCGATCGGTACGGCACTCGCCGGGTCGATCATGATCGCCTCGCTCACGTCGTCCTTCCTGCACAGTGTCGAGCAGGACCCGGCGGTCCCGGACCAGGTCAAGAACCGGGCGTCCGCCCAGCTGTGCGGCGGTGTGCCCTTCCTGTCGGACGCTCAGCTGAAGAAGGCGCTCGACGACGCCGGGGTGAACGAGGAGACGTCGCAGGAGGTGTTCGACGCGAACACCGAAGCAAGGCTCGACGGCCTCCGGGCACCCTCGCCGCACTCGCCCTCGCCGCGCTCCTCGCCCTGTTCTTCACCTCACGGATCCCGACGACCCAACCACGAGCGACGAGGCCGTAGCCCCGGGTCGAGAGGCCACCGGTGTGCTCCTCGCAGGACCGGGCAACAGCGGTGGCCAGCGGAGCGGCCGGCTCTACTCCGTTTGCGGTTCCGGCCTCCCCCGGGGAAGCGCAGGCACAGGACTGCAGGACGGGCCGGGCTTCGGCGCGGAGCCATGAGACGAAGCACCACCGGAGCGCTCCGGCGGTCCTCGCCGCGCCGCACGCGCGGATGAGGGGGTGGAACTCCGCCGCAGGTCGGGTCCCGCCGGGCAGGCGAAGCCACTGCCCCGCCGACTGGGACACCGCGTCATCGAGAAGCAATCCGGAACTCGAATGTGGGACGGTCCCAGGGCACGGCGGGCGGGTTCGCGCGCGCGGTTCCGGTTCGGACCGCACCGACGCGGTGGTAGAAGTCCTCGGCGGGAGGATGCGACACGACCTTGACACGGTCGAGCCCGGCGGCACGGGCCTCGGACCGCATGTGCTCGACGAGCCGCCGTCCGATGCCCCGTCCTTGGGCGTCGTCGGCGACGAACAGCAGGTCCAGTTCCGGTGGTGCGGCGAGGACGAGCGAGTAGAACCCGAGGACCGGGCCTCCCTGTTCGTCGGCGCCGACGGCCACGAAGGCACGGTGGGCTTCCAGGTAGTCGGGGCCGACCCGGTAGCCCGCCACTGCGGCCGCGTACTGGCCGTCGTAGGCGCTCGAGCCGCGCACGAGCCGCGTGAGCCGTCTGGCATCGCGCGCGACTGCCCTGCGTATCGTGATCGGCCGGCTGATCGGGGAAGTGCGCGGGCTCATCGGGCGAGTATGTCGCACCGGGCAGCGCCTTCCTGCGGCGGTCGGCTCGCGGACAGGCGTTCCCGTACCGGACGGCTGCCGAGGCGGCGGTGTTCGGGAGGGCGAGACCGATGGTGAGTGGACCGTCGGCTCCGAACCGCCTTCAGTGGCGCGCGGTGGCCGGGTGGCCGGCGAGGACGGCGAGCCGGAGCTTGGTCTCGTCCTCGCTGCCCGGAACGGCGGTCATGATGACGATCTTGAGCTCGGAGTCGCCGTCGGTCAGGACGTCGCAGTCCACGGCGACCGGACCCACCGACGGGTGGTGGATCGTCTTGTGGTCCTCGCGGTGGGCGGCCACCTCGCCGGTCGCCCACAGCTCGGCGAACCTCCGGTTGCCCGCGTTCAGTTCACGGATCAGCACGGCCAGGCGGCTGTCGTGGGGGAAGCGGCCGGTGGCGCGGCGCAGGTCGGAGACGACGGCGGCGTCGGTGGCGTCGTGGTCCGCCTCGGTCACCGGCCAGAGCGCGAGGTGGGCGGGGCCGGAGTCCACCGGGAACCGGTCGCGGGCGAAGTTGCGCCGCCGCGGCGGCAAGGCGGAGGGGTCCCCCAGCAGGGCGGACCAGCCCCGGTTCCACCACACCAGCTGCCAGTCCGCCGCGAACACGGCGACGGCCACGTCCCCGAGGCGGGCGAGCACCCGCTGCACACCGGGCGGGAGGTGGTCGGAGATCACGCCGTTCGCCGGCGGGACGAGCCGGGCCAGCCGGTACAGGTGGTCACGCTCGGCGGCGGTCAGCTGGAGGGCGCGCGACAGCGACGCCACCACCGGCGCCGAGGGGGTCGTGGCCCGCCCCTGCTCCAGGCGCACGATGTAGTCGACCGACACCCCGGCCAGGTCGGCCAGCTCCTCGCGGCGCAGCCCGGCAGCGCGGCGCCCGCGCGCCACCGGCAGCCCGGCGGCCGACGGGGGCAGCCGGTCCCGCCACGTGCGGATCATCGCGCCCAGTCCGGTTCCGGATGTCGTCGGCATGACCTCCATCCTCCCGCATTCCCGGCCGTGCGCGCGGGCGCGAGGGTGGTACCGGTGTTCCTACCGTCGGAGCGTCCCTGGTACGCCCTCGGGTCCGGGTCCAGTATCGAACCCATGACGATCACTTTCATCACCGGAGCCAACAAGGGACTCGGCCGCGAGACCGCCCGCCGCCTGGTCGAGTGCGGTCACACCGTGCTCGTCGGCGCCCGCAACCGCGAGCAGGGCGAGGAGGCGGCCGCCGCGACCGGCGCCCGCTACGTCCCCATCGACGTGACCGACGACGCGTCCGTGGCCGCCGCCGCCGCGGACGTCGCCGAACACGAGGGCAGGATCGACGTCCTGATCAACAACGCCGGCGTGAGCGGTCCCATCGGCGATCCCAGCAACCTCACCGCCGCGGACGCCCTCGCCGTCCTCGACGTCAACGTCATCGGCGTCGTCCGCACCACCACCGCGTTCCTGCCGCTGCTGCGACGTTCGGACGACCCGGTCATCGTCAACGTGAGCAGCGGCCTGGGCTCGCTCGCCCTCACACACGACCCCGACCGAGCCGAGTCGCAGGTCGTCGCACCGCTGTACACCGCCTCGAAGGCAGCGCTGACGATGCTGACCACGCAGTACGCCAAGGCACTCGAGGGCATCCGCGTCAACGCCGCCGACCCCGGCTACACGGCGACCGACCTCAACGGTCACAGCGGCCCCCAGACCGTCACCGAGGGCACGGACGCCATCGTCGCCCTCGCCACCGAGGGGCCCGGCGCCGGCACCGGACGCTTCGTCTCCCGCCACGGCGAGATCGCCTGGTCCTGAACCGGGGCGGGCGGTCTCGCGCACCCGCCGCGAACGGCGGCGGGCGCGCCCACACCCCCGGCCGGCCAGTTCGGCGAGGGCTTCGGCGGCCGGGCCGGACGAGGCCGGGTCCTGGCCCGTGATCAGCAGACCGTCCCGCGGGCCCGAGCGCAGGGTGGCCTCGGTCAACCGCACGGAGTCGGCGTCCTCGGCCGGATCCCGCAGCGCGTCCGTGGCCGCCGGGGTGGAAGACCGTGTCGAAGTCCTCGGGCGGACACCGCGTCCAGGCGCACGGTGTTCGCGAGCGCCGCGGTGGCCGCCGGGTCGGGTCCGACTCGAAGCGGCGGGTCTGCTCGGTACGGGAAGCGGGTCCGCTGCTCCCGCAGTGCCGACCCCCGTCCGCATCCCATTCGCCGCCGCCCGCGGATCAGGCCGGCCGGGACATCATGCCGGCCCCCCAAGGGCGGCCGGCCGCCGCTGGACCCGACCGGGGCGGATCGCGGGGGCGGGCGGGGCCGTCGCGGCGTCCCGGTGTCACACCTCGTGGCCCTGTGCGGCGAGCCACCGGTGGACGCTCTCCTTGTCGGCCGGCGTGATGCGCGCCGGCCCGGCGACGTCCGGCCCCTCGTCCCGGTTGAAGCCGGTGTCGTTGACCCGGGCGGTGACCCACAGGGCCAGGTCCTGCGCGGCCTGCGCCGGCAGCGACCCGCTCCGCCAGCCCTCGCGGGCCCGGCGGGCGGCGTCGGCGTCGTGCCGCTCGGTCTCCTGCAGCCAGACGGGCACCAGCCGCTCGACGGCCTGCCGGTCGTCACGGTCGCGCTGCTGCTGCCGCTGCTCGCGTGCGTTCATGCCGTTCACCTGTTCGTCGCGGTCGGTCGCGTTCGCGCCGTTCGTCCTGTCGCTGCTCGCGAGTTCCCTCGACGGGCGCCGGTACCGCACTTCGCGGGGGTGAACCCGCTGGGCCGGGGGAGGCGGCCGCGGGCGCGCGAGCAATGAAGACGAACGGGGCGGGTAAGCGGGGGGCACCCGTTTCCATCCGATCCATCCGCAAGAAAGTGGTGCCCGCCCCATGGCCCAGACACGAGACGTCGTCGAGCTCATCCTCCAGGACCACCGGCGCATGGAAGAGCTCTTCCGTCAGATGAGAAGCGTCGAAGCCGACCGAGCCGCCGCGCTGGAGGAGTTCTCGGACCTGCTGATCGCGCACGCGCTGGCCGAGGAGGCCAAGGTCTACCCCGCGCTGAAGCGCTACAAGGACATCGACGACGAAGAGGTCGAGCACGGCGAGCACGAGCACGACGAGGGCAACAAGGCGCTCCTGGAGCTGCTGGAAGTCGACGAGGTCGGCTCCGAGGAGTGGGACGAGAAGCTGGAAGAACTCGTGCAGGCCGTCACCCATCACGCCGACGAGGAGGAGCGGACCGTCCTCAACGGTGCGCGCGAGAACGTCGCCATGAAGCGGCGTGAGGAACTGGGCGAGGCGTTCCTGGAGGAGCGCGAGCGCCAGCTGAAGGCGGGCTGCGGCTCGGTGGACAACGTGCGCCGCATCGTCGGCGCCTCCTGACCGCGCGCGGCGCGGTGCCGTGACCCCGGCGACCGCACGCGGTGCGGTGCGGTGGCCTCGTGACCGCACGCGGTGCGGTGGCCTCGCGACCGCCCGGGGTGCAGGGTGCGATGCCGGCGACCACACGCGGCGCAGGGCGCGATGCCGGCGACCGCACGCGGTGCGGTGACGCGACCTCGGCGACCGCACGCGGTCTCGCACGGCTCCGCACGCGGTCTCGCACGGCTCCGGTCCGAGCGGCGCGGCCCCTGCCGCGCCGGCCGCGGCGGGCCGTGAGCGGGTCTCGCGCCGGCAGGGCCGGGTGCGCCGCCCGGCCCTGCCGCGGCGTCCGGTCCGCACCGGCGGGCGCCGCGGCCGTCGCTTAATTCGCTGGCGGGGGCGACGGCGCCCGGTTAGCCTCCCCCGGTGATCCAGCAGCCCGCGCCCTGCGCCCCCCGCTCCCGCTCCGTGTCATGAGCGCGAGCCGTTCGCTTCTCGACACCCGGCCCCTGCGCACCTCCCCCGTCTTCCGGCGGCTGCTGATCGGGCGGACCGTCTCCACGCTCGGCGGGTTCATGACCATGGTGACGGTCATGTACCAGGTGTGGGACATGACCCGCAGCACGGCGTGGACCGGCGCGGTCGGCCTGGCGCAGGCGCTGCCGCTGGTGGTGTTCGGGCTGTTCGCCGGGGCGTGGGTGGACCGGGCCGACCGGCGCCGGATCTATCTGACGGCGACCGTCGGACAGGCCGCCTGCTCCCTGCTGCTCGCCGTGCAGGGCTTCACCGGGCATGTCCCGGTGGGCGGCGTGCTGGCTCTGGTCGCCCTGCAGTCGGCCTTCGGGGCGCTGGGCGCCCCCGCCGCCGGGGTGTTCGTGCCGCGCCTGCTGCCGCCGGACCAGGTGGCGGCCGGACTCGCGCTGAACCAGGTCACCGGGCAGGCGATGATGCTGCTCGGTCCCGCCCTGGCCGGTGCGCTGCTGGGCTGGCTGGGCATCGGCGTGTGCTACCTGCTGGACGCCCTCAGCTTCGGCCTCGCCTTCTACGGCGCTTTCGGCCTGCCCGCGCTGCCCCCGGAGGGCGTCCCGTCCCGGGCCGGTGTGCAGGGGGTGCTGGACGGGCTGCGGTTCCTGGCCGGGCACCGGGTGGTGCGCGGCGCACTGATCACGGATCTCGCCGCGACCGTGCTGTCCTTCCCGGTGAGCCTGTTCCCGCTGGTCAACGCCGAGCGGTTCGGCGACGACCCGCGCACCCTCGGTCTGTTCCCGTCGGCGCTGGCGGTGGGCGGCATCGCGGCGACCGCGCTGTCCGGACGGCTGACCCGGCTCGGCCGGCCGGGCGCGGTGATGCTGTGCACGTCGGCCGCCTGGGGCGCGGCACTGGTGCTGTTCGGTCTGTCGAGCAGTCCGTGGACCGGTCTGGCCCTGCTGGCGCTGGCCGGGGCGGCCGACGCCACCTCGGTCGTCTCCCGCTCCACGATCGTGCAGACGCGCACTCCGGACTCGCTGCTCGGCCGGGTCACGGCGGCCGAGCAGATCGTCGGGCAGGCGGGCCCCAGTCTCGGCAACGTGCGCGCCGGTCTGCTGGCCGGCTGGACCTCGGGCACGACGGCGCTGGTCACGGGCGGCGCGATGTGCGTTCTGGCGGTGGCGGCGGTCGCCGCGACGACACCCGGGCTGCGGGAGGGTGCCGCCGCCGGGGACGCGGCCGGGCCTGCCGCGGAGGCGCCGGGAGAGGCGTGACGCTCTGGCCTGCCGGGCCGGACCCGGTGACACGTCTGCCGGCCGCTGGACTCCACGGGGCCGGCGGGCCCGGGCCGCCGCAGCGCGGGGCGTCGTCCGGCCGGGCCCGCCGCCGGGTCGCCCCGTCGGGGGTGCCGGGGAGGACCGCTCCCCGGCACCGGACCCGCGACCGTCGCCCCCGGCACGGGACCCGCGACCGTCTCCGCCGGCACCGGACCGCGGCCTTCCGGTGAGACCGTCGAGCGGCCGGGCCCCGTGCGTGGCGGTCACAGGCCGTCGAGGTCGGCCGGTATGCCGAGACCCGTCAGGGCGCCCACCGGGTCGAGGTCAGGGGTGCCGCGCGGCCACCAGTCGTCCCGGCCGGGTTCCGACTCGTAGGCGTACCAGAGGCCGTCGCGGCCCAGGCGCAGCTGCAGGTGGCCGCGGGGGTGGGTGAGGCGGTTGCGCCAGGGCCGGAACGCCGGGAGGTCGGCGGCGAGCAGCAGCGGGCGGGCCCGGTCGAAGCGGCCGGCCGGCGGGTCCCAGGGCTCCTCCAGCACGGCGAGCCCCTCCGGGCCGCCCTGCCGCCAGGCGGCGACGGCGCGGGCGAGGTCGGCCGGGGTGCGGCCGGCGGCCTCGGCCAGCGAGGCGTAGAGCGTCCGGGTGGCCGCCGTCAGCCCGGAACCGGGACGCGCGGCGGCGAGGCGCACGGCGTCCTGCCAGAGGGTCAGCTCGGCGACGGGGTCGCGTCCGGTGGTGAGCAGCGCGTGGGCGCGGGCGGCGGCGTCGGTGGCCAGCTGGTCCAGCGCGAGGGGGTCCGGGCCGCCCGGCGCCGACGGATACACCGGGGGCTGCCCGGGGTGCGGCGGCACCGGCGCCGGCGGGGGCAGCGGCGGGAGCCGGCGCGGGGCGAGGGCCTCGGCGGCCCGCACGCCGGGCAGCGTCTGCGGCTGCCGTTCCCGGGCGGCGTCGGCGGCACGTGCGGCGCTGCGCCGGGTCAGCGCCTCCAGGAGGTCCTTCTCGCCCCGGCCGCGCAGCAGGAGCAGCACGAACGGGTCGGCGTCGAGCAGGCGGGCCGTCTGGTAGCAGACGGCGGCGGCGTGCTTGCAGGGATGGCCGGAGTCGGGGCAGCTGCAGCGGGGGAAGAGGTCGCCGGGGCCGGGCAGCAGGGGGACGCCGCAGTCGGCGAGGGACTGGGGCAGTTCCTTGTCGAGCAGCGCCGCGATGTGGCCCGGCCGGTCGGCGGCCTCGTCCAGGAAACGCTCCCAGTCCTCGTCCCCCAGCGTCCGCACCCGCACCTGGACGCGGTACGGGCGGGGCCGGCTGCCGCGCACGTACGCCAGCACCTGTCCCGGGGTGACGGTGATCGCGTCCACGTGCCCCTGGTCCGCGTAACCGCGCCCCCGCGCGAGCCGCCGGGGATCCAGCGCGCCCCGTTCCAGCGCCTCCACCCAGGCGTTGCCCCACCAGGTCGCCGCGAACCCGGTCCCCTCGCCGGCGGCCCGGCGCGGCGCGAACGCCGCGAACGTACGGCGGAGCTCGGTGTCGCGGTGCGGGGCGGCCATGGTGGCAGGCACACGCGGTGCTGCCGGTGCGGGGTCCGAGGCGCCGGCGGCCGCCGACGCGGGGTGGGCTCCCGCGGAGGGTGCCGGGGCGGACGGGGCGGCCACGGACACCGGGGCGGGGGCCGCGGACGCTGCCGCCGGGGGTGCCGTCCCGGGGGCGGAGGACGCGGGCGCCGGGCTGGGGAACGCGGGCGGGGAAGCCGACGGCGCGCCTCCGCCGGCCGGGATCGGGGACGGGCGGGCCAGCTCCCCGGGCCCGGACGCGGAAACCCCGGACGCGGAATCCCCGGACGCGGAATCCCCGGAGGCGGAATCCCCGGACGCGGGCTCCGGCGTCACGGACCGGGACCGCGGGGCGGAGGGGGCGCGACTGGTGTGGGAAGCCGTGTCGCCGACGGGGTGCTCCGGCTCCCAGGGCTCCCCGGTCCACGGAGGCATGCGGAAGGCGTCCGCCAGGTACCGCCGCATGTCCTGGACCGCCTTGGCCCTGGCGACGCCGTCCTCCGGCGCGGGTGCGGACGGGGCGGCCGGCACGGCGGTGCCCGGCCGCGCGGCGGCGCGGCTCTCCCGCCGGGGCTTCGCCGCCTCCGCGCGCCATGCTTCCCGCCGTGCCGCGTGCAGCGCCTCCCGGGCGGCGTCGCCGGGACGCCCGCTCGCGGGGGCGGCCGGACCGGTCCGCGCCGAGGGGTGCGCGGCGGCCTCACCGGGGCCGGAGTCCGCCGCGCCCGCCGGACCCGGTTCCGGGACGGGACGTGCCGGGTCCTGGGGAGCTTCGTCCACCGCCGGGGACGGGGACCGGAACGGGGCGTGGGCCGGGTCCGAGGCGGTGGCGCCGGGCGCCGGCGCGGGACCGCCCGGCGCCGGTGTGTCGTCGGCCCGGCGTGCGACGGCATCCCTGAGCGCAGCCCGCGCCGCGTCGCCGGGCCTGGGCTCGGCGCCGCCGGAGCGGTCGGGCCGGCCGGCGCCGCGCCCGGGCGGGCCCCCGGGCGCCCCGTCCGCGCCGCAGACCGTGCCCTCCGCGGCATCCCGCACCGTGCCGGCCGCATCCTCCACCGCGCCCCGCGCCGGGCCCGCCGTGCCCTCCGCCGAGCCCCGCGCGCTGCCGGCAGGATCTTCCGCCGTGCCCCGTGCGGTGGGGGCGGCGGCCTCCCGCTCGGCCTCTGCTCGTGCTCGTGCCGCCCGCAGGGCCCGGCGGGCGGCGTCGCCGGGGCGTGGGCTGCCGGGGGCCGTCACGGCCTGCTCCGCAGGGAGACGAGGTCGGACAGTTCGCGGTCGGTCAGCTCGGTGAGCGCCGCCTCGCCGGAGCCGAGGACGGCGTCGGCGAGGGCGCGCTTGGCGGCGAGCATCTCGGCGATGCGGTCCTCCACCGTGCCCTCGGTGACCAGGCGGTGGACCTGGACGGGCTGGGTCTGGCCGATGCGGTAGGCGCGGTCGGTGGCCTGTTCCTCGACGGCCGGGTTCCACCAGCGGTCGAAGTGGATGACGTGTCCCGCGCGGGTCAGGTTCAGGCCGGTGCCGGCCGCCTTCAGGGACAGGATCAGGACCGGCGTCTCGCCGTTCTGGAAGCGGTCGACCATGCGCTCGCGCTCCGGCACCGGAGTGCCGCCGTGCAGGAGGTCGACGGGGACCGCGCGGGCGGACAGGTGGGCGGTGAGCAGGCGGGCCATGCCGACGTACTGGGTGAAGACGAGTGCGGAGCCGTCCTCGGCGAGCAGGGTGTCCAGCAGCTCGTCCAGGAGGGCCAGCTTGCCGGAGCGGGCGGACAGGCGGTCGGGGCGGGGGTCCTCCTTCAGATAGAGCGCGGGGTGGTCGCAGATCTGCTTGAGGGCGCCGAGCAGTTTCAGGACCAGGCCCCGGCGGGCCATGCCCTCGGCGGTCTCGATGGCGAGCATCGACTCGCGCACGACCGCCTCGTACAGCGCGGCCTGTTCCCGGGTGAGCGGCACCGGGTGGTCGGTCTCGGTCTTGGGCGGCAGCTCGGGGACGATGCCGGGGTCGGACTTCTTGCGGCGCAGCAGGAAGGGGCGGACCAGGCGGGACAGACGCTCCACGGCCTCGGCGTCCTCGCCGTTCTCCACCGCGCGGGCGTGCCGGGCGCGGAAGGACTTCAGCGGGCCGAGGAGGCCGGGGGTGGTCCAGTCGAGCAGGGCCCACAGTTCGGAGAGGTTGTTCTCGACGGGTGTGCCGGTGAGCGCCACGCGGGCGGGGGCGGGGATGGTGCGCAGTGCTCTGGCGGTGGCCGAGTAGGGGTTCTTCACGTGCTGGGCCTCGTCGGCGACGACCATGCCCCAGGGCTGTCCGGCGAGGCGGGCCGCGGCGGCGCGCATGGTGCCGTACGTGGTCAGGACGAAGCCGCCGTCCAGGCCGTCGAGGCTGCGGTCCGGGCCGTGGAAGCGGCGCACGGGGACGCCGGGCGCGAAGCGGGTGATCTCGCGCTGCCAGTTGCCGAGGAGGGAGGCGGGGCAGACGACGAGGGTGGGTTCGGGGCGGGCCCGTTTGAGGTGCAGGGCGATGAGGGTGACGGTCTTGCCGAGGCCCATGTCGTCGGCGAGGCAGCCGCCGAGTCCGAGGGAGGTCATCAGGTCGAGCCAGGCCAGGCCGCGCAGCTGGTAGTCGCGGAGGGTGGCGGCGAGGCCGGGGGGCGGGTCGGCGGGGTGCAGGCCCCCGGTGAGACGGTCGCGGAGGGCGGCCAGCGCGCCGGTGGGGACGGCCTCGACGCTCTCGCCGTCGACCTCGGCGGTGCCGGTCAGGGCGACGGCGAGCGCGTCCACCGGGTCGAGCAGACCGAGTTCGCGCTTGCGGGCCTTGCGGACGAGGGCGGGGTCGACGAGCACCCAGCGGTCCCGGAGCCGTACGACGGGGCGGTGGGCCTCGGCGAGGGCGTCCATCTCGGCCTCGCTGAGCGGGTCGCCGCCGAGCGCGAGCTGCCAGCGGAACCGGAGGAGGTCCTCGCCCTCGAAGAAGCCGGTGCCGTCGGTCGCCGAGCCGGGGGCCGGGCGGACCACCGCGGTGGCGGTCAGGTCGCGGGCGAGGTCCCGGGGCCAGTGCACGGCGACTCCGGCGGCGGCCAGCCGGCCCGCCGCGGCGCCGAGCAGCTCGCCGAGTTCCTCCTCGGACAGGGCGAGGACGTCGGGCACGTCCTGTTCGGCGAGCCGTTCCAGGGGCGGCCAGACCCGTGCGGCGCGCCGCACGGCCAGGGCGGCGTCGACGCGCGCGCGGGGTCCGAACGCCGCGTCGGCCTCACCGGCCCACAGGGCGGCCGCGTCGGCCACCAGGGTGGGGTCGGCGAGGCTGTGCACCTGCACGACGGCCGCTCCGGCGGCGCGGGACTCCTCGTGCGCACCGGCGTCGAAGACGTCGTACGCGGACAGGTCGAGGCGGAGCGAGACGCGCACGCCCGCGTCCATGCCGGCGGCGACCTCGGCCGCCCAGGCGTGGGCGTGCGGCAGGGCCTGGGGTTCACGGGCGGCGAACGGCCGGCCGGCCGCGCAGGGGGCGGCGGGCGTGCGGGGCAGGGTGTCGGCGACCGCGTCCAGGAAGGAGCGGACCAGGGCCTCCGGTTCGGGCAGCCGGAGTGCGCCGGGCCCCGGGAGGGGCACGGCGTGGCCCTCGGGGGGCATCGCGGCGGCGACGGCCCGCAGGTGGGCGATGTCGTCGGGCTCCAGCGGGCCGGCCCGCCAGGCGTCGTGCCCGTCCCGGGTGAGGCCGGGCAGCAGCCGGCCGCGGGCGACGAGCCGCAGGGCGTGCAGGGCGGCGGCGCCCCAGCAGGCGGTGGCCGGGTGGGCGGCCGGGTCGCGGCGGGCCCGGACCAGCAGCGGCAGGGCCTCGGCGAGCGGCAGGGTCAGCGCGGGGACCTGCCGGCGGCGCACACCGGCGCCGTGCCGCCGCACGACCGTCAGCTCCTCGGTCCCGCCCCCGGCGCCGGCGGGGAGCGGGTCGCCGTCGGGGTCGTAGAAGGCGAGGCGGCCGTCGCGCGGCAGGGGCGCGGGCAGGTACACGCACGCCAGGCGCACCGGGACCGGGTGAACGGGGTCCGTGTCCGTGTCCTGTCCCGTGCCCGGGGAACGCCCCGTGCGCTCGGCCACCGCAGCCGTGCCGCTCATACGTCCTGCCACCTCCCGCCCGTGTCCCGGTTCAGATGTCTCCGACTCTACGGGCGGGGTCCGACATCCGGCTCCGGGGGCGGTGCGGGACCGTCCGCGGGACGTGCGGGCGACCCGTGCGGACCAGCTGCTCCACGGGCCGTGCGGTGGACGGCGGGGGCGCCGCCTACGGGATCGTGCGGGAGACGACGAACACCATCGGCTGCTCGGGGTCGGCGAGGTCGACGACCACGTCCTGGGTGGGCGCCGGGTTCTTCTGCCGGTGGGTGAGGCCCCACCAGGGGCCGGGGCCGGTGAAGGCCCAGCCGCTGACCTTGCGGTCGCGCTCGCCGATGGCGATGTCGTCCTTCTTGAGCTGTTCCCGGCGCGCTCCCATGGCCTGCAGGAAACTGTCGAGGCCGGCGGGGTTGGTGCGGAACTGCACGTAGAGGCGGCTGGTCTTCCAGTTGTTCGTCTCGTAGTAGGCGAGGTCGTCGGCGGGGTGCGGGACGGTCACCTGGTAGAGGCGGCGCTGCACCTTCGACGGCCAGCCCGGCGTGAGGCCGGTCGCCGAGTACTTCGCCTCCTTGTCCTTGCCGCTGTCGCGGCTCTGGTTCGCGGAGATCACCAGGTAGCCGGCCGGCACGCCGATCAGCAGGACGATGATCAGCAGGGTGAGCGCCCTGCGTCTGGCCCTGTGGCGGGGGTCCTCCGCGGGCGGGCGCGGCTCGTCCGGCGGGGTCGCCTGGCGGGGCAGCGACGCGGTCATGCCGTGTCCCGTACCCGGCGGGCGTAGCGCTCGTAGCGCTCGTGGCGCTCCACCCGGCGCCGCTTGGCCCGGCGGAACCGGCGGGCGACCAGCCGGGCCAGGTCGGCGGCGCCGACCATGCCGGCCTCGGGGCCGAGCTGGGCGCGGGTGATGCGGGCCTCGGGGCGGTAGCCGCGGCCGGTGAGGTGCCGCTTGAAGGCGTCGCGGGCGGGGCCGATGAGCAGGTCGTCGGCGGCCGAGACGCCGCCGCCGATCACGAAGCAGGAGGGGTCGAGGGCGGCGGCGAGGTTGGCGATGCCGACGCCGAGCCACTGGCCGATGTCCTGGAGCAGTTCCACGCACATCGCGTCGCCCTCGCGGGCCAGCTCGGTGATCATGGGGCCGGTGATGTCGCCGATGTTGCCCTTGACGTGCTCGATGATGCCGTAGGCGACCGGGGAGTCGGCGGCGGCCAGCTCGCGCGCCTCGCGGACGAGCGCGTTGCCGGAGCTGTACTGCTCCCAGCAGCCGCGGTTGCCGCACGGGCAGCGGTGTCCGCCGGGGACGACCTGCATGTGGCCGAACTCCCCGGCGACGCCGTACTTGCCGCGTTTGACCTGGCCGTCCTCCAGGATGGCCCCGCCGATGCCGGTTCCGAGGGTGATCATGACCAGGTGGTCCTCGCCGCGGCCGGCGCCGAAGCGCCACTCGGCCCAGGCGGCGGTGTTGGCGTCGTTGTCCACGAGGACGGGCACGGAGAGCCGGCCGGCGAGGCGGTCGCGCAGCGGCTCGTTGCGCCAGGACAGGTGGGGCGCGAACAGGACGCGGTTGCGGTCGGCGTCGACCCAGCCGGCGGCGCCGATGCCGACCGCGTGCACGTCGTGCCGGTCGGACAGGTCCAGCACCAGCTCGACGATGGTGTCCTCGACGACCTTGGGGCTCTTGGACTTGTCCGGGGTCTCCGTGCGGAGCTTCTCCAGGATGTTGCCGTCGGCGTCCACGACGCCCGCCATGACCTTGGTGCCGCCGATGTCGATGCCGACGGTGGGGACGCGCGGGGCGGTCAGGTGTGACCGGCGTTCCCGGGTACCGACCGTTCGCAGGACGGGGGCCCGGCGGGAGCCGATGGGGGCCGTGAGGTCGCGGTAGGTGCTCATCGGCCTCGATTCTGCCTCACCGTGCCCCCTGGTGCGGTGCCCCCCGGTGCGGGGCGGGCAGGGGTGCGCCGCAGCTCGTGGACGAGGGCGTCCAGGTCGGCTCCGCCCGCCATCTGCTTGGTGAGCTCGTCCAGGGTGATCTCGTCGCGTGTGTGGTTGCCCACCATCGTGCCGCGCCTGAGCAGCACGAAACGGTCGCCCACCAGGTAGGCGTGATGCGGGTTGTGGGTGATCAGTACGACGCCCAGGCCCTCGTCGCGTGCCGCGGCCACATATTTGAGGACCACACCTGACTGCTTCACACCCAGTGCGGCCGTCGGCTCGTCCAGGACGAGCACCTTGGCGCCGAAGTGGACCGCGCGGGCGATCGCCACGCACTGGCGCTCGCCCCCGGACAGGGTGCCGATCGGCTGGTCGACGTCCCGCAGGTCGATGCCCATGCGGAGCAGGGCCTCGCGGGTGGTGCGGCGCATGAGGTCGATGTCCATGCGCCGGAAGGGGCCGACGCCCTTGCGGGGCTCGGAGCCGAGGAAGAAGTTGCGCCAGACCGGCATGAGCGGCACGACGGCCAGGTCCTGGTAGACCGTCGCGATGCCCCGGTCCAGGGCCTCGCGCGGCGAGGTGAGGCGGGTTTCCTCGCCGTCGATGCGCAGGGTGCCGGAATCGTGCTGGTGCAGACCCGCGATGATCTTGATCAGCGTCGACTTGCCCGCTCCGTTGTCGCCGAGGACGCAGGTGATCTCGCCCGCGTGGACCTCCAGGGAGACGCCCTCCAGGGCGCGAACGTTGCCGTAGTGCTTGCCGGCGTCCGACAGCTCCACCACGGGCGTGCGGGTCACGGGTTCGGTCCCGGTCATGTCGTGGCCTCCGCGCGCTTGCGGACCCAGGCGTTGAGCAGGGTCGCGAGGAGCAGCATCGCTCCGAGGAAGAACTTGAACCAGTCGGGGTTCCATTCGGCGTAGACGATGCCCTTGCTGGTCATGCCGAACAGGAGCGCGCCGACGGCAGAGCCGACCGCGCTGCCGTAGCCGCCGGTGATCAGGCAGCCGCCGATGACGGCCGCGATGATGTAGATCAGCTCGTTGCCGACGCCTTCGCCGGACTGGACGGCGTCGAAGGAGAAGAGCAGGTGCTGGCCGGAGATCCAGGCGCCGAAGGCCACCCCCGTGTAGAGGCCGATCTTGGTCCTGGCGACCGGGACGCCGACCGCGCGGGCCGCGTCCTGGTTGCCGCCGACGGCGAAGATCCAGTTGCCGGCGCGGGTGCGCAGCAGGATCCAGGAGCCGGCGGCGACCAGCGCGAGCCACCACAGGACGGTGACCTTCACGTCGACGCCGCCCACGGTGAAGGTCGAGGCGAAGACGGCACGGGCGCTCGGGAAGCCCTCCATGTCGGCGATGGTCTTGGTGGAGACCGTGCCGTCGATCAGCTTGGTGAAGCCGAGGTTCATGCCGGTCAGCATCAGGAAGGTGCCCAGCGTGACGATGAAGCTGGGCAGCCCGGTGCGGGTCAGCACATAGCCGTTGAGGGCGCCGACGGCGAGGGTGACCAGCAGGGACACGCCGACGCCGACCCAGGTGTTCGCCGTCATCTGGTAGCTGAACATCGAGGAGATCAGCGCGGACGACGTCACCAGCACGCCCGCCGACAGGTCGAACTCGCCGCCGATCATCAGCAGGGCCACGGGTACGGCCATGATCCCGATGGTCGAGGAGGCGTAGAGGACCGTGCTGAGGCTGGCGGGGCGCAGGAAGCCGTCGGCGGCGAAGGCGAAGAAGACGAAGACGGCGAGGGCGCCGACGACCGAGCCGAGTTCCGGGCGGGCGAGCAGCCCCCGCAGCGGGGAGGTGCGCAGGGTGCGCTCGTCGGCCGTCGCCGTCGCGCCGCCGGTGCGGTCCGCGGTGGCGGTCATCGGGTGCCCCGCTCGGTGTACGCCGCCAGCGCGGACGCCTGAGCCTTGGTGACGATCTGCGGTCCGGTCAGGACCGGCTTGCCGCCGCCGAGCACGTCGCCGTTGTACTTGTACAGCCACAGCAGGTCGACGGCCTGGTAGCCCTGGAGGTACGGCTGCTGGTCCACGGCGAAGCCGAGGGTGCCGTCCCTGAGCGAGGCGGCGACCTTGGCGTTGAGGTCGAAGGTGTCGATCTCGGCCTTGCTGCCCGCGTCCTTGCGCGCCTTCACGGCGGCGTCGGCGTAGGGGGCGCCGAGGGTGACGACGGAGTCGACGGACCGGTCGGCCTGGAGCTTGGCCTCGACGGCGGACTGCACGTCCGGCATGTTCGTGCCGTTGACGTACACCTTGCGCAGCGTGCCGCGGAAGGTCTTGGCGACGCCGTCGCAGCGCTGTTCGTGGCCGACGTTGCCCTGCTCGTGCAGCACGCACAGGGCCTTCTTCTTCCCGCGCTCGTTCAGTTCCTCGCCGACGGCCTCGCCGGCGACGGTCTCGTCCTGGCCGATGTGGGTGAGGGCCCCGAAGGCCTTGGACCGCTCGGAGCCGGAGTTCACCGTGATCACCGGGATGCCCGCCTTCTCGGCGCGGGCCACGGCGGCCTTCAGGGCGTCCGGCTTGGCGAGGGTGACGATGATGCCGTCGACCTTCTTGTCGACGGCCGCGTCGACCAGTTGCGCCTGCTGCTGCGCCTCGTCGTCGTGCGAGTACAGGAAGGTGATGTTGTCCTTGCGGGCGGCCTGCTCGGCGCCGCTCTGCACGATGTCCCAGAACGTGTCGCCGTCCCCCGAGTGGGTGATCATCGCGAAGGTCCAGCGCGGGGTGTTCACCGCCGCCCTGCCCTGGGCGGCGGCGGCCTTGCGTGCGTCCTCCGCCCGCTTGCCTCCGGTGCTGCTGCACGCCGCCAGCGACACACAGAGTGCCGCTGCCAGCGCTGTGCCTACCCAGGTCCGAAACCGTGCCACGAGGCCGTGCCCTTCTTGCCGTGCTCTTGGTGTGCTTGCCGCTGCTCCGACGTGCGTGAGGGGCGGGCGATCACGCTGCGGCGTTTCGCCGCGGCGGTCTCACCGGCCCCAAACGCCTCAGTATCGAACACGGGGAACACCCATGACACGACCGGGGACCGCTCGCCGGTCACCATGTCCGGACATTGCGACGAACGTCGCCCGCCGTCAGGGCCGTACGAGCAGCTGGAACTCGAAGGAGTACCGGCTGGGGCGGTAGGCGTGGTCGCCGAACTCGACCGGGCGGCCGGTGTCGTCGAACGTGGTGCGCTGCATGGTGAGCAGCGGGGCGCCCTCCGCCTCGGCGAGCCGCTCGCCCTCGGTGGCCGTGGCACCGCGGGCGCCGATGGACTGGCGGGCGCTGTGCAGGGTGATCCCGGCGGCGCGCATCAGCCGGTACAGCCCCGTCTCCTCCAGCCGGCCGGTGTCCAGGTCGAGCAGGCCCGGCGGCAGGTGGTTGATCAGGTACGCCATCGGTTCGCCGTGCGCGAGCCGGAGCCGCTCGATGCGCTGGACGTCGCCGCCCTCGGGCACGCCGAGCGCGGCCGCGACCGCGGCGGAGGCCGGCACGACCGTGTTGACCAGCACCTTCGTCGCGGGCCGCTGGCCGGCCGCCTCCAGATCGTCGTAGAGACTGCTCAGTTCGAGCGGGCGCTTGACCTGACTGTGCACGACCTGCGTGCCCACGCCCCGGCGGCGGACGAGAAGCCCCTTGTCGACGAGGGACTGGATGGCCTGGCGGACGGTCGGCCGGGACAGGCCGAGCCGGGCGGCCAGTTCGATCTCGTTGCCCAGCAGGCTGCCCGGCGTCAGGCTGCCCTGCTCGATGGCGGCTTCCAGCTGCTGGGAGAGCTGGAAGTACAGCGGCACCGGGGAGCTGCGGTCCACACGGAGGTCGAGCGACACGGTCGGGTCCACGTCTTGTTTCGGCACGGGCCAGAGCGTAGCCCCGTGGCCGGTTGACGGGAAGTTGTGTAGTCCGGTTGTCCTGACATGCGCATTGACAGGGTACGGGGTCGGCCCTCACTTTGTTTCCATGCGCATCGGGATCATCGGTACGGGCCGGATCGGCACCCTCCACGCGAGGACGCTCAGCCGTCACCGTGAGGTCGGCTCCCTGATCCTGACGGACACGGATCCGGCGCGGGCGCAGGAACTGGCGTACCGGCTGGGCGAGACGGCGGCGCCGGGCGTGGACGAGATCTTCACCTGGGGTGTGGACGCGGTGGTGATCACCACGGCGACGGCGGCGCACGCCGAGCTGATCGGCCGGGCCGCCCGCTCGGGCCTGCCGGTGTTCTGCGAGAAGCCGATCGCCCTGGACCTGCCGGGCACGCTGCAGGCGCTGGCCGAGGTGGAGTCGGCGGGAACGGTCCTGCAGATGGGTTTCCAGCGGCGCTTCGACGCGGGCTACGCCGGCGCCCGGGAGGCCGTGCGCTCGGGCCGGCTCGGCCGCCTGCACACCGTACGGGCGCTGAGCTGCGACCAGGCCCCTCCCCCGGCGCAGTGGCTGGCGCTGTCCGGCGGGCTGTTCCGGGACGCCCTGATCCACGATTTCGACGCGCTGCGCTGGGTCACCGGCCGCGAGGTGGCCGACGTGTACGCCACCGGCTCCGACGGCGGTCCCGGGGTGTTCCGGGAGACCGGTGACGTCGGCACGGGGGCGGCACTGCTCACCCTGGACGACGGCACCCTGGCCACGGCGACCGCCACCCGGCTGAACGGCGCCGGGTACGACGTCCGGATGGAGCTGGCCGGGGAACGGGACACGGTGGTGGTCGGCCTGGACGACCGTACGCCCCTCGCGTCGACGGAGCCGACCGGGCCGCCGCCCGCGGACAAGCCGTGGACCGGTTTCCTGGAACGGTTCGGGCCCGCGTACGAGGCCGAGCTCAACGCCTTCGTGGAGGTCGTGCGCGGTGAGCGGCCGAACCCCTGCGACGGCCGGGAGGCCCTGCAGGCACTGCGCGTCGCGGAGGCGTGCGAACGCTCCCGACGGGAGCGCCGGCCGGTGGCGCTGGCGGAGATCCCGGACCGTGGCGCGACCGCGGCGGGCTGAGCACCGGGGCGGGACCCGTACCTACGGGCAGCGGCCGGCGGGTGGGCCCGGTGCAGCGCCCCGGCTTCCCCGACGGCCACGGGGTCAGCGCGGGCGTCGGACGGGCCGCCGCACGGCCGGGGGCCAGGGGCACCCGGCCGTGCGGCGCGGCGCGGGGTTCAGGCCTGGTCGGGCAGCTCGAACGAGCCGTATTCGGGGCTGCCCGCGACGTCGTACGTCTGGATGGAGACGCCGGAGCCGGTGACGCGGCCGCCGCGGTGCCGGAAACGGGTGGGGACCGTGCCCTCGGTGAACAGTCGGCGGCCCGCGCCGAGGACGACCGGGAAGGTCAGCAGGTGCAGGGTGTCGACGAGCCGCAGGTCCAGCAGGGTGCGGACGAGGACGCCGCTGCCGTGCGTCTGGAGGTCGCCGTCCGTGCGCTCCTTGAGGGCCGCGATCTCCTCGGCGAGGTCGCCGCCGACGACGGTGGTGCCGGACCACTCGGGCGCCTGGAGGGTGGAGGAGACGACGTACTTCGGCAGGGTGTTCAGCTTCGAGGCGACCGGGTCGGCAGGGTCGGTGACCTTCGGCCAGAAGGAGGCGAAGATGTCGTACGTCCGGCGCCCGAGCAGGAACGCGCCGGCGCCGGCGAAGACCTCGTCGACGAAGCCGCCGAAGTCGTCGTCGCCGTACGGGAAGCTCCAGCCGCCCTGGGCGAAGCCGTCGCGGGTGTCCTCCTGCGGGCCGCCGGGCGCCTGGTGGACGCCGTCGAGGGTGACGAAGACGGTGGAGACGAGCTTGCCCATGGCGGGTGCCTTCTTCCGGGTGCGGGATCTGCTGTCATCACCTCAGACCCCGCGCGGGCCCGCAACTCATCGGTCGGCCGGCGTGTGCGCCGGGGCCGGCGGCTGCGCGGTGAAGGGAGCCGTTCCGTCCGGCCGGGTCGGCCCGCCGAACAGGTCCACCGCCTCGCGGACGTCCCTCAGGCCCCGCGCCAGGGCGCTGACCGAGCCGATCGCCGCGGCGACCAGCAACAGGGAGCGGCGCAGGCGCGGGATCTCGGGCGAGCCTCCCGCGGCCATCGCCGCCAGCGCCGCCAGTTCGTCCTCGGCTATCGCCCGGTCGGGGAACTCCGCCGGAAGGGCGGCCAGTTCGCGGCGCAGCCGGGACACCGCGGTCCTCAGCTCCACTGCTCTCGGGTCCTCGCCGCCGCCGGTCACCGGCCTCTGCCCCAAGCTCCGCAACACAGCCTCCCCCCTGTCACGCCGTCGTGCGCGGGTCAGTAAACGCCTCCCCGCGCGGCGGCGCCACAGCGCGGACCGGAATTCAGCCCAACGGATCCGGCGTGGGGGAAGCGGCCGGTTCCGCCGTCGGCGGGTATGCAGGATCCATGACCGACAACCACGTTGTGCGCGCGGAGGCCGCTGGGCTGCTGCTCGCCGCCGGCGGGGGCACCCGGCTCGGCGGGCGGCCCAAGGCGCTGCTGACGCACCGGGGGCGGCCGCTGGTCGAACACGCGGCCGGCGTGCTGCGCGCCGCCGGGTGCGGGCGGGTCCATGTGGTGCTGGGGGCCCGGGCCGACGAGGTGGGGCGGCGGGCCGAGCTGAGCGGCTGCGTCGTCGTCGGCAACCCGGACTGGGCCGAGGGCATGGGGTCGTCCCTGCGCGCGGGACTGGCCTCGCTCGCCGGCACGGGCGCACGCGCGGCCCTGGTGACGCTGGTCGACCAGCCCGGTGTCGGACCGGCCGCGGTGGCCCGGGTGCTCGCCGCGTACGAGGACGAGGAATCGCTGGTGTCGGCCGCCTACGACGGGGTGCGCGGGCATCCCGTGCTGTTCGGCGCGGCCCACTGGGCGGGCGTCGCGCGGACCGCCACCGGGGATCGCGGGGCGCGGGCCTACCTGGCCGCGCACGAGGCCGGGATCCGGCTCGTGGAGTGCGCGGACGTGGCCGACCCCTACGACATCGACACCGAGGCCGACCTTCGCCGCCTGGAGTGAGCGGAGCCGCACCGTCCGCGCCGCCTGCACTCCGGCGCCACCGCGGAAGGACGTGACCGCTCATGTCGCACCGGCGCCGTCCCCGGAGACCGTCGTCGACGCGCAGCCCCTGCCCCGGCGGAAGGAGGTCCGCACGGACACGGCGCTCGGGTCCGGCCGACGCCGTGCAGGGCGGCATCCGCTGCATCGGTGGAACCTCGGTGGATCGACGCGGGCGTCGAGTTCCAGACCGGCGACGAGGCCACGCCCGAGCCGGTCCGCAGGGATCGCCGCCGAGGCGGCCCGGCTTCCCGGGGGTCACGCGGTGGTGTGCGCGCCGCTGCACCGCCGCCGGCTCCGGGAGCAGCCCCGCCTACGGCGCCCCCCGGGGTGACCGTTCACCCTATGTGCCGCGTTCCAGGTGCACCGACCAGTCCCGTTCCGCCGCGGGCCTGCCGTGCAGGTCGGGGACCCGCTTCAGCCAGTCCGGGCGGGCCGCCTGCGTCCGCTGCGCGCGGGCGCTCTCCTCGGCCGCGAGTTCCTCGGGGCTCGGGAAGTCGGTGGGCAGCCACTCGGACGAGCGGCGCACACGGGCCAGGAGGTAGTCGACGTAGGCGTCCCGGACGTCGTCGGGCGCGGCCGGACCGGCGTCCGCGGCGAGCCACGCGTCCGGCACCTCGGCGACGATCGAGCGCAGCAGCTCCTCGGTGACGCGGGGAGCCAGTTCGGCGTCGGCGGCGCGCACGTCGGGGCCGTAGTGGCCGAGGGCGTGGTGCCGGAAGTCGTACTTCTTGCCGGGGGTCGTGGTGTCCCAGCGGTGGTGGAAGACGAGGGCGGCGCCGTGGTCGATGAGCCACAGCCGCGGGGGCGCGGTGCCCAGCGTGGGCCAGACCATCAGGTTGGAGCTGTGGACCGTGCGGTCGACGTTGACGGTCAGCGCGTCCAGCCACACGATCCGTCCGGCCTCCAGCGGGTCCACCGGGAAGACCCGCGCGATCTCGGGGGTGAGGTCCCGGGCGCCGGGCAGGTAGTCCATGCCGAGGTTGACGCCGGCGCTGGCCCGGTGCAGGTCGCGCACCTCCTGGTGCGGCTCGGCGTCGGCGACGGCGGGGTCGAAGCGGACGAGGACCAGTTCGGGGAAGCGCAGACCGAGCGCGCGGGCGAGCTCCCCGACGATGATCTCGGCGACCAGCGCCTTGTGCCCCTGCGCCGAGCCGGTGAATTTCACGACGTACGTGCCGAGGTCGTCGGCCTCCACGACACCGGGGACGGAGCCGCCGGAGCGCAGGGGCGCGACGTAGCGGGTCGCGACGACCTCTCTCAGCATCCCGTGAGGTCCCGTCGCCGGCGCACCTTGACTGGCACGGTCGCCTCCTCTCCTCCCAGCAGCCCGTCGACGGCGGCGGGGCACTTGCTTCCGGCCTCCGGCACGAAGTGAGCATAGTAATCAAGCCCGAAGCCGGCACCGGCTCCCGTGGAGCGGGAGCCGGCGGGCGCGCTCCGCGTGGTCACAGGCCGAGCGTGAGCGCGGCGGCGACACCGCCCAGGCCGAGGGCGAAAGCCGCCTGCTTCCAGCCGCCGCCGCCCCAGCGGAAGAAGCGGTCGGCTGCCAGCCGGCCGGGGCCGATGGCGGCGACGGCCAGCGCGACGACAGCGATGCACACGCTGTATTCCACGCCGCCGTCCGCCTCCCACAGGCCGTGGGCGCCGGTGACGGTGGCCATCGCGTTGATCATGACGCCGATCAGCGCGGCGGCCGCCAGCGGCGTCAGCAGTCCGAGGGCCAGACCGAGGCCGCCGAGCAGCTCGGACAGTCCCCCGATCGCGGCGAAGAGCCTGCCCGGGTGGTAGCCCAGGGCCGCGAACCCCTTGCCGGTCGCCGCCAGGCCGTGCCCCCCGAACAGGCCGAAGACCTTCTGGGCGCCATGGCCGGCCATCAGCAGGCCGAAGGTCAGCCGGATCAGCAGCAGGCCGGCGTCGGCGGCGGTCGCGACGGGAGCAGCGGGGGCGGGGGCGGTGGGCCGCGCCGGCGGTTCCGTGTACAGAGCTGGACGGTTCAGGATGCGCTTGGTCGACATGGCGGTACTCTCCGGTCGGTGTACCGGGACGGGTGTTCTCCCCCAGCTCGGTCCGGGTGTCTGCCGAGCAACCGGTCATGGGTGGAGTGGAGCCCACGCGGCGTCGCGGCGTCGCCCCCCATCCGCGATCCGTCCGCGGGGCGGCCTCGTGCGCCGGGGCGGTCCGCGAGGGCAGGCGCTCGGCGTCGCGTCAGCGGTCTTCAGCCGTCCGGTCATCACGATCGGGCTCGCTCGGGTCGCTCGGGCCCAGCCGCACACAGCACTCCCCGGGTTCGGGAGCCAGGACGGCCCGCACCCCGTTGACCCCGAGGCCGTCCAGGTAGCCGGAGAGGAAGGCCAGGTTCATGCCGCACACGAGGTCGGGGGCCTTGGCCGCCAGCGGGTGGAAGGGGCAGTTGCGCAGCCGGAGCCGGGTGGGGGCTTCCCGGACGGGTTCGTAGCCGTACTCGTCCAGCAGGCGCTCGCACGCGGTCAGCCCGCGCTCGGGGCCCAGGCGGCCCGGGCGGATCTCGTCCCGCGTCCGCTCGCCCATCTGCCGGCCGCGCTGCTCGGCGGTCCGCATCGCCGCCTGCGCGGCGTTCTCGTCGGCGCCCTCGGTCAGGACGGCGTCCAGGAGGAGGTCGGCCAGGAACTCGTGGCGCCGGTCGGGGATGTTGACGGTGATCTGCGCGTCCGTGGGCTCGTAGACCTTGGGGCGCCTGCCGACCTTGCGGATCCCGCCGGGGGATTCGTAGCGGGCGTGCAGGAGGCCGGCGTCGACGAGCTTGTCGAGGTGGAACGCGGCGAGCTTGCTGGATATCCCGACGCTCGCAGCGGCCTCGTCGCGGGTGACGGCGCGGCCGGCACGGCGGATGAAGAGGAACATCCGCCGCCGTGAGTCCTCGCTCAGGACGCTGACGGAGTCGATGGCGCGGTCCGCCGCGTCGGCCCGCGAGGAGGAATCAGAAGCCACACGACCACGATAACTCGTACGAGTGTGGGCACAAGTGTCCTCGCGAACCGATCACCTGCGGGCTCTTGACGCCCTCCCCGAATAGAACCAAGACTTGTTGGTGAAACTACTGGGAGGTTGTCATGGCTGTGCAGTCACAGATGCAGGCCAAGCGTCCGGTCAGCGCCGCTCTCGCCGGCCCGTACGGCCACCCGTTCCACCCGATCCTGGTGACCGTGCCGATCGGCGCCTGGGTGACCAGCCTGGTGTTCGACATCGCCTCTCATGCGGTGCGCCGGCCGGGGTTCCTCGCCCAGTCCTCGCAGTGGCTGATCGCGGTCGGTGTGATCGGCGCCCTGCTCGCGGCCACGATCGGATTCCTCGACCTGTTCGCGATCCCCGCGGCCACCCCGGCCTTCCGCACCGCCCTGGTCCACATGACGCTGAACCTGCTGGTGACCGCCGCCTACGCCGCCAACTTCCTGTGGCGGCACGCCGACCCCACCGGCGGCGCGGGCGTGGGCGCCGGCAAGCTCGTGCTGTCCGCGATCAGCGTGGCGGTACTGGGTGTCTCGGGGTTCCTGGGCGGCAAGCTCGCCTACCGCTACGGCGTCCGTGTCGCCGACGAGAGGACCCAGGCCGAGGGTTACACGACCGGCGACAGCCCGAGGCGCGCCGGCTCCGCCGCGTGAGCCGGTCCTCGGCACCCCTCCAGGACGGCAGCCCGGCCCTTCCGTCCGCCGCCGCCCCACCGCCCGACCGTCCCCATCGCCCCCACCGTCCCCACCGTCCCCCAGGGAGTTCCCCATGGCCGTCGCCGCACTGATCACCTGGGTGCTCACCGCCCTCGGCGGCTTCTTCCTGCTCGCCACCTGGATCCGGCGCGGCGGGCTCCGCCGGCAGCAGTCCGGCACCAGCCGCCTGCCCGCCCCCGCTGTCTTCGGCCACTTCGCGCCGGCCGCCGTCGGACTCGTGGTGTGGATCGTCTACATCGTGGCCGACAGGAGCGTCCTGGCCTGGACCGCGTTCGGTCTGCTGCTGCCGGTCGCCCTGCTGGGATTCGTCATGCTGGCCCGCTGGATCCCCGTCCACCGCGACCGCACCACGGCCGGGGCGGCCGCCGCCGCGGCCCCGGAAGCCGAAGCCGCCGTCCCCGCCGAGCGGCACTTCCCCGTGGCGGTGGTCGTGGCGCACGGGGTGCTCGCGGTGGCCACCCTGGCCCTGGTCCTGCTGACCGCCCTGGGGGGCGGTTGACATGACCGGACGTTCCCACCGCGCCCCGCCCGGACAGCGGCGCCCGACGCCGAGGACATACCAGCACGGCCCGCTCCGCGGGTCGTCCATGAGCCGGAGGCGATCGATACGGCCGCGGCTGAGACCGCGGCCGGGCAGTTCCTGACCGCCCCCGGCGTCTCCACCGCCTCCGGGAGCCTGCGCGGCACGCCGGGCCGGACGGCCCGCGCCTGTGCCGAACTGTTCAGCCCACGCCCCTTCGACCTGACCACCTTCCCCGACGACGAGGGCTACGACGAACTCGTCCTGCCCGCCGCATCCCCGTCCGGTCCGTCTGCGAGCCCCCTCCGCTGCCGTTCGTCGGCACCGCCCACGTCGGTTCGTCGGCACCGCCCTCGTCGGCCACCCGCCCGGCGCCCGCATCCTCGGCCTGTCCGGGCCGGCACGCGTCGTCGAGCACTTCGCCTGCCGTCCCACGCTCCCGCAGCGAGTTCCCCGACCTCACCGGCGTCACCTCCTGACCCGGGAGAGAACTGCCGTGCGGCTCATCCCTACGGCAATTGACGGAGTATCGTGTGATCACCACACAGCGTCTCTGCCCGGGCTTTCTCGACGAAGTGAGACTTCGCGCCCAACTCCGGTGCTTGCGGGGACAGTCCAGGCTGGCGCGGTGGCTAGCATGAGCCACGTGTTCGAACTGGAAGCTGGTCATCCCTCTTCCGGGTTCTTGGCGATGCTTCAGTCGTCCATGTACCTCCTGCTCTCACGGACCGAGGGAACGCGGAATGCCAGTGCCTGCCCGACCCCGTCAGCGCCGATCCTCCAACGGGGCACGCTCCTCGCCGGCATTCTTCCCCGTGTTCCTGGTCGTGACGGCCCTCGGCGCCGCAGCGGCGGCCGTCCTCGCTCCCGCGAGTGCCCGCTCATGGGTTCTGGGCACGGCGGCCGTGGCCTGGGTCTGCCTCGCCGCCGTCACCGTCGGCGCCTCGACGCTGATACGCCGTGCGCGCCGGCAGGCGGCGGCACGCGGCGAGGAACTGGAGACGGTCAGGAGCAACGCGGCTCAGCAGGGTGTCGAGGCGGCTCAGCTGGTCAACACCACGCTTCCCGCCGTGGTGCGGCAGGTGAAGAACGGTGCCGGCGCCGACGAGGCCCTGTCCGGCGTGCGCTCCCCCTCCGACCCGTACCTGCGTCAGGCGCTGCACGTCTTCGCCACCGAGGTGAGCGAGGCGGTGCGGCAGGCGGGCGCGGCGCAGAGCGAACTCGACGCCACGCGCAGTGATCTGAAGGCAGGGACCGAGGAGCTGGAGCGGCTGACCAGCCGTACGCTGCCCGCGGCGGTGGCCATGCTGCGGGAGGGCAGCTCCGCCGACACGGTCCTCGCCGCCTTCGACTGGCCGCGCAACCAGCTGCTGCGCGCCCCGGCCGAGTACTTCGTGCGCGAACTCGCCTACAGCGAGCGCCGTTCCTCCGCGGCCCAGGCCGCCTCCGCGAAGGCGCTCAGCCGGGTCCAGGCCAAGACCGTCAGCATGCTCGCCGAGCTGCGGGAGATGCAGGAACGTCACGGCCAGGAGGTCTTCGGTGACCTGTTGCGGCTGGACCACAGCACCTCCCAGCTGGGTCTGCTGACCGACCGGCTGGCGCTGCTGATGGGCGGCCGCTCCAGCCGGGTCTGGAACAAGCCGATCGTGATGGAGAGCATCCTGCGCGGTGCCGTCGGCCGGATCGCCGCCTACCGGCGGGTGCGGCTGCACAACTCCAGCCGGGCCGCCATCGCGGGGTTCGCGGCCGAGGGTGTGATGCACCTGCTGGCCGAGCTCATGGACAACGCGGCGAACTTCTCCCCGCCGATCGACGAGGTCCACGTGTACGTCGAGGAGGGCAGCGCCGGTCTCGTCGTCACCATCGAGGACAGCGGCCTGAAGATGTCCGACGCCGCCATGCGCCGGGCGAAGGACTCCGTGTCGGGCAGGTACGCCGACCTCGCCTCGCTGCAGGGCACCCGGCTCGGTCTGGCCGTGGTGGGGCGACTCGCCGACAAGTACGGCATCAGCGTCAACTACCGGCCCTCCTCGCGCGGCGGCACCGGCGTCGTCGTGCTCCTCCCGCCCCAGCTCGTCGCCCAGCAGCGCGACGCGCTCGCCGGCGACAAGCCCCGCCGTGCCGCGGAGGTCCCGGCCGCGCACGCCCCCGCGGTCGAGGAGCGCGCCGTTCCCGTGCGCCCCCAGGCGGCCCCGGCCGCCGACGCGGCGCCCGCCGCGCAGGCTCCCCGCAGGCGCGATGCCGCCACCCCCAACGGACTGCCCGTCCGCGCCCCCGGCCGCACCATGGCCGAGGCCGAGCGGAGCCGGCCGAAGCAGGCGGCCGAGCCGCCTCGGACGGCCCGGCAGGAGCCGGGTCCGGCACGTGACGCCGGCAGCCGGTTCGGCGCCTTCCACCGCGGCCGGCAGGCCGGTGGTGCCACCGGTGCCGCGCCCGAGACCGGGACCGGAAGCGAAGACTAGGTCCCCCACCCCCTCACCCCTCACGGCCGCACCGCGGCCACACCCCGCACCCGATTCGCCGTACCTCGTTGGATTGGAGGAACGGGCCGGGTGACCTGCCGAAGGTCACAGCCCGGCCCACCCACCATGGAGACCACTGACAACAGCCTCACCTGGCTCTTGACGAACCTTCTGGAGCGCACGCCGGGCACGCGGCACGCCCTCGTCCTGTCCAGGGACGGCCTGAAACTGTGCTGGACCGAGCACATGACGCTCGACCAGGCCGACCAGCTCGCGGCCATCTGCTCGGGCATCCAGGCGCTCGCACAGGGCGCGTCCGTGGAGTTCGGCGACGGGTCGGGCGGTGTCCGGCACTCCATGACCGAGTTCCACGGCGGCCTGCTGTTCATCGTGGAAGCCGGCCAGGGCGCCCATCTGGCGGTCGTCGCCGAGGAGAGCGCCGACCCGGGTGTCGTGGGCCACCAGATGACGGAGATGGTCGAGCAGATCGGCGAGCACCTGCGGGCCGAGCCGCGCAGTGCCGCCACCCGAGGTGCCACCGCGTGATCCACAAACCCGTGGACGTCGGTGATCCCGACCGGCTGTACACCGTCACGGGTGGGCGCAGCGAAGCCGACGACACGTTCGATCTGGTGACGCTGATCGTCAGCGAGTGCGAGCCCACCGCGGGAATGCAGTCGGAGCACGTGCGGATCCTCGAGATGTGCCGGCACCCGACGGCGCTGGTCGAGATCGCCGCCGAGCTGAAGCTGCCCATCACCGTCGTCCGGATCCTCCTCAGCGACCTCCATGCCATGGGCAAGGTGAGTGCTCGTCACCCCCGCGCGGCCGCGTCCGTCGCGGACCTCCCCGAAACCGCCCTGCTCCAGGAGGTGCTATATGGGCTCCGCAACCTCTGAGCTGCCTTTCCAGCGCACGCCGCTGGCCGATGCCGCCGAGACCGGCCTGAAGATCGTCGTCGTGGGCGGATTCGGGGTCGGCAAGACCACCCTGGTGCGCTCGGTCAGCGAGATCCGGCCGCTGAACACCGAAGAGCTGATGACGCAGGCGGGTCAGGGCGTCGACGAGACGACCGGGGTGGAACGCAAGGCCACCACCACCGTCGCGTTCGACTTCGGACGCATCAGCCTGAACCAGCACATGGTGCTGTACCTGTTCGGCGCCCCGGGCCAGGAACGCTTCTGGTTCCTGTGGGACCGGCTGTTCTCCGGCACGCTGGGCGCGGTCGTCCTCGTCGACACCCGCCGCATGGAGGACTCCTGGTACGCGATCGACCGGCTCGAGCATCACAAGACGCCGTTCGTGGTGGCCGTCAACCGGTTCGACGACGACGACAACCGGTTCTCCCTGGAGGAGATCCGCCAGGCCCTCGCCCTCGGTGAACACGTACCCATGATCGACTGCGACGCGCGGATCAGGTCGTCCGCCAAGGAGGTCCTCATCGCTCTCGTGCAACACCTCTACGCGTTGGCACTGATCCAGGAGAGGACACCGTGAGCGACACCACCGGCTCCCCGTCCGCCGGCCTGCCTGCGTCCGGCTGCCCCGCGCACCCCGGCGCCGTACGGCTGGGCGGACTGGAGTACCAGCAGACGCCTTCGCAGCTGTACCGGACGCTGCGCCGGGAACACGGGTCCGTCGCGCCGGTGCTGCTCGACGGCGACATCCCCGCCTGGCTCGTGCTCGGGTATCCCGAGGTCTGCTACGTGACCAACCACGACGAGCTGTTCGCGCGGGACTCCCGGCGCTGGAACCAGTGGCCGAACATCCCGCCGGACTGGCCGCTGCTGCCGTTCGTCGGCCACCAGCCGTCGGTGCTCTTCACCGAGGGGGCGGAGCACCAGCGCCGCGCCGGTGTGATCACGCAGGCGCTGGAGGGAGTCGACCAGTTCGAGCTCACCCGTGAGTGCCAGCTCATCGCCGAACAGCTGATCGCCTCGTTCTCCGGCAGCGGCGAGGCCGAACTGATGAGCATGTACGCGCACGCCCTGCCGGCCCGTGCCGTGCTGTGGATGTGCGGCATGCCGCAGGGCAGCGAGGACACCGAGCAGCTCGTCGACGACCTGCGCATCTCCCTGGACGCCGGCGAGGGCGACGACCCGGTGGCGGCGTACATGCGCGTCGGGGAGCGCATCATGCGGCTGGTGAAGGAGAAGCGGGAGCGTCCCGGCCCGGACGTCACCTCCCGCATGCTGCTCGATCCGGCCGGCCTCAGCGACGAGGAGCTGGTGCAGGATCTGATCTCGGTGATCGCGGCGGCGCAACAGCCGACCGCCAACTGGATCTGCAACACCCTGCGGCTGCTGCTGACCGACGAGCGCTTCGCGGTGAACGTCTCCGGCGGCCGGGTCAGTGTCGGGGAGGCCCTGAACGAGGTCCTCTGGCTGGACACGCCGACGCAGAACTTCATCGGCCGCTGGGCGGTGCGGGACACGCAGCTCGGCGGGCGGCTCATCCGGGAGGGCGACTGCCTGATCCTGGGCCTGGCCGCGGCCAACACCGATCCGCAGATCTGGCCCGAGTCGCATGTCGGCGCCGAGAACTCCGCGCACCTGTCCTTCAGCAACGGGGAGCACCGCTGCCCCTACCCCGCGCCGCTCCTGGCGGACGTCATGGCGCGTACGGCGGTGGAGACGCTCATGGAGCACCTGCCCGACCTGGTGCTGGGCGTGGAGCCGGAGGAGCTGACCTGGCGGCCGTCCATCTGGATGCGCGGTCTGACCTCCCTGCCGGTGCGGTTCACCCCCACGGTTCACTAGGGGGCGCCCGTCCGGGACGCGCTCCCGGCTGCGGCGGCGTTGCAACGGCGTTCCCCCGCCGTGTCCCGTGTGGGCGCGGCGGGGGGCACGCTCCCCAGGCCGGGCGGAGACCCGGGGCGGCGGGAGGGTGTTCAGCCGGCGGCCGGGGTGAAGCGCACGGGCAGCGACTGCGGGCCGCGGGTGAACACGCCCTGCTCGACCGGGTCGAAGCCGTCGGCCAGCCGGAGGTCCGGCAGGGCGTCGAGCAACTGGTTCATCCCGATCTCCACCTCCGCCTTGGCCAGCAGCGCGCCGACGCAGAAGTGCCGGCCGAGGGCGAAGGCGAGGTGGCCGGCGGCGGCGGAGAACGCCGACGTGGTGTTCAGGTCGTCACGGAAGATGTCGAAGGTGTCGGGGTCGCGGAATCGGCGCTCGTCCCGGTTGGCGGCGCCGATGAGGCAGGTCACCGTGGCTCCCGCCGGGATGGTGCCGCCGCTGACCTCCACGTCGGTGGCCGACTGCCGCATGATCATGTGCACCGGTGGGGTGTAGCGCAGCGTCTCGGCGAACGCGGCGGGGATCAGGCTCCGGTCCGCGCGGACCGCCGCCAGCTGGTCCGGGTGCAGCAGCAGGTTGGCGAGGATGCTCGCCAGCGCCTTGTCGGTGGTCTCCCCGCCGGCGGCGAGCAGCAGGCTGCAGAACGCCTTGATGTCCTCGTCGCTCATCCGCACCCCGTCGACCTCGGCGGCGCAGAGCGTCGACAGCAGGTCGTCGCCCGGGTTGTCGCGCCGCTCGCGGATGATCGGGATCATGTACTCGGCGAACTCCACCCGGGTGCGCTCCCCGGCGGCGGCCACCTCGGGGTCGCCCGCGAGGTTGCCGAGGAAGGCGATGACGGCCGTGTACCAGCCGTGGAACCGGGCGTGGTCGTCCTTGTTCAGACCCAGCATGTCCGCGATGACGTTGACCGGGAAGCGGGTCGTGTAGTCCCGGACGATGTCGGCGGAGCCGGAGTGCCGGAAGGCGTCTATCAGCTCGCGCGAGTTGCGCTCGATGACCGGCAGGAACTTCTCCTGCAGGTCCCTGCCCCGGAAGGCGGGCGCCACCAGGGCGCGGCGCACCGCGTGCTCGCGTCCGCTGAGCTGGAGGATCGTTCTGCCGTGCACCGGCTCCAGCTGCCAGGTGTAGTTGTCGGTCGTGAACTCCGCGTCTCTGTCCTTGAAGACGCGTTCGACGTCGTCGTAGCGGGAGATGATGTAACTCTTGGTGGCTTCGTGCCAGATCAGGGGTTCTTTTTCCCGCATCACCGCGTAGGCGGGGTAGGGGTCGGCGGCGAACTCGGGCGAGAGGATGTCGGGCACCTGCTGGGCGGTGGACACGGAACTCCCTTGGGTCGACGGGGTGTCTGCATGCCCAGACTATTGATCTTTCGGTGGCTCAAACAGTGCGATCCTGGCCGAAGATGTGCGGGCGGGCACGAAGGAACCGGCCAGAGGCCACCCAGCCGTCGCGGGCGCGGGCCGCGCGGCCGGGGGTTCGGGGGGAGCCGGTTGCGCGGCGGTCGGGGCCGGCCCGCCCCGCCTGTGCGCCGCGCCAGGGCTGCCCGGTGCGGGGCCGGAGGCCGGGCAGCGGCTTGGCGGCCGGCTCGCCCGACCGGAACTCAGCACGTGCTGTCGACGCCGTCGATCGATTTCCCGAAACCGCGGTCGTAGCGGGTGGCATAGTCGCCCTTGTGGACCGTGCGGCACACTTTCTGGCCGCCGCTCCAGTCGATGAACGCGCCGGACCGGTTTGCGATGAACGAATACGAGTGATCGCGCCAGGCCGCGGGGAGGTCCTTGTATCCCCCCGCCCAGTCGTACTGCACGCCGGTGTAGCCCACACCCGTCCACAGACAGATCGCACGGGAGGGGCAGGTGGAATTCGTGGTGCTCGGGATCGCCTGTGCGCTTCGGACGGTGCCCAGTGCGGCCACCGCCACAACGCCGGCGACCACGACCGAGCGCAGGGATTTGCTTGCCTTCACGTCAGGACTCCTCAGGGGCGGACCATTGACGGCCGGTGATTTCCGGCGCGTTTCCCGGGCCGGAGGCAGTTGATCGCCGAGCCGTGGGCGCCCGGGCCTCCTCCTGCCCTTCAGCAACTTTACCGAGGGGCCGTCATCTGTGGTTCTTGCGGCGGAATCCGTCCTGAAACAGCGCTATAGAACCCTGTAACTCTCACCCCTTCGGGCGAAATTGAATTCGTCGTTGACGCTGCCGTGAGCAGGGCTGTCGCCGCTCTCCCGCTACGCGCCATTTCTCGGGGCACCACCCGATCGACAGCCGTTTTCCAGCAGCGCGGCGGTGCATTCCCGAACACAGCCGGAGCGCACCCGCTGCCACAGTGCGCCGGAGCCGCCCCGCCGTACGCGGCGGGGCGGCTCGCTTCACGAAGGGGGGCGCCGGCCCGCAGCGGAGGCCGGAAAAAACCGAAGGCAAGGAGAATGCCACTCCTTGCCACTCTCAACTTATATCGCACCGGGGGGCTTGCGGCAAGACCCCGTCCGTACCGCAGAATCGGCGGCCACAAGCCAGGACCTGCGGAAACGGGAGTTGCCATATGCGTGTGCTGATGACGACATGGGGATCGCGCGGAGATGTCGAACCGCTGGCGGGACTGGCGTCGGCGCTGCGGGAACTCGGCGCGCAGGCGCGGCTGTGCGCGCCTCCGGACGAGGAGTTCGCGGTGCTGTCGGAGCGGGTCGGCGTGCCGCTGGTGCCGCTCGGCCCGTCGGTGCGCTCGGTGGTCGCCGGAACGAGGCCTCCGACGACCGAGGACGCGTTCCGCCTTGCCCCCGAGCTGGTCGCGGCGCGGTTCGAGACGCTCACCGCGGCGGCCGAGGGATGCGACGTGCTGCTGGCGACCGGCCTGATGCCGGCCGGCGCACGGGACGTGGCCGAGAAACTGGGCATCCCCTACGTGCTCGCGTGCTTCCACACCCTGGGCCTGCCGTCGCGGCGCTTCCCGCCGGGGAGGCGGCCGGGCACGCCGTCCCCGGAGGGCGAGACCGACATCCGGGTGCTGTGGGAGCAGGACGCCCAGCGGGTGAATGCGCTGTACGGCGAGGCGCTCAACAAGCACCGGGCGGCGATCGGCCTGCCGCCGGTGGACAACGTCCGCGACCACGTGCTCACCGACCGGCCGTGGCTGGCGGCGGACCCGACGCTGTGCCCGTCGCAGGGCATGACGGACCTCGACCTCGTGCAGACCGGGGCCTGGATCCTGCCCGACGACCGGCCGCTGCCGAAGGAGCTGGAGGCGTTCCTGGACGCCGGCGAGCCGCCGGTGTACGTGGGCTTCGGCAGCATGGCCGCGTACGCCCCGCAGGACATCGCCCGGGTGGCCACGGAAGCGAGCCGCGCGCAGGGCCGCCGGGTCCTCCTCGCCCGCGGCTGGGCGAACCTGGCCCCGGTCGACGACAACGACGACTGCTTCGTCGTCGGCGAGGTCAACCAGCAGGCCCTGTTCCGCCGCGTGGCCGCCGTCGTGCACCACGGCGGCGCGGGTACGACGACCACGGCGGCCCTGGCCGGCGCGCCCCAGGTGGTGGTCCCCCGGATCGCGGACCAGCCGCACTGGGCGAGGCGGGTGACCGAACTGGGCATCGGCGCGGCGCACGAGGGCCTGACGCCGACCACCGACTCCCTGTCGGCCGCGCTCGCCACGGTCCTGACACCGCAGACCCGCGCACGGGCGGCGGCGGTGGCGGGCACGATCCGCACCGACGGGGCGAGGGTGGCCGCGGAACTGCTCCTCGACACGGCCGGCCGCGGGCCCGGAAGGCGCTGAGAGGGGGGCATCGGCGCAGGCTCACGGCGAGATCGTCACGGTCTCCCCGGTGCCGGGACACAGCCGCCGGAGCGGACGGGGCGCCCCAGCGCGTTCCCCCCGTGGAGAGCTTCGGCCGGCTGCGTCCCGATGTTCGTTCCGTAGCCGCTCATCTGAGACGCCTGGGGCACATGTTGCGACAGGTGGGCTTGTACGGGGCGACGCGGGGCATCCGACAGGCGCGGACGCCTTCGCCGCGGCCACCGGGGCCGCGGGCGCGGTGGCCGCTCGGAGAACACGCAAGGGGAGACACCGTGACGGCGCGTATCGGCGCAGAGGAAGAATTTCACGTGCTCGACGTGGAGAGCGGGCGGCTGTCGCCGAGTGCCGGCGCCGTGCTCGACCGGCTGGACAGACCCGGGTTCACCACCGAGCTGCAGCAGTCGGTGGTGGAGAGCAACAGCCAGGTGCACGACACCCTCGACGGCCTGTACTCCGACCTCGCGGGAGCCCGGCGCCGGCTGGACGCGGCAGCCTCCTCGCTCGGTCTGGCGGTGGTGGCGGCCGGCACCGTCCCGCTGGCCCGGGTCGGCTCCCGGGACGTCACCGCCGACGCCCGCTACCGGCACATGGTGGACGAGTACCGCAGGGTCGCCGACGAGCAGCTCATCTGCAGCGCCCAGGTGCACGTCGACGTGCCCGACCGGGACACCGCCGTCCGCGCCATGTGCCTGGTGTCGCCGTGGCTGCCGCCGCTGCTGGCCCTGTCCGCCAGTTCGCCGTTCTGGCTGGGTGAGGACACCGGCTACGCCAGCTGGCGCACCATGCTCTGGCAGCGCTGGCCCACCGCAGGGCCGGTCGGCTGCTACGCGAGCGCCGACGAGTACGACCGCGCCGTCGACGCGCTCATCGCATCCGGCACCATCAGCGACGCCGGGATGATGTATCACGACATACGCCCCTCCGCTCACCAGGGCACCCTCGAACTGCGCATCTGCGACGCCTGCCCGCGCGTGGAGACCGTGGTGCTGGTCGCCGGCCTGTTCCGCGCGCTGGTGCACGACGCGTGCGAGCGTCTGGAGCGCCAGGGCGGCCTCGAGTGCGACGGCCACCACGACTGGCTGCGGGCCGCCGCCTGGCGCGCCGCCCGCTCCGGCCTGGAGGGCCCGCTGGTGGATCCGGAGACCCGCAGGCCCGAGCCGGCCCCCGTGGTGCTGCGCCGGATGCGGGACCGGCTGCGCCCGGCGCTGGAGGCGTCGGGGGACTGGGCGACGGTGCACACGCTGCTGGAGGAGGCCCTGGCCGCCGGCAGCGCCGCCCATCGGCTGCGGCGGGCGGCCGCGGCGGAGGACCTGCTCGCCAGCATCGACCTCATGGTCGCCGAGACCCGCGGCACGCCGCTGCGGCGCGCCGCCTCGGCCGCCCGCCGGCCGGCCGCCTCCCCCGGAGCCGGTGGCGGCGCGTCCCGCTCGTTCCTGCACAGCACCGCGGCCGGCGGGCCGCTCGGCTGACCGGAACGCCGGACGCGAGTTCGTGGGCGCGGGCCGACACCCAGCGGGCCGCCGCCCAGTGCGCCGACACCCAGCGGGCCGACGCCCCGCACACCCGGCCCGACCGCTCCGGGCGGACCGGCAGCATCCCTCACCGCACCCGCGCCGGAGCCCCGTGTGCCACGGCGTGCCCGCCGGACCGGGCCGCGCAGGCAGGCTGCCGGTGGGCCCGCGTCACGCTGGTGGGCCCGCGTCACGCCGGTCCGGACGGGTGCGGGTACGGGGCCGCCGGACCGGGGTGGAGCCGACCGCCCGTGCCTGCCCCGGCCAGCGGGTTCGGCAGGGGCAGGTAGCGGGCGTCCGCGCCGTCCGCCCCCGTCCAGCGCAGCAGCAGGTTGGTCTTGCCGGGCAGGGTGGGCGCGGAGAGCAGGGCGGGGATCTCGGGCAGGTCGTGCCGGGCGAGTTCCCGGCGGGCGGCCGGCCACGGGTCGAGGCCGGGATGGTGGTCGGCGAGGGCCGCGGCGATCTCGGTGAGGTGGTTGACGACCAGGCAGTACACCAGGCGCTCCCAGCCGGCGGCGCGGGGGACGTCGGTGAGCAGCTTGGCGCCCTCGGCGTCCCGGAACAGGGCCTGCACGGGCGTGCCGGACGCGTCCACGGCGACGAGGGTGTTCTGCAGGTGGGCCTCCAGGACGACCCCGTGCGCGTGGAACGCGGTCAGGGCGGGCGGGACGACGTGCCGCAGGTACGCCTCCCACCAGCCGGCCGGGTCGGCCGCGGCGGCCAGCGGGCTGCCGTCGAAGCCCTCCGCCAGGCCCGCGGCGAGCAGCGGGGTGGCGCCCGGCAGGAGGTGGCCGCGCAGGCCGTCGCGGACGAGTACGGCCAGTTCCTCGAAGGCGAAGGCGGCCGTGCGGTAGCCGCGGTCGCTCAGCCAGGCCGCGGGCGGTCCCATCGCCGCGAAGGCGTGCCCGGCGGCGGTGTCGGTGCGGCGCAGTCCGCGCAGGTCGTGACGCCACAGCCGGCGGATGTCGTTGGTGATGCGCACGTCCAGGCTGAACTTCAGGAACAGGTCGCGCCGCGGCTCGTACACCGTGCGGACCGCTGCCGTGGGCCAGGCGTCGAACGCGGTCGTGCCGAGCCGCAGCAGGCGGCCGTCGGCGAAGGCGGGCGCGAGGTCGCGGGCGGCCAGGTCGAGCTGCCAGGGGTGGGCGGGCAGCAGCCGGTAGCCGGGGGGTGCCGTGCCGAGGGCGTCCAGGGCGCCGGTGTCGCCCTCCTCGGCCACCTGGTCCTCGCGGACGCCGAGCAGCACGAGCGGGAACCGGGCGTGCGCCTCGGGCGCGTACGGCAGCCAGGACGCGACGGGGCCGCCGCCGCGCGCCTTGGGGGCCGGGTGGTAGGGGTGGCCGGTGAGCAGGGACTGCTCGGAGCGCAGGTACGGGTCGGCGGGGGCGGTGGCCCGCTCGCGGGCGGTGAGCAGGGCGGCGATCGCGTCCCGGCTGTCGATCATCTCGGCGGGCAGGTCGCCCCCGGGCAGTCCGGTGTGCCGGCGCAGCTCCTCGGAGACCAGTTTGACCAGTTCCGTGTGGCCGACGCGGCGCCAGGCACCGTCCGTGTACAGCTCCGGGTCCGCGGGGCGGCGTCCGGCGCGCACCCGCAGCAGCCGTCCGCCCGGCAGCCGGTGCACCCGCCGGTCCCCGGCGTCCCGGAGCGGCTCGGCCACCTCCCGCAGCAGGCAGTTGAGCAGGGGCGCCGCCGCGTACGCGTCGGCACGGCGGCCGGCCTCGCCGGTGGGGGGTGTGTGGTCCACGCGTTCCATTCGTCCGTCGTGCAGGGCCCGGCCGCCCCGCGCGCCGGGCGCGCCGTCGGGGGTGCCGGTGACGATCAGTATGGCGTCGTCCCCGACAATCGTGCCGTGCCCCGCCCACCCGAGGAACCGACCGTGCGCCGTCCCCTCACCGCCGAGACGGAGGTCGCCGCGGAGCTGGCCGCCGTACGGCCCGGTCTGCTGCCCCGGTACGCGGCGGAGCTGCCGGGCGCCCGCGCCGCCGTGCTGACCCGCCTGTGGCGGGCGCTGGCGCACGAACCGCTGCCGTGGCTGTCCGGCCGGGTGCACGGCGCGGACGGCCTGGCCCTGCGCCTGGCCGACGGCCGCACCCTGTACGGGCCGCACGCGGACCCGTACGCCACGGACGCGTACGTCACCGCCGTCCGCCTCGGCGGGGAGCGGTACGGGGATCCGGCGCGTCTGACGGCGGCGCTCGGGGTGCCGCACGGGTCCGCCTTCGCGGCGGAACTGGCGGACAGCGTCGCCTCGTTGGCGTTGTCCCGGGCCGGCGCCCGGCACCCGCGGGAGTGGCCGGCGGGCCTCCCGGCGGCCGAGGGCCGGGAGGAGGACTGGCAGTGGGAGCAGAGGGTGGTCGACGGGCACCCGTTCCACCCCAGCTGCCGTTCCCGGCCCGGTTTCTCGGTGGCGGACCAGCTGGCGTACGCACCGGAGCACGGGCCGGTGGTGGAGCTGGGGACGGTGCCGGTGCCGGCGGGCGAGTGCCTGGTCACCGGCGACTGGCCGGCGGAACTGCGGTCCGCCGGCCGGCTGTCCGTGCCGGTGCACCCCTGGCAGGCCGCGCACGTGCTCGGGCGGCCGTACGACGTCTGGCGTCCGGCCCGTCCGCTGATGTCCCTGCGCACCCTGGCCCTGCCCGACGGCGGACCGCATGTGAAGACCGCCCTCAGCGCCCGGCTGACGTCGTCGGTGCGGGACATCTCCCCGTACTCGGTGGAGGCGGCCGGGGCGCTGTCGGCGCTCGGCGAGGTGCTCGCGGCGCGCACGGACGGCCTGCTGCACGTCACCCGCACCCTGGGCGCGGTCACGGCCGGCCGCCCGGAACTCGCCGCGCTGCTGCGGGAGTCGCCCATGGTGTACGCGGGCCCGGACGAGCGGGTGGTGCCGGTGGCGGCGCTCGCCACGACCCCCCTGCCCGACTCCCCCGCCTGGTCGGCCGCGTTCACCCGCCTGGCGCTCACGGTGGGCCTGCGCCTGCTCGACCTCGGGGTGGCCCTGGAGGCGCACGGGCAGAACCTGCTGGTGGTGCTGGCCGCCGACGGCAGCCCACGGCGCCTGGTCTACCGGGATCTGGCCGACATCCGGATCAGCCCCGCCCGCCTGGCCCGGCACGGCATCGCCCCGCCCGCCCTCACCGGCCGGCTGATCAGCGACGATCCGCAGGTGCTGCGCCGCAAGCTGTTCGGCTCCCTGGTGGCGGGCGCGCTGGCCGGCACGGCGGGTTCCGGGCCGGCGCTCGGGGCGGCGCTGGCCGCCGCCCTGCCGGACCTGCCGGACACCCCCGACCTGGCGGCCCTGCGCCGCGGTCCGGTGCCCGCGAAGGCGCTGACGCTGATGCGCCTGTCCCCCGGCGTCCCGGGCGACCAGTGGACCGCGCTGCCGAACCCGCTCGTTTTGGAGCCCGGCCGGTCCGGTCAATAGGATCCGGCGATGATCAGAAGACAACGGTCGGCGGCGGGGGTCTGTGCTCTGCTCGCCGCTCTGGCGGCCGGGCTCGCGTTCCCCGCCGCAGCGGCCGCCGACGAGACGGACCAGACCGCTCCGAAGGTCGAACTGGTGCTGGACGTCAGCGGTTCCATGCGCGCCCGCGACATCGACGGCGGCACCCGGATGGCCGCGGCGAAGCAGGCGTTCAACGAGGTGCTCGACGCCACCCCCGAGGAGGTCCGGCTCGGCATCCGCACGCTCGGCGCCAACTACCGCGGCGACGACCGCAGGACGGGCTGCAAGGACACCGAGCAGCTCTACCCGGTCGGCCCGCTGGACCGGACCGAGGCCAAGGCGGCCGTGGCCACACTGGCGCCGACCGGCTGGACACCGATCGGGCCCGCGCTGCTGAAGGCGGCGCACGACCTGGACGGCGGTTCCGGCACCCGCCGCATCGTCCTGATCAGCGACGGCGAGGACACCTGCCAGCCGCTGGACCCGTGCGAGGTGGCCCGCGAGATAGCCGCCAAGGGCATCGGGCTGACCATCGACACCCTCGGCCTGGTGCCGGACGCCAAGACCCGCGACCAGCTCAGCTGCATCGCCGACGCGACCGGCGGCACCTACACCGACGTGCGGCACAAGGAGGAACTCTCCGACCGGGTCGGCGAACTGGTCGACCGGGCGGCCGATCCGGTGGTGACGCCGGTGGCGGCCGAGGGCGCCCAGCGGTGTGCCGAGGCGCCGACGCTCAAGTCCGGTCTCTACACCGACCGCGAGGAGTTCGGGCAGCAGCGCTGGTACAAGGTGGCCGTCGAGCCGGGCCAGGAGCTGCGCGCCTCGGTGAGCGTGGCGGCCGACCGGGCCGTCCACCCCGACTACGGCGTGCTGCTGCGGGCGGTGACCGTGCACGGGCGGGAGATCGTGCGCGGCGAGGCCGCCGGCACCGGCCGCACGGACGTCGTCTCCACCGGGCTGCGCTACCCGAAGCGGGAGAGCGAGGACGAGACCGCCGCGGCGGAGACGGTGTGCCTGCAGGTCACCAACTCCTTCTCGGCAGCCGCGGGCGTGAAGACCACGCCGGGCCTGCCGCTGGAGCTGACCGTCGACGTCGTGGACGGGCCGTCGGGCCACCACGACGTGGCCTCCTTCGGGCTCGGACGCGGCTGGTGGCTGCTGGGCGCACTGGTGCTGGCCGGCTTCCTCGCCGGTCTGCTGTGGGGCTGGCTGTCACGCTGGCGGGTCGCGGTCTGGAGGACGAACTGATGCGCATCACTTCAGCGTTGGGCGCCGCACTGCTGGCGCTGGGGCTGGCCGCGGGGCCGGCCGCCGCCGATTCCTCCCCGTCCCCGGGCGCCTCCGGCGACGGCGACGCGCCCACCCGGGCGGGCACCTCCTTCCGTACGGCGACGGAGATCGAACAGGGGCAGCGGGCCACCGCGTCCGGCTCCACCGGCGACTACCTGTACTGGTCGTTCCCGGCGGACACCGGGCAGCGCCCCACCGTCAGGGCGACGGTCAAGCTCCCCGGCAGGCACGGCTCCCAGACCTGGCAGCTCGACGTGTACGACGGACTGCGGCGCCGGCAGGCCTGCCAGTACGGCGCCCAGACCCGCACCGTCTCGCAGGGCGCCGCGTCGGTCGAGCTGGCCTGTGTGCTGCGCACGGTGCGCGGCTGGGCCGAGCCGTGGGCCAATGACCCGCTGCCGGGCACGTACTACGTCCGGCTGACCGTGGTGGGCCTCGGCGCCTCCGACCTCGGCCAGCCGGTCGGCGCGGACGTGCGGGTCGACGCCGAGGACGTCGGCGGAGCGGCGGCGGCCGACGGCTCGCTGGGCAAGCCGCTCGTCCCCGGGATCGCCGTGGCGCCCGAGGGCGACGAGGACGACGCGAGGACGGCGGTGCTGTCCAGCTTCGGCCGGGACGACGGCTGGTCCTCCGGCTGGTGGTCCGACCGCTGGGTGTGGACGGGGATCGGCGGAGTGCTCGCCGCGCTGGCCGGCATCGGCGGCTACGCCCTGACACGCGGGTCGGGACGCCCGCCCCGGGTGCCGCCGAACGCCTGAACCTGCCGAAGGGGCAGGCCCGCCGGTGGGCGGGCCTGCCCCTTCGCCCTCCCCCCTCGCCCTCCTCCACGTGGCCGAGGCGAGGATGCGGCCGCACCGCCACCAACGGGCGACGACAGGGCCGCACCCGGCTGCCCCGCTGGGCCCTCCCCACGCCCCACCGGGCGGCAAGCCGCGATACGGCCGTCCGGCGAACCGATCGCGCACACCGCACGCCGCGTCGGGACTGCCGCCGATGCGCCGCCCGCGGCCCCCTGCCTTCCCCGCCTGGGCGACCGCGCCCTCACCGCCTGCGGGTCCCGGCGCGGGGTCGGCGGCGGCGCGGGGCTGTCGGCGCCGGACCCGCCCCCGGACACCTCCGCCGGCAGCCGCGTCCTGAGTCCCGCGTGCCGGAGCCGGGCGCCCGGCGGAATTCAGGCTTCCCGCAGGGCCTTGGCCGGTGTGCCGTCCCCGGTGACCGTCACCCGCCCGGCCCGTACCGCTTCCCGCAGGGCCAGTTCCCCGCGGGCGACGGCCTCGCAGGTGGCCGCGTCCATCACCAGCCGCGCGCCGGCCTCGCCGGGTGCGGGCCCGTCGCCGTACGCCGCTCCCTCCTCGGAGCCGACGCGGAGGTGGAACTCGCCCTCCTCCAGGCCCACCTCGACGAGCCCCTCGCCCTCCAGCGCGCGCAGCAGCGGCAGGGCGAACCAGTGCGCGCGGACCGCGTCGGTGGGCCGCCGCTCCCCCAGCTCGCCTTCGCCCCACTTCCCGAGCGCCTGCAGCACGGGCAGCAACTCTCTTCCGCGGGCGGTCAGTTCGTACACGTACGCCGCGCCGGGCGGGGGCAGCCGCCGCCGGGTGGTGAGACCGTCCCGCTCCATGTCCTTCAGCCGGGAGGCGAGGACGTCCGTGCTCACGCCGGGCAGGTCCGCGTGCAGGTCCGTGTAGCGGCGGGGGCCGGCGAGCAGCTCCCGGACGATCAGCAGGGTCCAGCGGTCGCCGACGAGGTCGAGCGCGCGGGCTGCGGAGCAGTACTGGTCGTAGCTTCGGCGTGGTGGCATGGCACGCAGTCTAGACACGTTGTTGGACTTTCCAAGCTCCTACTTGGTAAAACCAAGCATCACGAGTTCCCGGAGGGGTGCATGGAGTTCCGGCAGTCGAACAAGCTCAGCGAGGTGTGCTACGAGATCCGCGGCCCGGTGATCGAGCACGCCAACGCGCTGGAGGAGGCGGGGCACAGCGTGCTGCGCCTGAACACCGGCAACCCCGCGGCCTTCGGCTTCGAGGCGCCCGAGGAGATCCTCCAGGACATGATCCGGATGCTGCCGCAGGCGCACGGCTACACGGACTCCCGCGGCGTCCTCTCCGCCCGCCGGGCGGTGGCCCAGCGCTACCAGGCCCTCGGCCTCGACGTCGGCGTGGACGACGTCTACCTCGGCAACGGCGTCTCGGAGCTGGTCTCCATGGCGGTGCAGGCCCTGGTCGAGGACGGTGACGAGATCCTCGTCCCCGCCCCGGACTTCCCCCTCTGGACGGCGGTCACCACCCTGGCCGGCGGCAAGGCCGTGCACTACCTCTGCGACGAACAGGCCGACTGGAACCCGGACCTGGCCGACCTGGCGTCGAAGATCACGGACCGCACCAAGGCCGTGGTCCTCATCAACCCCAACAACCCGACCGGCGCGGTGTACCCGAAGGAGGTCGTCGAGGGCATCCTCGACCTCGCCCGCCGGCACGGCCTGATGGTGTTCGCCGACGAGATCTACGACCAGATCCTGTACGACGACGCCGTCCACCACTCGGCCGCCGCGCTCGCCCCCGACCTGGTCGTCCTCACCTTCTGCGGCCTGTCCAAGACCTACCGGGTGGCGGGCTTCCGCTCCGGCTGGCTGGTGGTCACCGGACCGAAGCAGCACGCGAAGGACTACCTGGAGGGCCTGACCATGCTGGCCTCCATGCGGCTGTGCGCCAACGCGCCCGCCCAGTACGCCATCCAGGCCGCCCTCGGCGGACGCCAGTCCATCCGCGACCTCACCGTGCCCGGCGGCCGGCTGCACGAGCAGCGGACCGTGGCCTGGGAGAGGCTGAACGAGATCCCCGGCGTGTCCTGCGTCAAACCCAAGGGCGCGCTGTACGCCTTCCCGCGCCTCGACCCCAAGGTGCACCGCATCCACGACGACGAGCGGTTCGTCCTGGACCTGCTGCTGCGCGAGAAGATCCAGGTCGTCCAGGGCACCGGCTTCAACTGGCCCCGCCCCGACCACTTCCGCATCCTCACGCTGCCGCACGCCGACGACCTGGAGGCCGCGATCGGCCGGATCGGGCGCTTCCTCGGCGGGTACCGCCAGTAGCCCGCGCCCGTCTCCTCCCCGACGGCGCCCCCGGGCACAGCGGCGCGACCGGTCCGCCCGGCGGGGGCGGTGCTGCGCGCGGCCGCGGCTTCGTGACACGGTACGGTCATGGGTGATCTCCTTCTCGTCCGGCACGGTGAGACCGAATGGTCGCGGTCCGGGCGGCACACCGGCTCGACCGACATACCCCTCACCGAGCGCGGGCGGGACGAAGCGCGCCGGCTGGTCCCGTTGATCCGCTCGCACCGGATCGGGGCGGCGTTCGTCAGCCCCCTGCAGCGGGCCCGGGAGACGGCCCGGCTCATCGGCGTCCCGGACGCGCGGGTCGACGCCGACCTGCGCGAGTGGGACTACGGCGGGTACGAGGGCGTGACCACCGCCGAGATCCAGCGCGAGCGGCCCGGCTGGTTCCTGTTCACGGACGGGGTCGCGCCCGGCCCGCCGGACCACCCGGGCGAGACCGCGGAGCAGGTCGGTGAGCGCGCCGACCGGGTGCTGGCCAAGGCCGAAGCCGCTGTCGCCGACACCGGGGGGGCCGTCGTCCTGATCGCCCACGGCCACTTCCTCCGCGTCCTCACCGCCCGCCGTCTGGGCCTCCCGCCGCAGCAGGGCGCGCTCTTCCAGCTCGCGACGGGCACGCTGTGCCGCCTGGGCACGGAGCACGGGCGGCCGGTGGTGGCCGGATGGAACATCCGCCCACAGGGGTGACGGCAAGCGGCGACGGGGGACGGCTCGGTCACCGCCCGCCGCCGGCGGCCCGCGTGCGGCGCCGGCCCGTCGGCTCGCGGCGCCGGGCGTTGTCGGACCCGGTGCGTACCCTGCGAAGGGAGCCGCCTTCCGTCGCGGCCCGTACGCCCGGCCGGCGCCGGAAGGAGCAGCCCGTGACCCGACCGCCGACCGCCGCACAGCGGCGGGTGATCGAGGCCGCCGATCCGGTCACCGGCCGGCTGCGCGGCACGGAGGCGCAGCTGGCCGCGCTGGTGAAGCGGGGGCTGGCCTTCCGGCATCCTCGGCCGCCGCACGACCACTTCCTCACCCCGGCCGGCCACCGCGTGCGGGAGACGGCCCCCGAGGCGCCGGCCGGGCCCGCGGCGGACACCGGGGTGTTCGCGGCGCGCGTCGGCGGCGAGGAGGCGCCGCCCGCGTCCGGCCCGGACCGGCGGCGCGAGGTGCACAGCGCCTGGCAGGGGCTGCTGGAGCTGCGCCGGATGACGAATCCGGACGGGGCCGTAAACCGGCCGTGCGGCTGGGAGCGCACGCATCTGGTGCGGGCCGCCGCGCTCGCCCTGGAGGCGGCCGGGCACCGACCGGCGGGAGGGGACGCGGACGGCTACCGGGTGCGGGCGACCCCGCAGCCGGAGGCGGTCGCGGTGTACGCGCCGGACGCGGAGACGCTGGCGGACTGCGCGGGCACGCTGGAGCGGGCCGGCTGGCAGACGGGCGAGCACACCGAGCCGCGGACGCGGGTGCGCTATCTGCTGGCCTCGCCGCGGCGGGTGTGACCGGCGTGCCAGGATCGGTGCGTCGGAGTGGGAGTCGCGAGGAGGGCCGGCAGTGACCGAACCGTTTTCCGTGCGGGTGACCGTCCGGGGCTACGAGACCGATGTGCAGGGGCATCTCAACCAGGCCGTGTACCTCAACTACGCGGAGCACGCCCGCTGGTCGCTGTTGCAGGCGGCCGGGGTGAGCCAGGCGCGGCTGGTCGGCGCGGGCGTGGGCCCGGTGGCGCTGGAGACCACGATCCGCTACCTGCGGGAGCTGCTCGCCGGCGACGAGGCCGACGTCACCTGTGCGTTCGAGTGGGGCACCGGCAAGACGTTCCGGATCCGGCAGGAGATCCGCAAGGCCGACGGCACCCTGGCGGCGGAGATCACCGCGGTGGGCGGGATGCTGGACCTGAAGGAGCGCAAGCTGCTCGCCGATCCGCGGGAGGTGTTCAAGGAGCTGGCGGCGGACCTCGGCCCGCTCGGCCTGTAGTCCCGCCGGCCCTGCGCGTGCCGCCCTGCGGGGCAGGCCGTCGCCGCGGCCACGCCGTTCGGCTCGTCGCGCTCAGCCCCCGGCGGTGTTCCCGAAGGGGCCGGCGCCGGCGGCGTCCGGTCCGGCCGACCGCACGACCTCCCGCGCCGCCGGGGCGTGCCCGGGCGCCTCGTCCAGGTCGCAGGGCTCGGTCGTGAACCGAACCGGCCATCGAAACGCGCCCGACGCTGCGCGGGGCACCGGTCCCGCGGCCGGCCGCCGGCGGCCCGGGGTGCGCGCACCCAGGATCCGCAGCACGCTGAAGGCATGGGCGATCCGACGCCGCACCCGCACATCGTGGTCCACCCGCCCGCCCTGGACGGCTCCCGGCGCGTCACCGAGGGCGAGGCCGTGCTGGGGCTCGCCTCGCACCTGGACGACGTCGTGGAGATCCTGCGGCTGGCCGATCACGACCGGGTCGAGGTCGAGGAGAGCGACCTGGTCGAGTGGCAGGGCGGCGGCCCGGACGACTGGCCGGGCCTGTCCCGGCACGGGCTGTAGCCCCGGCCCGCCCCGCGCACCCCGCCACGGCTCGGCGGACGGCGCCCGGACGCCGGGCCGAGCCGCCGGCACGGCGCCGAGGGGCGGTCACCGCCCGTACCGCTCCCGCAGTTCCACCTTCCGCACCTTCCCCGACACCGTCATCGGGAAGGCGTCGAGGATCTGCAGGCGGCTCGGGATCTTGTAGTGCGCGAGCCGGTCGGCGCAGAAGGAGCGCAGCTCCTCCAGCGTGAGCGGGTCGGCGGGGTCGGCCGGGATGACGCAGGCGAGCACCTCCTCGCCGTACCGCTCGTGCGGCACGCCGACGACCTGGACGTCCCGGATCCTGGGGTGGGAGTAGAGGAACTCCTCGATCTCCCGCGGGTAGATGTTCTCGCCACCCCGGATGATCATGTCCTTGATCCGGCCGACGATCTCCACGTACCCGTCCTCGCGCATCACCGCGAGGTCCCCGGTGTGCATCCAGCGAGCCGCGTCGATCGCCTCGGCGGTCTTCTCCGGTTCGTTCCAGTAGCCGAGCATCACGCTGTAGCCGCGGGTGCACAGCTCGCCCGCCTCGCCGCGGGGCCGGGTCGCCCCGGTGGCCGGGTCGACGATCTTGACCTCCAGGTGGGGCAGGACGCGGCCGACGGTGCCGGTGCGGTGCTCCAGGTCGTCCTCGATCCGCGTCTGCAGCGACACGGGGGACGTCTCCGTCATGCCGTAGCAGATGGACACCTGCTCCATGTGCATCTCGGCGACGACCCGTTTCATCACCTCCACCGGGCAGGGGGAGCCGGCCATGATGCCGGTGCGCAGCGAGGACAGGTCGTAGGAGGCGAAGCCGGGGAGGTTCAGCTCGGCGATGAACATGGTCGGGACGCCGTACAGGGACGTGCAGCGCTCCTGCTGCACGGCCGCAAGGGTGGCCTCCGGGTCGAAGGACGGAGCCGGGATGACCATGCAGGCGCCGTGCGAGGTGGCCGCCAGGTTGCCCATGACCATGCCGAAGCAGTGGTAGAAGGGGACGGGGATGCAGATGCGGTCCTGTTCCGTGTAGGCGATCGCCTCCCCCACGAAGTAGCCGTTGTTGAGGATGTTGTGGTGGGAGAGGGTGGCTCCCTTCGGGAAGCCGGTGGTGCCCGAGGTGTACTGGATGTTGACGGGGTCGTCGCAGGACAGCTCCGTGCGGGGCAGGTCGGGGACCGCCCGCCCGAGCAGCGCCTGCCAGCTGGGGTCGCCGATGTACACGACCTCGCGCAGCTCGGGGCACCTGTCCCGGACCTGCTCGACCATCGCCCGGTAGTCGCTCGTCCTGTGGCGGAGGGACGAGAAGAGCAGGCGCACGCCCGCCTGGCGCAGGACGTACTCGACCTCGTGGGTGCGGTAGGCCGGGTTGATGTTGACCATGATCGCGCCGATCCGGGCGGTGGCGTACTGGACCAGCACCCACTCGGGGCAGTTGACCGCCCAGATGCCCACCCGGTCCCCCTGGGCGACGCCGGCGGCCACCAGGGCCCGGGCCAGTTCGTCGACGGCCGCGCCGAATTCGGCGTACGTCCAGCGCCGCCCCGACGGCACGTCGACCAGCGCCTCGCGGTCGGGCCACTTCGCCACGGTCCGGTCCAGGTCGGCGCCGATGGTGTCGCCCAGCAGGGCGGTCGGACTCGTCCCGTGCGCGTACGACAGGTGCGGTGTCACCGGAAGTCCTCCTCGCGGTACTCGTTCTGCGATCCCCGGGCGGTGGCCTCGCGCAGCTCGATCCGGCGGATCTTGCCGGACACGGTCTTGGGCAGCGCGCCGAACTCCAGCCGCCGGATGCGCTTGTAGGGTGCGAGCACCGCACGGGAGTGCTCGAAGATCGCCTTCGCCGCCTCGGGTCCGGGCTTCCAGCCCTCGGCGAGCACGACGTACGCCTTCGGCACGGCGAGCCGCAGTTCGTCCGGGGCGGGCACGACCGCCGCCTCGGCCACCGCCTCGTGCTCCAGCAGCGCGCTCTCCAGCTCGAACGGGCTGACCTTGTAGTCGGAGGCCTTGAAGACGTCGTCGCTCCGCCCGACGTAGGTGAGGTACCCCTCCTCGTCCCTGGAGGCGATGTCCCCGGTGCGGTAGTAGCCGCCCGCCATGACCTGGGCCGTCCGGTCGGGGTCGCCGTGGTAGCCGGCCATGAGGCCGACCGGCCGCTCGGACAGGTCGAGGGCGATCTCGCCCTCGGCGGCGCCGGGCGCGCCGGAGACCGGGTCGAGGAGCTCCACCCGGAAACCGGGGCTGGGGCGGCCCATCGCTCCGGTCTTCAGCCGCTGGCCGGGGCTGTTGGAGACCTGCACGGCGGTCTCGGTCTGCCCGAAGCCGTCCCGGACGGTGACGCCCCAGGCCCGCCGGACCCGCTCGATGACCTCCGGGTTGAGCGGTTCCCCGGCGGCGACCGCCTCGCGGGGCGGGGTGCGGAGCTGGCCGAGGTCGGCCTGGATGAGCATGCGCCACACGGTCGGCGGGGCGCAGAAGGTGGTGACGCCGGCCCGGTCCATCTCGGTCATCAGCCGCGCCGCGTCGAAGCGGGTGTAGTTGAAGACGAAAACGGTCGCCTCCGCGTTCCACGGGGCGAACAGATTGGACCAGGCGTGCTTGGCCCAGCCGGGCGAGGAGATGTTCAGGTGGACGTCGCCGGGGAGGAGCCCGATCCAGTACATGGTGGCCAGGTGCCCGATCGGGTACGAGGTGTGGGTGTGCTCGACCAGCTTGGGGCGGGCGGTCGTCCCCGAGGTGAAGTACAGCATCAGCGGGTCGTCGGCCAGGGTGGGGCCGTCAGGGAGGAACTCGGCGGGGGCCGTGTACGCGTCCTCGTACGGCTCCCAGCCCTCCTCCGGCAGGCCGCCGACCGAGATCCGGGTGTAGGCGCCGGGCACCTCGGCGAACTTGGCGGTGTCCTCCGCCCGGACGATCACGTGCCGCACCCGGCCCCGGTCGACGCGGTCGCGCAGGTCGGCGGGGCCGAGCAGCGGGGTGGCCGGGATGACGACCGCGCGCAGCTTCATCGCGGCCAGGGCCGTCTCCCACAGTTCGGCCTGGTTGCCGAGCATCACGAGGATGCGGTCCTCGGCCGCGACCCCGCGCTCGCGCAGCCGGCGGGCCACCCGGTTGGACCGTTCGGCCAGCTCGGCGAAGGACAGCCGGGTCCGGGTGCCGTCCTCCTCGACGATGTGCAGGGCCGTGCGGTCGTTGCCCGCGGCGATCACGTCGAACCAGTCCAGCGCCCAGTTGAAACGCGCGGGCCGGGGCCAGCGGAAGCCCTCGTAGGCGGTGGCGTAGTCCTCGCGGTGTTCCAGCAGGAAGTCCCGCGCACTCCTGAAGGCGTCGGTCGCCGTCGTCATCTGTCCTCCTCGGTACCGGACCATTGCCGGGCGGCTCTCTGGCATCGTCTAATCCGTGATGCGGGTCTCACTACCCCCGAACGGGGGTGTGGGCGGCCGAAAGGGCGGACAGGTGACGGCGGACGCGGTGGGCGCAGTGGAGATCGGCGGCGCGCTGGCCCGGCTGCGGCGTGCGACCGGGCTTCCGGTCGCCTTCGGCGGGCTGGTCGATCCCGGGCGCCCGCAGATCCGGATCAGCGAGCTGAGCGGCACGGCCACGGCCGCGCTGCGTTCGCTCGCGGTGACCTCCGGCAGCGGACTCGGCGGGAAGGCGGTGGCGCTGGCCCGGCCGTGCGCGGTGACGGACTACTCCAGCTCCCGCCAGATCAGCCACGAGTACGACGCCCCGGTGGCGGCCGAGGGCATCCGCGCGGTGCTCGCGGTCCCGGTGGTGGTGCGGCGCCGGGTGCGCGGGGTGCTGTACGGGGCGCTGCGCTCGGCCCAGCCGCTCGGCGACCGCACGCTGGGCGCGGCCGTGGCCGCGGCGCGGGACGTGGAGCAGGCACTGGTGGTGCGGGACGAGGCGCGGGGGCTGCTGGCGGCGGCCCGGCCGGAGCCGGGCGGCGCCGCCCGGGACACCGGCGGCGCCGCGTGGGAGCAGGTGCGCGAGGCGCACGCGGCGCTGCGGGCGCTGGCCCCCCGGATCGCCGACCCGGAACTGCGGGCGGAGCTGCTGGCCGCGTGCGGGCTGCTGACCGCGCCGGCGCGGGCCGGGGACGCGACCCTGGCGCCGCGTGAGCTGGACGTGCTGTCCTGGGTGGCGGCCGGGGCCACCAACGCGGCGGTGGCCGAGCGGCTCGGCCTGAGCCCGGAGACGGTCAAGGGCTATCTGCGCTCCGCGATGCGGAAGCTGGGCGCGCACACGCGAGGAGAGGCGGTGACCGCGGCCCGCAGGGCAGGGCTGCTGCCGTAGCGCGAAGGCGGGTGCGGAAACCCGCCATTCACACGGCGGCGCTTTGTCGTTCCCGCCGCCCGGCCGTCTGTCGTATTCCTCACCACGGCTTCCGTCCGCATTTCAGGGATCCGTGCCTAGTATTTGGCCCGGACACGACACACGAGGGGAGCGGTGACCGTGCGACGGGACTTCCAGGAGCCTGCCAGGTGCCGCCCCGACCTGGTCATCGGCCGCGAGGAGCTGTTCGCCGGCGCCCGTGAGCAACTCGCCATGGGGGCCAGTGTGCTGCTCCACGGTCCCGCCGGAATAGGGAAATCGACGGTCCTGCGGGCATTGGCCGAGGAATACGGCGCCACCGGGCGCAGGGTGTTGCGCTGTTCGGCGACGGAGTCCGAATCCCATCTGCCCTTCCTGGCCCTCGCCGACCTGTTCGGCCTGGTCCTCGACGACGTCGCCCCGCGGCTGCCCTCCGCCCAGCGCACCGCCCTGGAGTCGGCGCTCACCGGCCGCGGCGAGTCCAGCCTCCGGCGCGACGGCCTCGCCCTGCGCCTGGCGGTGCTCTCCACGCTGCGCACCCTGGCCGACCGCGGGCCCGTCCTGGTGGTCGCCGACGACCTGCAGTGGCTCGACCCGGCCAGCGCCGAACTGCTGGGGTTCGCCGCCCGGCGCCTGGAGGGCACCGCCGTGCACCTGCTGTGCGCGGTGCGCACGGAAGGACAGCACAGCCAGGAGTACGACCGGCACCTGCGCTCCTGCCCGCCGGACACCCTCGCGGTCCGGCTCGGCCCGCTCTCCCGCCCCCAGGTCGCCCGGCTGCTGGAGCACCGCGGCCACGGCGGCCTGCCCCGCTCCACGGTCCGCGACATCCACCGCACCAGCGGCGGCAACCCGCTGTTCGCCCTGGAACTGGGCCGCGCCCTCGCCGAGAGCCCCACCCCGCCCCGGCCCGGCGAGCCGCTGCCGGTGCCGACCTCGCTGCGCGCCCTGGTGCTCAGCCGCCTGGACATGCTGTCGGTGGAGGCCCGCCGCACCCTGCTGGTGGCCAGCGCCGGCGCCCGGCCCACCCCGGCGCTGCTGCACGTGGCCGGCCGGGTGAACGCCGAGGCGGAGTGCGCCCAGGCCGCCGAACTCGGGCTGCTGGCCACCGAGCCCGACGCCCCGGCCGTACGGTTCGCGCACCCGCTGATCTCCGCCGCGCTGTACGCGGAGGCCCCCGCCCACGAGCGGCGGGCCGTGCACGCGGCGCTGTCCACCGCCGCCTCCGACCCGATCGAACGGGCCCGGCACCTGGCCCTGGCCACCACCGGCGCCGACCCCGAGGTCGCCGCCCGGCTCGCCGAGGCCGCGGCCCTGGCCCGGGACCGGGGAGCGCCCTCCGTGGCCGCCCAGCTCGGGCTGCTCGCCGCCCGGCACACCCCGGCCGACGGCGTCCCGAGCCCGCAGGAGCGCCGGCTGACGGCCGCGGAGGACGCGATCACCGCAGGCGAGGTCGACCTGGCCCGGGACATCGCCCGTGAGGTGCTGACCCGGGCGACCGTGCCCGCCGACCGGGTGCGGGCCTGGATCGTCGTCATCGACACCGCCGGCCACACCATGGCCGAGGTGGACGCCGTCTTCCCGCAGGCCCTCGCCGACGCCGGCGACGACCCGCGGCTGCTGGCCCTCGTCCACTACCAGCTGGCCTGGCGCGCGCTGATCGTGGAGGGCGACTTCACCGAGGCCCGGGAGGCCGCCGCGCACGCCGCCGAGCTGGCCGCGCGCGGCGGCGACCGGCGCACCGAACTGCTCTCCCTCGCCTTCCAGGCGCAGACCGAGACCCTGATGGGCCATCCGGAGGCGCCCCGCACCATCAAGCGGGCCCTGACGGAACCCCAGGACCCGCGGGTGGCCTGCCACCACAACGGCGCGGGCAGCGCCCGGTTCCGCTGGCTGGTCATGGGCGACCGGCTGGCCGAGGCCCGGACCACGGTGACCGCGCTGCTGCGCGAGGTGCGCCGGCGCGGCTCGGTGGAGAGCGAGGTGCACTTCCTGCGCGGTCTCGCCGAGACCGAACTGCGCGCCGGGCACTGCGGGCGCGCTCTCGACCTGGCCCGCGAGGGCCTGCGGCTCGCACGGGACTCCGGCATCGGGGAGACCGCCTCGGCGATGCTCACCTCGCTCGCGGAGGCCTCCGGCGGCGATGTGGACCGGGCGCTGGCCCTCGCCCGGGAGGCGGTGGAGCACGCCGAGGAGGACGGCGACCAGATGTACCTCTCCCGGGCCCTGGGCGCTCTCGGCCACGCGCAGCTGGTGGCCGGGGACCCGGCGGGCACCGTGCGCTCGCTGCGCCGGGTGCGCCGGCTGGAGCTGGGCCTCGGCATCACCGACCCGGCCCGCGGCCGCTGGCAGGGCGATCTGGCCGAGGCGCTGGTCCGGATCGGTGAACCGCTCGAGGCGCAGGACGTCATCGACGTCAGCCGGGCGCACGCGCTGCGGCTCGGCCGCCAGAGCGTCCTCGCCGTCCTGGACCGGTCCGAGGCCCTGGTGCGCGCCGCCCGGGGCGACCGGGAGGCGGCGCTGGCCCAGCTGACGTCCGCTCAGGACCGGCTGGGCCAGTTGGGCTACGGACTGGAGGAGGCGCGGGCCGCGTTCGCGCGGGCCCGGCTGCTCGGCAGGCGGCCGGGAGCGGCGGCCTTCGAGGAGGCCGCCCGGATGTTCCGGCGCTGCCGGGCGCTGCCCTGGCTGCGCCAGGTGGACGAAGCCCTGGCCGCCCCGGAGCCGCCGCCGGCGCCGGCGGCGCCGTCCCGGCCGGACGCCCTGGACGTGCTCGCGGCGACGGAGCGTCAGGTCGCCGCGCTGGTCATGGAGGGGGCGACCAACCGGGAGATCGCCGCCCGGCTGTTCATCAGCGTGAAGACGGTGGAGGCGACCCTCACACGCGTCTATCGCAAGCTGGGGATCCGATCGCGTGTGGACATCGTCCGATTGGCGGCGGCTCACCGCGCACCCTGAGCGCCGCTCTTGTTAACTGAACCGGACCGAGGGTTTTCCCTCACCCGACCCCCTAGGGGGTTCCCTCATTGGGAGCCGAGGGTTCCGGGTCCTAGCGTGAAGGGCGTGCCGCTCGCCCGGGCACACGGGGGTCGGTCCCTCCCCCGGGCACCCGACCGTGCCCGGACAGGAGGGACCTCCGCCCCGCCCCCGACACCCGCGCGACCCCCCACCGGTGCAACCCCCACCGAGGAGACTCATGTCCGGGCTCACACGTGCCAGAAAGACCGCCGCGACCCTGGTGGCCACCGCCGCCGCGGCGGCGACCGCGCTGCTCGTCTCCCCCGCGGCGAGCGCCGCCCCCCAGCCCATCGTCGGCGGGACGACCACCACCACCACGGCGTACCCCTTCATGATGCAGATCACCGACGCGTCCGGTGACCAGTTCTGCGGCGGCACCCTCGTGGCGGCGAAGAAGGTCGTGACGGCCGCGCACTGCATGGTCGGCGAGACCACCGGCAGCGTCCGCGTGGTCGGCGGCCGGACCTACCTGAACGGCACCGACGGCACGGTGAGCAAGGTCAGCAAGATCTGGATCGACCCGGACTACACGGACGCCACCGACGGCGACGACGTGGCCGTGCTGACCCTGTCGACGGCGATGCCGTACACCGCGGCGCCGTACGTCTCCTCCTCCCAGACGGGGGTGTACGCGGCCGGCACCTCGGCCCGGATCCTCGGCTGGGGCACCACCCGGGAGAACGGCAGCTCCTCCAACCAGCTGCGGACCGCGACCGTCCCGATCGTGTCCGACTCCAGCTGCCGTTCCTCCTACGGTTCGGACTTCGTCCAGTCCGACATGGTCTGCGCCGGATACACGTCCGGCGGCGTGGACACCTGCCAGGGCGACAGCGGCGGTCCCCTGCTCATCGGGGGCGTCCTGGCAGGGATCACTTCCTGGGGCGAGGGGTGCGCGGAGGCCGGGTACCCGGGTGTCTACACCCGGCTGACCACCTTCTCGAACCTGGTGGCCGCGCAGGTCGGCTCGTGACCGGGAGGACTTCCCGAGCACTGCTCGGGTGATTGCCGGGGGGCGTTGCGAGCCACCACGAGCGGCCCGCAACGCCCCCTCTCCACCGCCCGCCCCCTCTCCACCGCTTCGCCCGCGTCTCCCCCGCGCGGCACGCGGCCGGTTCACGGTGTGCCGTCGCACACCGACGGCACCCAGGTCAGTCCCGGGGTGTCGCTGAGGGTGTCCAGGGAGCGCAGCAGGGTCTTCACGTGGGCGGGGTGGGCGAGGAACTCGATGGTCGCCTCGGCGAACGCGTCGCGCACCGAGGGCGGCATCGCGTCGGAGGCGTCGAAGCAGTGCACCGCCTCCTCGTCCAGGAGCGTGGCGGCGAGGGACCGGTGCCAGGCGGAGCCGGCGGCGCCGGGGGCGGGCTGGGCGTCGGCGTGCACGGAGAAGCCGGACTCGCTGGCGTTCCAGGCGCGTTGGGCCCCTGCGGAGGCGAGGTGACGGATCAGCCGCTTCGCCTGCGGGGTGCTGTGCAGCAGGGCGACCAGGTCCCCGGAGACCTCCCACGCCCCGGTGGCGGTGGCCCCGGGGATCAGCCGGCCGGAGGGCTCGTAGTCGCCGTGGACGCGTCTCCAGGACTCCTGGGTGCGGATGAACGACGCCTGGTGCTCCAGCGTGCAGCCCCGCGGGCTGTCGGTGACCGGTTCCGACGCCTCCAGGTACGGGGTCGTCAGGGCCCGCCGGACGAGGTCCCGGTCGCCTCCGCCGCCGACCAGGCCGCGCCAGGTGTCGAACGCCCGCTCCACCTGCTTGGACTGCCAGGGCAGATCGCCGCGCGCCCATCGCGCGTACACCCGCGGGCCGGACTGCTGCAGCAGGATGTCCTCGATCCAGTCGGTGCCGGGCCAGCCGCTGGTGGCGCCGGAGTTCATGCCCACACACCACTCGGCCGGCCGGTGCGCCGCCTTCCTGCGCTGCTGCGGACCGACACCGTCCGGGTACCAGACGATGCTCTTCACGTCGGCCTTGAGCGGGAACCAGTACACGTGCCCGTCCGCGAGCGGAGTGGCCCAGGACGGGCCGAAGTCGTCGCGCGTGATGAGGTCCTCCAGGGGGGCGAGCTGCTCCTGCCGTGCGTACTGGGCGAGTTCGCCGGGACCGGTCAGCACCACCACGTCGGGCGGCGTCCCGGCCTCCACGTCGGCGCCCAGGACCTGGCTCTCCGCGGAGCTGCCCTGGTAGTCGACCCGGATGTGGTACTTGCGTTCGAACGGTTCGATCACCGCCTTCCGGAAGTTCTGTTCGTCGTGGCCGGTCCAGTTGGCCAGCAGGGTGACGGCCGGCTCCTGCCCGAGGACGCGTACGCCCACCACGACGGCCGCCGCCAGGACGGCCAGGCAGCTCGCCACCACGGTCACGGTGCGGACCAGGCGGCGGGTGGGGCGGGGCGGCGGCCCGGGGGCGGCGGCGGGCGCGGGAGCGCTCCGGTGCGCGCTCACCGGGGCCTGAACCGGTAGTCGTCGAGGTGCCGCCGCAGTCCCGTCTCGGCGAGGGCCATGAGCAGGATGCCTCCGATCAGGATCCACACCGCCGCCGCCGCGCGGAAGCCGGTGTGCCGCAGGTACGAGGCGGTCTGCCGCCCCGCGTCGGGGATGTGCCGACCGGTGAGCCGGCGGTCGAGCAGGGTGCGGGTGTCCGCCATTCCGTGCTGCGTCCACAGCGTGAACAGCACGGCGGTGGCCACCAGGGCCAGCGAGAGGGCTCCGGCCGCCAGCAGGTGACGGTTGTAGCGGCGCCGGAAGCGGCGGCGGAGGAAGAGCTGCGTCTCCACCAGCGCGGCGCCGAGGGCCAGGGTCAGCAGCAGGGTGGCGGTCCAGGAGAGCCACAGCAGCGGGCCGAAGGAGGTCTGCCGGTGCACGGCGGCACGCTGCTGCCGTTGCAGGGCCGTCAGGCGGACCTGTATCCCGGCCGCCTTGTCGTTCAGGACGCTGGTGGCGTAGCTGAGGTAGGCCTCGCGCAGCACGCTGCCGTGGGGCTGCAGTTGCGCCTGCTGGACCTTCACGGCGTAGACGGTGATCAGCCCGGTGATCGTCCGCAGGGTCTGCCGGCCGGCCGGGCCGCCGACGCCGTCCGCGGCGGCGACCGACAGGTTCTGCGCGGCGGCCGAGATCTGCTTCTGGAAGTCGCTGGTCGGCGCCGGCGCCCGGGCGTCCTCCTGGGCCCGGCCGAGGGCGTACACGGCGGTGTCCAGGGAGAGTACCGCCGGGGCGCTGGAGGTGCGCAGCGGGTTCGCGTCGCCGTGCACGCCCTGGTACGACAGGAACAGCGACACGGTGAGCAGCACCGCCAGCGCGAGCAGCAGGCGGTGGCGCACCGTGAGGTCGTGCGCGGTGGTGCTGGTCCCCTCCGGCGGGCGCCGCCCGGCGCCGAGGAGCCGGGCGAGCAGGTCGCCGGCCGCCCGGGCCGGCGCGCGGCGGTCGGTCTCCCCCGCCTGCCGGGACACGGGGAAGGGCGTGCCGGTGTCCGGGCCGGGGCCGCCCGTGGTCGCCTCGCCGGTGCTCACGCGGACGCCTCCCTCAGCTGCCGCCCGCAGTCGCCGCCGCAGTACACGGAGTCGGCCGGTCCGAGCCACTTGCAGTGGGGGCACTCGACGAGCCCGTCGGGGCGGGTGGGCGGGGCGGGAGCGGCCGGCCGGGACGGCGGGGCGGAGACCCCCTCCCCCGGTGGGGCGGGGGTGCCCTTCCCCGGTGGACCGGGCGTCCCGGGCCCCGCCGGCTCCGCCTCCGCGCCGGCGCGCCGGGCCTCCTCCCCCGCTGCGGCCGGCTCCGCCCCCGTGCCCGCCCCCGTGCCCGTTGCCGTGCCTGCCGCCGGGCGCGGCGGGGTCGTCAGGGCGCTGGAGAGGATCAGGTGCTGCCAGTCGACGTCCTTCAGGCCGGGCCGCACCCGTCCGGTGCCGGGTGCGGCCTCGATGTGGCGGAGCGCGGCGAGGAGCTGGGCGTCGCCCAGCTCACCGGCCAGGGCGAGGGCGTGCGTGAGGGCGCGGTCGGCCGCGGCGCCGTCGTCGGTGCCGCGCAGCCAGGCCTGGTAGGCGCGGGCGACGGCGGCGCTCACCTGCTGGTACAGCTCGTGCCGGCGGACGCCGGGGTGCTGCCGGGAGGCGTCGAGCGGGTTGTCGGTCCAGCGCACCAGGATGGGCCGCGGCGCGGGCAGCCGCACCGGCCGGCCGAACTCGGGCACGACGATCTCCACGGCGGCGAGCTGCAGGTCCTCGCCCCTCTCGCGGCCGGTCGGGTCGGCGGTCAGCACGACCTGGAAGTGCCGTACCTCGTCGCCCCAGGCACGGGTGACGTACTCGACGCCGCGCCCGCCGGACCCGGCCGTGACGGGCAGCAGCTCCTGCTCGCTCGGCACGACCTGGGTGACCTGGCGGATCACCGTGCCGGGGGTGGGGGTGAGCCGGATGCGCAGCTCGGGCACCGCCGTGCCGAGCAGTCCGGCCACCAGTTCCTCGTAGGCCGCGGTCAGTTCGGACGCGGCGCGGACGGCCCCGGCCCGGCCGTGCAGCCGCCGGGTGATGCGCAGCAGCAGTTCCGCGTCCCAGTCGTCGCCGATGCCCCAGGCGTCGCAGACGAAGCGTCCCTCGCAGGCGGCGAGCGCGGTGTCCAGGGACACGGCGGCCCGGTGGTCGTGCTCGTTGCGCCCGTCGGTGAGCAGCAGGACGTGCTTGACGGGGGCGGGATGGTCCTTGAGCAGCCACCGGGCGAGATCGAGCCAGGCTCCGATGGCGGTTCCGCCGTCCGCGTCCAGGATCCGGATGGCGCGTTCGGCGGCCTCGCGTTCGGCGGGCCCGGCGACGGCGAGCACCGGGCGGCCTGGCCCGGGGTGGACCAGGGTGGCGTCGAACCGCCCGGCGAGCACGGCGAAGGCGGTGCCGTCGGGCAGCATCCGGACCGCCGCGGCGGTGGCGTCCTTCGCGGCGTGCAGTTTGGCGGCCGGGTGGAGCATCGAGCGGGAGGTGTCGACGATCAGCACCTCGGCGAGCGCGGGCCCGGTGCCGGGCACCGGCTCACCGGCGCGCCCCGCTCCGCCCCGGCTGCGCACCCCGATCTCCAGGATGGCGTGCATCTCCCGGCCGGGGGGCCGCCCGGCCGTGTCCGGCACGGCGGGCAGCTCCTTTCGCTGACCGACCGCGAGCGTCACCTCGGTCTCCTCGGCCACGGCCATTGCTGCCTCTTCCCGGAACCTCGTCGATCAGAAGGTGGTCATCGGCCGGACCGCGTGGGCCAGGTCGAGCAGCCGCCCGTGTTCCCGGGCGGTGCGGGCCTGCCCGGCCAGGTGCCGGAAGGACTGCTCCAGCAGGGTGCGCAGGCCGTCCTCGTCGCCGGGGCCGAGGAGTTCCCCGGTGGGGAAGTCCGGCCCCCAGCCCTGGCGGGGCCGGCTGTGCAGGGCGTTCTCGCGGATCTCGGCGACCAGCCGGGCGCGGGACTCGCCGGCCGCGGCGCCGCCGTCGAGGCGCAGGTCCGGCAGCCGCCGGGCGGCGTCGCGCAGGCCGGCCGGGGTGGGCGGGCTGCCGTGCACGACGCCCGCGCGGATGCGGACGGCGGCGATGCGGGCGGCGTCGTGGTGCCGGGAGGTGGCGGGGACCTCGTCGAGGACGCGGACGGCGGCGTCCCGGTCGCCGCGGGCCAGGTGGCCGCGGGCCAGGCCGAAGGCGGCGGCGGTGTGCGCGGAGTCCCGTCTCCACACGGCCTCGTAGAACCGCATGGCGCGGGCCGTGTGCCGGCCGCCGGTGTGCTCGGCGCAGTGGCCGAGGGCCAGTTTGGGCACGTACTCGCCGGGCAGGGCCCGGTAGACGGCGTCGAAGCATGCGCCGGCCCGGTCCACGTCGCCCCTGCTGAGGTGAAGGACGCCGCGGTGCCAGGCGATGCGCCAGTCGTGGGCGGCGGCGCGTTCGCCGAGCTGGGTCTCGGCCTCGGCGAGCCAGGTCTCCGCGGCGTGCCGCTCGCCCTTCCTGAGGTAGGCGCGGCACAGCCACAGCGCGGTCTCCGCCGTGGCCAGGCGGGACTCGTGGGGCCACTGCCGGGCGACCCGGTCGGGGGCGTCGGACGGGAAGGCGCCGAGGAGGAGCGCGGCGCCGTCGTCGGGATCGGGGACCGGCTCGGGGAGGGCCCCGGCGGCCTCCGCCGCGGAGGGCGGGGAGACGTCCAGACCGGCGGGCCGCTCGCCGGCCCGGGCGGTCCAGTGGGCGAGGGACGGGATGACGCCGAGTCCCGCGTCGAGGCTGGCGCCGGTGGCGTGGAACCGGGTGGAGCTCTCCGGCAGCTGCTCGCCGAACTGCAGGGACCGGTACTCGCGCAGGACCTCCCAGAGCTGGCGGGACATCTCGGCCGCCGTGCGGAACCGGGCGCGGGGTTCGGCGTGGGTGGCGCGCTCGACGATCCGGCGGAAGGAGTCGGGGGCGAGGCCGCGGGCGGGTTCGGCGCCGCGGGCCAGGGCCTGGAGGGTCATGCCGACGGTGTAGAGGTCGCTGTCGACGTGCCAGCCGCGGTGGTCGATCTCCTCCTTGGGCGGGGCGAAGCCGGGGGTGTAGACGTAGGCGGAGGTGCGGTCGCCGATGGCTCGGACGGCGCCGAGGTCGATGACCTTGACGGCCCGGCCGAAGTGGATGACGTTGGCGGGCTTCATGTCGCAGTACAGCAGGCCGCGTTCGTGCATGTACTGCAGGGCGCCGAGGATCTTGCAGCCGTAGGTGAGGACGTGGTCGAGGCGGGGGCGGCCGTGGAAGATCCGCTCGACGTCGGGCGCGTCGAAGAGCTGCTGCAGGGAGCGTCCGCCGATGTAGTCCATGACGAGGTAGCCGGTCGGCGGGCGGCCGGGGGCCCGGTGCTCGGCGTAGGTGACGATGCGGACGATGTCGGGGTGGTGCAGGTCGGTGAGGGACCGGCGCTCCTCGACGGCGGTGCGGCGGGCGAGGGCGTCGTGCACGTTGATCTGGCTCTTGAGCACGACCCGGTGGCCTTCGGCGCGGGTGTCCTCGGCCAGGTGGATCCAGCCGAGGCCGCCGTGGGCGAGGCAGCCGAGGACCCGGTAGTGGTCGGCGACGACGTCGCCCTCGGCGAGCGGGGGCAGGAAGGAGTAGGGCGTGCCGCAGCGGGGGCAGCGGCCCGTGGCGCGGGCGGGCTGGCCGCCGTAGCCGACCCCGATGGTCATGGTGCAGCCGCCGGCGCCGCAGCGGCGGCCTCCGGTGGGCGGGCGGGGGTCCGCCACGAGCACGTCGTCGGGGACGGGCACCTCGGGCAGGACGACGAGTCCGTGCTGGTCGAGTTCGCCGACCCCGGCGACGGCGTGCACGGTCGCCGGTGCGGGCGGCTCCTGCGCCTCGGCGACCGGGGGCGGGTCCGGCGGTGCGGTGCGCTGCTCGGCGTGCCGGTGGCCGCAGGTGTCGCAGTAGCCGGTGGCCATGATGCGGCCCGCGCAGCCGGGCCGGGCGCACGGGGTCACGACGCGCCCTCCTGTCCGGGCGCGGCGGAGCAGAATCCGACGAACCGCTCGACGGCCGCCTCGGCCCGCTCGATGTCGCAGGGGGTCTGCCGCAGCAGCGACAGGGCGTGCTCGTAGAGCCGGTACGCCTCCATGATCCGGTCGCCGTGGGCGGCGGCCCGCTGCCGGCACAGCGGCCACTCGGCGCCGATGCGGCCGAGGAGTTCCTCGCGGCGGCGCAGCCGGGCGTCGAGCAGTTCGAGGGCCTGCTCCAGGCGCCGCCGGCGGCGGCCGACGGCGGCCTCGAACGTGAACAGCAGGTCGGCGCGCCCCGGTTCGCGCTCCTCGTCCGGGGTGTGGTCGACCCAGGCGCGCAGCATGCGGGTGCGCCGTACGCCGGCTTCGGCCCGGTCCAGCAGCTGCCGGGTGCCGGGCGCGGGCAGCACCCGGTCCCGCCGGAGGTCGAGGGCGGGGCCCAGTTCGCCGATGATGCGGTCGAGTTCGCCGTGCAGGCGTCTCCAGCGGGCGCGGAGCGGGCCGTGCACGAGGCTCTCGGCGGCCTGGCCGGCGTGCTCGCCGGGTCGCCGGAACACCAGCAGCAGCCGGGCCTCCTGCCGGGCGAGCCGGTCCAGCAGGCCGAGCAGCGCCTCGGGTTCGGCCGCCCGGTCCACGGCGACGAGGACGGCGGCGAGCGGGACGCGCAGCGCGCCGAGCCGTTCGGGACGGGGGTCGTCGCGGATACCGAGACGTTCGGCGATCCGGTCCATGACCTCGGCCGCCGTCATCCCCTCGACGTCCAGGGCGAGATCGTGGCCGCCGGCCGGCGGCACGGTCTCGGGCGGGTCGTGGCTGACGGCGCTGGTGTTGCGGTGGGTGCGCAGTTCCCGGTCGGCGAGGGTGACGGCCCGCTGCAGGGTCCAGGCGCGGTCCCCGCGGGCCGGGACGACGGTGACGAGCACCGGCCAGCCCTCGCCGCGGAACCAGGCGGCGAGTTCGGTGGCGAAGGGGACGTCGAGCCGGCCGGCGGGGGCGCCGGCGCCGCTGCGCAGCCGCCGGTCGACGGCCTCGGCGCCGTCGGTCCAGGCGGCGACCTGCGGCAGGTGGCTGAGGATGGTCTCGGTGGGGCTCATGTAGCTGAAGGCCCAGCCCGGTCCCTCGTCGACGCTGAGGACGATGCCGATGACCTGGTCGGTGGCGTGGTCGACGACGCCGCCGCCGCTGAAGCCGGGGGCGGCGAGCTCGCCGGGGCTGAGCGGGCGCAGCTGCACCTGGCTGTCGCGGCCGCGGGCGGCGACCAGGGTGGCGCCGTGCCAGCGGCCGCCGTCGTCGCCGTCGGGGAAGCCGTACATGCTGACGGGGCCGTGCGGGGCGGCGAGCCGGTAGAGCCGGGTGGCGTGCCCGGCGGGCAGCGGCGGGGACAGGCGCAGCAGGGCGAGGTCGCCGCTGCGGTCCCCGAAGGCGTCCTGCTGCTGGGGCACGTACTCGTCGGCGCGGACGGCGGCGGCGACGGCGGCGAGGCCGGGCACGCCGACGAGGCGGACCCGGTAGTCGCCGCCCGGGCCGACCACGTGGGCCGCGGTGAGGACCCGGTCCGGGGCGAGCAGCACGCCCGCGCCGAGGACCCGCCCGTCCGGCGCCTCGATGCGGGCGATCCAGGACGGCGTCCGTAACAGCGAAGTGACGACTCGCTCCCCCGTGCGCGTCATGGTCCCGAGGTTACTGCGCGTACGCACCCGGTACCACTGGTGTGCACGAGGTCGTTGCGGAGCCGCGGCCGCCGGGCGCCCGGGCGCTCGTCGGCGGCCGCGCTCGCCGCCGTACCGCGCCCCCTCCTGCCGCCCGGCGCCGCGCGCGCCCCGGCGTGGTGAGCTGCCCGGAGTCCGCGCGGCGGGCGGCGGCGGAAGGGCCGGCCGGCGGGGTGGACGGCGGCGCGGGTCCGTTGGAGCGCGGTGGACCAACTCGGTAACGTATGGCCGAAATTCGCACAGTCGTTCGCTATACACCGTGCGTATAGTCCGGTCATGTCTCCGTCGACCGAAACGGTCCCGCCGCCGATCCACGCGCCCGGGAAGACGCGCGCGAGGCGCCGGGGGTTCCGTCCGCCCGCCCTCGCCCTTGCCGCGGCCTGCCTCGCGCTCACCTTGTCCGGCTGCGCCCGGTCCGGCACCACCGCCCCGAGCGCCGCACGCGCCGAAGCGGCGCACGGGGCCCCGGCCGCCTTCGGCGCCGTCGACTGCCGCCGGGCCAGGTGCATCGCGCTCACCTTCGACGCGGGGCCGAGCGAGAACTCGGCGCGGCTGCTCGACATCCTGAAGGAGAAGAAGGTGCCGGCCACCTTCTTCCTGCTCGGCGCGCGGCACATCGAGAGGTACCCGGAGCTGGTCCGGCGGATGGCGGCCGAGGGGCACGAGGTCGCGAGCCACACCTGGGACCACAAGATCCTCACCCGCTTGCCGGACGCGCGGATACGCGAGGAACTCACGCGGCCCAACGACGCGATCGAACGGCTCACCGGGCGCAGGCCGACGCTCATGCGGCCCCCGCAGGGCCGCACGGACGCGAAGGTGCACGCCATCTGCAAGGAACTGGGCCTGGCGGAGGTGCTGTGGAGCGTGACCGCCAAGGACTACACCACCGACGACCCGGCGCTGATCACCGAACGCGTCCTCGCGCAGGCGTCCCGCGACGGGATCATCCTGCTGCACGACATCTACCGGGGCACCGTCCCGGCCGTGCCGGGCATCGTCGACGCGCTGAAGGCGCGCGGCTACGTCTTCGTGACGGTCCCTCAGCTCCTGGCGCCCGGCAGGGCGGAGGCGGGCGAGGTGTACCGGCCCTGAGCCCGCCGGCGGTCACAGTCCGCCGCCGAGCCCGGGCGGGTCGTCCATGACGTACTCCGGCCCGGGCGCAGGGGCCAGTGCGTGCCCCGGCGGCAGCGCCTCCCTGCCGTGCAGGGCCACCGGCCCGAGGACAGCGGGGTCACCCGTGCCGGGGCCGGGGTGGGGGTCGGGCGCCCACCTGCCCTTCTTCGCCAGCGCGACGGCCCAGCGGGGACGGCCCTGGGCGGTGACGGCTGTGCCGCCACCACAGCAGGTGCGCGCCGCAAGCAGGGGCACGTGGCAGAGCACGATCCCGTAGGAGCCGGCGACGCGGGCGGCGACGGCGGCCGCCGCGGTGGGCGCCCACGCGAGCCCGAGCGCCGCCAGGAAGGCCTCACAGGCCTTGCGGACGGCTCCCGCCCGTGCGGGTTCGTTCCCCAGGCCGTCGCGGACCAGCCGTGCGGTGATGCGGTCGACCCGCTCGTCGTCCCGCGCCGCCCTCGGCAGGCCGAAGGACGCGTACGGCCGGCCGCGCAGTTCACGCGGCCGCGTCGACGAACGCGGCCTCGACGTCGTCCTGCGCCCGGCAGCCGGCCGGACACACGCGTATCCCGTCGTGCCTCCCGGACATCCCGAGCCGGCCGGTGTCCCGCATGCGCACCGCCGCCACCTCGAAGAGCCGCGCGGCGCCGCCCCGCAGGCGAGCGACCTCGTACAGGTGGGCCAGGGGCTCCGGCGCCCGCGGCGAGACGACGGCGGCGCGCACCCCGCGCACCGCGCGGCCGCTGCGGAGGGCGGCCCCGACGAGCACGGCGGCCGTGACGGCCGGCACGACGACGCTGATCGCTTCCACCGGCATGGCGCTCCCCCGCTCGGTCCGGCCCGTCCAGAAGGCGGCATACCCGGACGCACGGACGGAACGCCGGCTTCCGCGCGGTCGGCCGCACCCGACGGCGTGCCGGAGGCGCCGCACCGCGGCCGGCAGCGGCGTCGCGGCACCGGGGCGCGGCCGCGATCCGTTGGGCCGGACAGGTGAGCCGTGGGCGAACCCGCAGGTGGGCGGCGGCGGTTCCCTACGATCGTGCCGTGCCCCTCTTCTCTTTCGAACGCACCGTGCCGCTCCCGCCCGCGGAGGTGTGGCGCCGGCTCACCGAGTGGCCCCGCCACGCCGACGCGGTGCCACTGACCCGGATCAGGCTGCTCACGCCCGCGCCGACCCGCGAGGGCACCCGTTTCGTGGCCCGCTCGGGCGTCGGGCCGCTGTGCCTCGACGACGAGATGGAGGTGACGGTGTGGCGCCCGCCCGCCGACGGCGAGGGCGGGCTGTGCCGGCTGGAGAAGCGCGGCCGGGTGATCCTCGGCTGGGCGGAGATCGAGGTCCGGCCGGGGCCGGGGGGCCGCAGCCGGGTGGTGTGGCGGGAAGACCTGCGGGTGCGTTTCCTGCCGCGCGCCTTCGACGGCGTCCTGGGGGCGGCGTCCCGCCGGGTGTTCGGCCGGGCGGCGAACCGGCTGCTGCGGCGGCCCTGAACCCGCCGTTTCAGTCCGTGCGGCCGGTCACCGCGACCGTCACGCCCACGCCGATCATGGTGAGCCCGCCGGCTCCGCCGACCGCGGCGAGGCGCCGGGGCGAGCGCGCGAACCAGTCCCGGGCGGCCGAGGCGGCCAGTCCCCAGGCGCTGTCGCAGACCACCGCGATGGCGTTGAACACCAGTCCCAGCAGCAGCATCTGCACCGGTACGCGTCCCTGGCCCCGGTCCACGAACTGGGGCAGGACGGCGGCGAAGAACACCATCGTCTTGGGGTTGGCCACGCCGACCGCGAACCCCTGCCAGAAGGTGCGCAGGCCGCCGTGCGCGGGCCGCCCGGGCTCCGCGATCGCGGTCCGCAGCGCACCGCGCCCCCGCCACGCCCTGACACCGAGGTGCACCAGGTAGGCGGCGCCCGCGAGCTTGAGCGCGGTGAAGAGGAGGACCGAGCGCTCGACGACCGGTCCGATGCCGAACGCGACGGCCGCGACCAGGACGTACGCGCCGAGCGTGTTGCCGACGACGGTGGTCAGCGCGGCACGGCGGCCGTGGGCCAGGGCCCGTCCGATCACGAACAGGACGCTGGGACCCGGCACCAGGATCAGCAGGAGCGACAGTGCGGCGAAGGCCGCGAGCCGGTCGGGGGACGCCATGCCGCCATGGAACACAGGGGCGGCGACGGCCCGCAACCCCTTTCCGCCCGCCGGCCCCTGTCCGGGCGGTGGGCTCAGGCCACCGATCCGATCGGCCCGGCCGGCCGCCCGGCCGTGTCGTGGTGGATGGGCGTGTGCGCACCCGTCAGCGGCGCCCCGCTGCCGCCGCGCCGGCCGGCGACGATCTCCGCCGCGATGGACAGGGCCGTCTCCTCCGGGGTCCGCGCGCCCAGGTCGAGGCCGATCGGGGAGCGCAGCCGGGCCAGTTCCGGTTCGGTGACGCCGACCTCGCGGAGCCGTCCGAGGCGGTCCAGGTGGGTGCGGCGGGAGCCCATCGCGCCGACGTAGGCGACCGGCAGCCGCAGCGCCAGCCGCAGCAGCGGCACGTCGAACTTGGCGTCGTGGGTGAGGACGCACAGCACGGTGCGGCCGTCCACCCCGGTGCGCTCGAGGTACCGGTGGGGCCACTCCACGACGACCTCGTCGGCCTCCGGGAAGCGGGCCCGCGTCGCGAACACCGGGCGGGCGTCGCACACCGTCACGTGGTAGCCCAGGAACTTGCCGACGCGCACGAGCGCCGACGCGAAGTCGACCGCCCCGAACACGATCATGCGGGGGGCGGGGACCGAGGACTCCACCAGGACCGTCAGCGGGGAGCCGCAGCGCGAGCCCCGCTCCCCGATCCGCACGGTCCCGGTGCGGCCCGCGTCCAGGAAGGCGCCGGCCTCGGCGGCGACCGTGCGGTCCAGCTCGGGACGGACGCCGAAGGAGCCGTCGGACGACCCGTCCGGGCGGACCAGCAGGGCCCGGCCCCGCAGCGGCGCCGGTCCCTTCGCGATCCGGGCCACCGCCGCCGGCTCCCCCCGGGCGGCGGCGGCCAGCGCGGCCGCGACCACCGGCCGGGCGGGATCGTCCGCGCGGACCGGCGCGACGAGGACGTCGATGACGCCGCCGCAGGTCAGGCCGACGGCGAAGGCGTCCTCGTCGCTGTGGCCGAAGCGCTCCAGGACGGTCTGCCCGTCCTGGAGCGCCTGCCGGCACAGGTCGTACACGGCGCCCTCCACGCATCCGCCGGAGACCGAGCCGACGGCCGTGCCGCCCGTGTCCACCGCGAGGGCGGCGCCGGGCCGGCGCGGGGCGCTGCCCCCGACGGCGACGACGGTGGCGACGGCGAAGTCACGCCCCTGCTCGACCCACCGGTTCAGCTCCTCGGCGATGTCCAGCATCTCTCGCTCTCCTCGACGGGTTCGGGTGTGCGGGCGGCGGCGGGACCGGTTCCTGCGCGCCCGGCCGGCCCCCGCGGGGACGAAGGCGAAGTAGACCGGGAAGCCGCGGGCCAAACCCGCCGGGAGGGTGCGGCGCCCCGTGCGGCGCCCCGTGCGCCGCCCCGTGCGCCGCCGGGGGGGCCGTGGGGTCTCACGCGGTGCCCGTCAGATGCTCGGGCCGCACCGGGGTGCGGGCGAGCTCCAGTCCGGTCGCGTCGCGGATCGCCGCGAGGACGGCCGGGGTGGACGACAGGGTGGGGGCCTCGCCGGCGCCGCGCAGCCCGTACGGGGCGTGGTCGTCGGCGAGTTCGAGCACCTCCACCGGGATGGCCGGCGTGTCGAGGATGGTGGGGATCAGGTAGTCCGTGAAGGAGGGGTTGACGACCTTCGCCGTGCGGGGGTCGACGACGATCTCCTCCATCAGGGCCATGCCCAGGCCCTGGACCGTGCCGCCCTGGATCTGGCCGACGACGGCGAGCGGGTTGAGCGCCTTGCCGACGTCCTGGGCGCAGGCCAGTTCGACCACCTTCACCAGGCCCAGTCCGGTGTCGACCTCGACCACCGCGCGGTGGGCGGCGAACGAGTACTGGACGTGCCCGTTGCCCTGGCCGGTGCGGGGGTCGAACGGCTCGGTCGGCCGGTGCCGCCACTCCTGCTCCACCTCCACGGCCTCGTCGCCGAGGACGTCGGCCAGGTCGGCCAGCACCTCGCCGGCGCCGGTGACGACCTTGCCGCCCTCCAGGCGCAGCCCGGCGGACGCCCACGCCGGGTGGCGGGAGCCGAACCTGCGGCGGCCGAGCTCGACGACCTGCTCCCGGACGCGCTCGCAGGCGTGTCTGACGGCGCCTCCGGTGACGTACGTCTGCCGCGAGGCCGAGGTGGAACCGGCGCTGCCCACCCGGGTGTCGGCGGGGTGGATCGTCACCTGGGCGACGCCCAGCTCGGTGCGGGCGATCTGCGCCTGGACGGTGACGCCGCCCTGGCCGACCTCCGCCATCGCGGTGTGCACGGTGGCCACCGGCTCGCCGCCCACGACCTCCATGCGCACCCGGGCGGTGGAGTAGTCGTCGAAGCCCTCGGAGTAGCCGACGTTCTTGATGCCGACCGCGTAGCCCACGCCCCGGACGACTCCTTCGCCGTGCGTGGTGTTGGACAGCCCGCCGGGCAGCTGCCGCACGTCGACGCCCTCGCTGGACTCCCACTGGCGCTCGGGCGGCATCGGCAGCGCCTTGACGCGGCGCAGCAGTTCGGCGACCGGAGCGGGCGAGTCGACCGGCTGCCCGGTCGGCATGAGCGTGCCCTGTTCCATCGCGTTGAGCTGCCGGAACTCCACCGGATCCAGGCCCAGCGCCTTGGCCAGCCTGTCCATCTGCGCCTCGTAGGCGAAGCACGCCTGGACCGCGCCGAAGCCGCGCATGGCGCCGCAGGGCGGGTTGTTGGTGTAGAGGGCGAGGGCCTCGATGTCGACGGCGTCCACGGCGTACGGCCCGACGCCCAGCGAGGAGGCGTTGCCGACGACCGCCGGGGAGGTGGAGGCGTAGGCGCCGCCGTCCAGGACGATCCGGCACTTCACGTGCGTGAGCCTGCCGTCCCGGGTGGCGCCGTGCTCGTAGGACAGCTTCGCCGGGTGGCGGTGGACGTGCCCGAAGAAGGACTCGAACCGGTTGTAGACCATCTTGACGGGTCTGCCGGTGCGCAGGGCGAGGAGGCAGGCGTGGATCTGCATGGACAGGTCCTCGCGCCCGCCGAACGCGCCGCCGACGCCGGCCAGCGTCATGCGCACCTTGTCCTCGGGCAGGCCGAGGACGGGAGCGATCTGGCGCAGGTCGGAGTGGAGCCACTGGGTGGCGATGTAGAGATGGACGCCGCCGTCCTCCTCGGGGACGGCGAGGCCGGACTCGGGCCCGAGGAAGGCCTGGTCCTGCATGCCGAAGGCGTACTCGCCCGTCACGATCACGTCCGCCCGCCCGCGGGCCTGCTCCACGTCGCCGCGGACGATCGGCTGGCGGTGCACGATGTTGGGGTGCGGGACGTGGCGGAGGCGGTCGTCGTCGCGGTCGCCGTGGACGAGGACCGCGTCCGGGGCGAGTGCCGACCGCTCGTCGGTGATCACGGGGAGCTCGCGGTAGCCGACCTCGATCCGGGCGGCGGCGCGGCGGGCCGTCTCCGGGTGGTCGGCGGCGACGATCGCGACCGGCTCGCCGTGGTGGCGCACCTTGCCGTGCGCGAGGACCGGGGTGTCCCTGATCTCCAGGCCGTAGTGCCTCACCCCGGCGGGCAGGTCGTCGTACGTCAGGACGGCGTGCACACCCGGCGTGGCCAGCGCCTTGGAGGTGTCGACGGACAGGATCTCGGCGTGGGCGACGGTGGAGCGCAGGATCTGGCCCCAGAGCATGTCCTCGTGCCACAGGTCGGACGCGTAGGCGAACTCGCCGGTGACCTTCAGGGTGCCGTCCGGGCGGTGCGCGGACTCGCCGACGCCGCCTCTGGTCCGGGCGCCCTGGGTGATCCTGGTCGGTGCGCCCAGGGGGGCGCCTTCCCGCCGGAGGGCGGGGGAGGGCTCGGGTGACGTCATGACCGGGCCCCCTCGTTCCGGCGGGCGGCCGCCAGCCGCACCGCGTTCATGATCGTCTCGTAGCCGGTGCAGCGGCACAGGTTCCCGGACAGCGCCTCGCGGATGTCGGCGTCCGTCGGGTTCGGGTTCCGCTCCAGCAGATCGTCGGAGGCGACGAGCAGACCCGGGGTGCAGAACCCGCACTGGACGGCGCCGGCGTCGAGGAAGGCCTGCTGGACCGGCGACAGCTCGCCGCCCTCGCCGGCGTGCGAGTCGGCGTGCCCGGCCGGCAGGTCCCCGGCCCCGTCCGGCGGGGCGCCGGCCGCACCGGAGCCGCCTCGGGAGCGCCGCCCGGCGTACTCCGCCAGACCTTCGACGGTCACGACCTCCCGGCCCTCGGCCTGGCCGGCCGCGACCAGGCAGGAGCAGACCGGGACGCCGTCCAGGCGGACCGTGCAGGAGCCGCACTCGCCCTGCTCGCAGGCGTTCTTGGACCCGGGCAGGCCGAGGCGTTCGCGCAGGACGTACAGCAGGGACTCGCCCTCCCAGACGTCGTCGGCCTCCTGCGGGCGTCCGTTGACGGTGAGGCGGACGCGCATCACGCGGCTCCCTTCGGCGCGCGGCGGGCGCCGCGGTAGGACTCCCAGGTCCAGGCGAGCGTCCGGCGGGCCATGACGCCGACCGCGTGGCGGCGGTAGGCCGCGGTGCCCCGGACGTCGTCGATCGGGTCGCAGGCGCCGGAGCACAGCTCCGCGAACCGCTGGGCGACCGACGGGGCGACCGCCTTTCCGTTGTCCCAGTGGCCGCCCTCCTCCAGGGCCGCGTTCAGGAAGTCCTCGGCGGCCTTCGCCCGCACCGGGGTGGGGGCGGCCGAGCCGATGCCGGTGCGCACGGTGCGGGTCCGCGGGTGCAGGGCCAGCCCGAAGGCGCACACGGCGATGACCATGGCGTTGCGGGTGCCCGCCTTCGCGTACTGCTGCGGGCCGTCCGCCGTCGCGACGTGCACGGCGCGGATCAGCTCGTCGGGCCGGAGCGCGTTGCGCTTGACGCCCGTGTAGAACGCGTCGACGGGGATGAGCCGGGTGCCGCGGGCCGCCGACTCCACCTCCACCTCGGCGCCGGCGGCGAGGAGGGCGGGGTGGGCGTCGCCGGCGGGCGAGGCGGTGCCGAGGTTGCCGCCGACGCCGCCGCGGTTGCGGATCTGCGGGGAGGCGACCATGCGGGAGGCGAGCGCCAGGCCCGGCAGCCGGGCGCCGAGGTCCTCCAGGATCCTGGTGTACGGGACGCAGGCTCCCAGCCGTACGGCGTCCTCGCCGGCCTCCCATTCGCGCAGGTCGCTGATGCGGGTGAGGTCCAGGAGCCGCTCGGGCCGCCGGCGGCCGAAGTTGATCTCGACCATCACGTCGGTGCCGCCCGCGATCGGCACGGCGGCGGGGTGCTCGGCCTTCGCGGCGAGCGCCTCCTCCCAGCTGGCGGGGCGAAGGAAGTCCATGGGCCGGCTCTCTTCTCGTCTGATGGGCCGAACGGATCCGGCCGGGCCGCGGGCGGCGGGCGGGACTCGTTCCCTGTCCTGTTGACGCGAAGCGGACTCCGTACACCGCCGCTGCTCCAGCGGGGTCAGTCACCGAAGGCGTGGACGGGTTGGCTGGCCACAACAGACATCTTGTAGATTCATATGAACGGAGGTCCTCGGCAGCCTCTCCGCTCTCGGAGAAACGCGAGAAACGGCGGGAGTCCCGCGGCACACGCCCCCGAGGGGCGCACCCGCGCCGGGCGCTCCCCCGTCACCTCCACGATCCATCGTAGGTTTCGAGACACAGAACGGCGGCGACGAGATGCGGCTGCGCGCACTGCTGAACACCGATGCGCTGGGCCTGCGGCTGCTCTACGGCGAGGACGAGCTGGACCGCGCGGTGCGCGGGGTCATGACCACCGACCTGCGCGACCCGAGCCGCTACCTGTCGGGCGGCGAGCTGGTGCTGACCGGCCTGGCCTGGCGCCGGGACGCCGCCGACTCCGAGCCCTTCGTCCGCATCCTGGTGCAGGCCGGGGTGGCGGCGCTCGCGGCCGGCGAGGCGGAGCTGAGCGATGTGCCCGAGGACCTGGTGCTGGCCTGTGCCCGGCACCGGCTGCCGCTGTTCGCGGTGCACGAGTCGGTGGCGTTCGCGACGATCACCGAGCACGTCGTCCGGCAGGTCTCCGGCGAGCGCGCCGGGGACCTGGCCGCGGTGGTGGACCGGCACCGCCGGATGATGACCTCGGGTCCGGCGGGCGGCGGCCCGGACGTGGTCCTGGACCTGCTCGGCTCCGACCTCGACCTGCGGGCCTGGGTGCTCTCCCCCACCGGCCGGATGATCGCCGGCCCCAGGGCGGCGGGACCGGCGCCGTCCGCCGGCGACTGCACCCGGCTCGCCGCGGAGCACCTGGCCGCCACCCGCACCGGCCGCCGCGGCCCGCACCGCGTCACGCTGGACGGCACCGTCTACTCGCTGTTCCCGGTCCGCTCCTCCGGCCGCTCCCCGCGGGCCTCCCGGGACGTGCGCGAGACGGTCCTGTCGGACTGGCTGCTGGCCGTGCAGGCGGACGCCGGCGACTGGCCGGAGGAACGGCTCGACCTGCTCCACGGCGTCACCCAGCTGATCGCCGTCGAACGGGACCGCCGCGACGCGGCCCGCACGGTCCGCCGCCGGCTCGCCCAGGAGGTGCTGGAACTCGTCCAGACCGGCGCCGCGCCCGCCGAGATCGCCGCCCGCCTGCGCGTGGCCGCGCCGGTGCTGCTGCCCGGGCTCGGGGCGGCCCCGCACTGGCAGGTCGTGGTGGCCCGAGTGGAGTGGGACGGCGGCGAGGTGGAGGGCGGCCCGGTCGCCCAGTCCCTGCTGGAGGAGATCCTGGTCGACCCCCTGGCGACCGGCCCGGAGCCCTCCGACCGCATCGCCGTCGCACACACCGGCGACGAGGCGGTCGCCCTGGTGCCGCTGCCCGCGGTCTCCGCCGAGCACGACGGCTCCGAGACCGGCCTGCTCGCCGACTCGCTCCTGCGGACGGTGCGGGAGCCGCTGTCGGCCGGCCTGGACGGCGACGGGCGGCTCACCCTCGGCGTCAGCGCGGCCGTGCACTCGGCGGAGGGCCTGCGCGGCGCCCTGGAGGAGGCCCGGCACGCCCGCCGGGTGGCGGCGGCGCGGCCCGGCCGGGTCTGCGCGGCCGGCCACCACGAGCTGGCCTCGCACGTGCTGCTGCTGCCCTTCGTCCCGGACGACGTCCGCCGCGCGTTCACCGCCCGGCTGCTGGACCCGCTGAAGGAGTACGACCGCCGGCACCGGGCGGAGCTGATCGAGACCCTGGAGGCGTTCCTCGACTGCGACGGCTCCTGGACCCGCTGCGCCACCCGGCTGCACCTCCACGTCAACACGCTGCGCTACCGGGTGGGCCGGATCGAGCAGTTGACCGGGCGGGACCTGTCCCGTCTGGAGGACAAGCTCGACTTCTTCCTCGCGCTGCGCATGGGCTGAGGCCGCGGGGGGGCGCGCGGGGGCCGGACTCGGCCCCGTGCGCGCTCCACGACTTTGTGAAATCTTTCACCCGCCCTCTTGGCCCGGCCCCGCGATCGGTGCTGGAATGCCGCCACCACTCAACAGCTCGATGGCGTGCTCGGGGAGGGCAACGTGGCGCATACCGCCATGTCTGGTAACGGAACCACCGGTGACGATCCGCTCCAGACCGCGGTATGGCGGTTGCGCAGCCGGGCCTGCTGGGCCGACGCGGCGGCACTGCTGCCGGCCGACCGCCCCGCCCCGGCGTTGCAGCGGGCCACGCTCCTGGTCGAACGGTGCCTGTACACCGAGCGGGGCTGGGAGGAGGCGGAGGACGCGCTGCGCACGGCGGAGGCGCTCGCGCAGACCGACGAGGAGCGCGGCGCGGCCGCCTGCGAACGGGGCCAACTGGCGTACGCGGCCACCCTGCACGGCGTCCGGGACCGGGTGGACGAGGCGCGGGCGGCGCTCGGGCGGGCGGCGGCGCTGATCCCTCCGGGGGCTGCCGGGAGGGCGCTGCTTGACTTCCGCCGGGGCCTGCTCGCCGAGAACCTGACCCGGTCGCCGCAGGCGGCCCGCGCCGCGTACCGCAGGGCCCACGCGGGCGCCACCGCCCACGCGGACCCGCTGCTGCTGTCCTTCACCTGGCGCCACCTGGCCGGACTCGCCCTGCGCGACGGCGAGCTGGCCGAGGCGCGGCACGGCTTCGCGGAATCGCTGCGGCTCAGGGAGGAGTTGGGCTACCTGGTCGGCACGGCGCCCGCGCTGGCCTCCCTGGCGGAGACGGAGGAGGAACCGGAGGCGTCCCGTCTGCGGGAGGAGGCCCGCCGGCTGTTCCGCCTCCTGGGCGGCGTGCCGACCTGGCTGGCCCACCAGCTCACCCCGCCGGCCCCGGGAACGGCGACGGCCTAGCCCCCAGGGGCGCGGGGAACTGCGCCACCGGCCGCGGCGCACCCCGGCCGGAGCACGGTGGGTCCCGCGGTCGCGCCGCCGTTCAGCCGGCGTCCGCGAAGTGCTCCGCGACGATCCGCCGCACCGCGTCGAGGTCTCCCGCGCCCAGCGCGTCCAGCAGGGCCATGTGCTCCGCGGCGTCCGCCGCCGGCCGGCCCCGCCCGTACCGCACCGGCGGCCACTGCGAGCGGCGGTGGAGGTCCTCGGCGATCCGGACCAGCTGCTCGTTGCCGGACAGGGCCAGCAGCGCCCGGTGGAAGGCCCGGTCGGCCTCCGCGTACGCGGCCGGGCATCCCGACGCGGCCGCCCGCACCGTCTCCTCCGCGAGGGGCCGCAGCCCGGCCCACCGCTCGGCCGGCACCGTGCGCGCCAGCCGCAGCATCACCGGCACCTCGATGAGCGCCCGCACCTCGGCCAGCTCGGCCAGCTCCCGCTCCCCGCGCCGGACGACCCGGAAGCCCCGGTTGGGGACGACCTCGACGGCGCCCTCGAGCGCGAGCTGCTGCATGGCTTCCCGTACGGGCGTCGCGGAGACCCCGAAGCGTTCGCCCAGCGCGGGCGCCGAGTAGACCTCGCCGGGCTGCAGCTCGCCGGTGACCAGCGCGCTGCGCAGCGCGTCCAGGATCTGCCCGCGCACCGAGGAGCGGTGCACCCCGGCCCGCGCCCCCGGCTCGGGGTGTTCGGCACGGGTGTGCTCGCCCCGCGCCGCGTCCGGCGCCGCGGGGTTCCGCTCCCGGGCGGGCTCGCCGCCCCCGGCGGTCCACTGCCGCACCGGCGCCCGGACGGCGCCCCGCGGGGCCGCCGCGCCCTGCATGCCCTGCTTCACGGGTCCTCCTGGCGGCTTGTCGGCACTTGGGCCGTTGACGGCGGGTTGTCACCGGCCCGTCCAGCACCTTAGGCGCACGGGGCGGCTCTTCAAACTCCGCCCGAGCGGGTAAGGTAAGCCTTACCTGTTGAACCAGTCCGGGATCAAGGACGTGTCGAAGGGTCGGTGCCCCCATGCCCGTTGCGGCCTCGCCGTTCACCGCCGCGTACGACCGCCTCGCCGCGGCCTTCCCGGCGCTGGCCGTGACCGAGCTGGGCCCGGACGACCCGGCGCCCCGGGGCGGCGGCTGGGTGGCCGCGGCCGCACTGGCGGCGGCCGGCGCGGAGCTGGACGCCTACCTGGCCTGGGACGAGGCCCAGGTGCTGCGGGACTACGGCCGCAGGGCCCGCCCGGACGTCGTCGCGAGCTTCGGCCTGCACCGCTACGCCTGGCCCGCCTGCCTGCTCGTCACCGCCCCGTGGTTCTGGCACCGCCGCGTGCCCCGGCTGCCCGTGACGCACGTCTGGTACGACCGCACCGCCGGCCGCGCGGCCGTACGCCGCCCGGACTCCTTCGCCTGCCTGCCCGGCGATCCCGCCGCCGCGCTGCCCGGGGCCGTCGTCGTGCCGGACGAGGAGGCCCTGCGGGCGCAGGTGCGCGCGGCGGTCGCCGAGCACCTGGAGCCGGTGCTCTCCGCCTTCGGGCCGCGGATGCGGCGGCGCGGGCGGGCCCTGTGGGGCATGGCCACCGACGAGGTCGTGGAGGGGCTGTGGTACGTCGCCGGGCTGCTCGGCCCGGACGAGGAGCGGCGGGCCGTACGGGAGCTGGAGCTGCTGCTGCCGGGCGCGACCCTGCCGTACGCCGGTTCGGCCGGGTTCCGGTCCCCGGACGGCGCCGACGGCTCCGACGGCTCCGACGGCGCCCCGGCGCCCACCCGGGACCGGGTGAGCTGCTGCATGTTCTACACCGTGCGCCCCGAGGACACCTGCGCCACCTGCCCCCGCGCCTGCGACAGCGGGCGGATCGCCGCTGCCGCCGCCGCTGCCGCCTGAGGGTCCCTCAGGCGCGGAACGCGGCCGCGGGTCGCCTGGGATCGTCCGCAGAGGACCACCCGCCCGCGGGCCGGTTCCCGGGCGGGGAGTTCACCGCTCCCCCACCTGGCGCAGGAAGTTTCCGGGGAACCACCCGTACGGGTAGTCTTATTCGAACTCAACTCCCGTCCCTCACGCGGCAGTTCGAGCAGAACGCCGTCCTGGGCATCCCCTTGCGCCTCCTTGGCGGCCTCTTGCCCCGAAACCCCCTGAGGGCCGTCGGGAGTGGGCCACTATGGCGGGCGTTACGCCCTATCCCCATGCAAGGGACCCGTGATGAGACTGACCGACATATCGCTGAACTGGCTGCTTCCGGGCGCCGTGCTGCTCCTGGGCATGCTGGCGGCGGTGGCGGTGCTCGCGCGCGGCAAGCGCTCCTCCGGACAGAACGCGGGCGCGGACGACTCGTGGGAGCGCAGCGAGGAGCGCCGGCGGCGCAAGGAGGCCGTCTACGGCACGGCTTCCTACCTGCTCCTGTTCTGCTGCGCGGCGGTCGCTGCCGCCCTGTCCTTCCACGGCCTCGTCGGATTCGGCGAACAGAACCTGGGACTGACCGGCGGCTGGCAGTACCTGGTGCCGTTCGGCCTGGACGGCGCGGCGATGTTCTGCTCCGTCCTCGCCGTGCGCGAGGCCAGCCACGGCGACGCCGCCCTCGGCTCCCGGCTGCTGGTGTGGATGTTCGCGGCGGCGGCGGCCTGGTTCAACTGGGTGCACGCACCCCGGGGCGCGGGGCACGACGGCGCTCCGCAGTTCTTCTCCGGCATGTCGCTGTCGGCGGCCGTGCTGTTCGACCGGGCGCTGAAGCAGACCCGCCGGGCCGCGCTGCGCGAGCAGGGCCTGGTGCCGCGTCCGCTGCCGCAGATCCGCATCGTCCGCTGGCTGCGCGCGCCCCGCGAGACGTACCGCGCCTGGTCGCTGATGCTCCTGGAGGGCGTGCGCAGCCTCGACGAGGCGGTCGAGGAGGTCCGCGAGGACAGGCGGCAGAAGGAGGAGGCCCGGCAGCGGCGGCGCGACCAGCAGCGCCTGGACCGGGCCCAGCTGAAGGCGATCAGCCGGGGCCACCGCGGCTTCGTCGGCCGGGGCGGCCGGCAGGTCGAGGTGCAGGCGGTGGAGCGCGGGGCCGCGCCGGCGACCGCGGAGCCTGCCATATCGACCGCGGAGCAGCTGCCCGTCCGCTCCCGGCCCTCCCTGCAGCCGGTCCGCAAAGAGGCTGAGCCGGTGACGGTCGACCTCACCGCGGAGGACGACACCATGGCGCTGCCGCGTCTGGACTCCCTGGAGCGCAAGCTCAAGGACCTGGAGCAGCAGTTCGGCTGAGCGTCCGGTGACCCGGGACACGGGAGGCCGGACACCACGGGGCGGGGGCGTGACCGCACGGGTCACGCCCCCGCCCCGTCGCCTTTCCCCCGGCTTCCCCCGACTTCCCCCGACTTTCCGTCGCCGTGGCCGGCTCAGGCCGCCTCGGCACCCAGCTCGAACCACACCGACTTCCCCACCCCGTGCGGCTGCACCCCCCAGGCGTCGGCGAGGGACTGCACCAGCACCAGGCCCCGGCCGTGGGTGTCGTCGTCCGTGTCCGGTCCGCACACCTCGGGCCTGCGGGAGACGAAGTCCCGTACCTCCACGCGCAGTCCCGCGGGCTCCACGACGGCCGTGAGGACGGCGCCGTCGTCGGTGTGGACGAGTGCGTTGGTGACGAGTTCACTGGTGAGCAGTTCGGCGATCTCCGAGCGGCCCGGTTTGCCCCAGTGCCGCAGCAGTGCGCGCAGTTCCCGGCGGGCCTCCGGCACCGCCCCCAGGTCGGCCCGGTCCAGCCGGCGCCGGAGCCACTGCGCGTGTTCCGCGATGGTGTCGGCCCCTTCCCCCGCGATGTCCCCCGTCTTCACCGAGGAGGCCCCGACGGTCACGGGACCGCCCCCTCGCGCCTGCCTCTTCATGACCCCCGCCCGCACGCTGTCGGCCCTGCCCCTCCTGGTCGAACACGTTCACGGGGGATGCTTGCCCAGCGGACCCACGGCCAGTCATGGGGGGCGCCCGATGACCGGCGGTTCGGCCACCGCCGCGGGCCGGCGTCCCCGGCCCGGGACACCGCCGGCCCCCGTACCACGGGCTCCCGGACCACCCCTGGGCCCCACTGACGCCCCGTGACGGCCGCCCCGCCGCGTCCGGCACCCGGAGTCGGCGTACCGTCACGGGCGGTGAAACTGGCCGAAACCCACTCCCGTGACGGCGACGGCGACGGGTGCGGGCGGTGCTGCGCGTGCCGGGGGTGCTGTTCGGTGCCGGGGATGCTGTTCATGCGTGCTTCCCCGTTCCGGTGGGTGCGGCCGGTGGTGCCCGGTGAGCCTCGGCGGCGCCGGGGAGCGTCCGCGGCGATCGGCGGACCTGGAACCATGCCACCCCTTTTCACGTGCACGTACAGGAGTGCCCGGGACATGTGTCCCGGGCCGGGACGAGCACGGAGGACGGGTACGGGTGTCGGCCGAGGACGAGGTGGCGGAGTTCGCGGCGCTGCTGCGGGCGTGGAAGGACCGCACGGGGCGCAGTTACGGCTCGCTGGCCCGGCGGGTGGGCATGAACACCTCGACCCTGCACCGCTACTGCGCGGGCGAGGCGGTACCGCAGGACTTCGCGCCGGTGGAGCGCCTCGCGGCGTTCTGCGGGGCGACCGCGGAGGAACGGCTGGCCCTGCACCGGCACTGGCTCCGCGCCCTGGCGGCCCGGCAGCGTCCCCGGACGCCGGAGGCACCGGACGGCGACCCGACCGGGACGCCCCCGCACCCCCGCCCTGCCCCCGACGGCGCCCCCGCCGGTCCGCCGCCCGCGGACGCGGCGTCCGGGGCCCCGGCCGCCGCGGACGGACGCACGCACGTCCCGCCCGCGGACACCGGCGCGGCCGCCCCGGCCACGGACCCGGCCGCCACCGCCGCCGGGGACGCGCGCACGAGGGCCCCCGCCGCCGACGAGGCGCACCCGGCGGGCGCCGGGCCGGGCGGGGGCGGACCGGGCCGGCGGCGCCGGTACCGGCGGGCCGCGGTCGCCGGTGCGGTGACGGCGCTGGCCGTCGCGCTGGGGGCCGTGTCGGCGGACCTGTACGTCGACTCGGCCGGCTCGGCCCACTCCGGCACCCCGTCACCGGCGGCCGCCGCAGGGGACCGCGCCGCAGGGGACCGGGCCCCGGCCGGAGCGCCGGGCGCCACCCCGGTCCGTCCGACACGCTCGCCGTCCCCCTCCTCCTCGGGCTCCTCCTCGCCCTCCTCCTCGGGGGGCGCCCGGCGTCCGGCGTCCCCCGAGCGGCCGGGCGGCCCCCCGCCCGCAGCCCGTACGACCGCCGCCGGTGCGGCCGCCGTCCCGCTCACGTGGACCGCCGACTCGCAGGTCTGGGACCTGGGCTGCGACCACGACTACGTCGTCGCCGCGAACCCGGACCGCGTGCCTCCGCCGCCCGCGCCGCAGGACGCCGGCGCCTGGGCGGCGACCCAGGGCGCGGTGCACGGGCACGAGACGCAGGTGCGCATCTCGGTGCAGGGCCGCTCCGGCACCGCCGTCGTCGTGGAGGGCGTGCGGGTACGCGTCGTCGGGCGCGCCGCTCCGGTGCACGGCAACGTCTACTCCATGGCGCAGGGCTGCGGCAGCGACATGAGCCCCCGGCACTTCGCCGTCGACCTGGACAAGGACCGCCCGGTGGCGCGCCCCGTCGCCGCCGTCTCCCAGGGCGTCCGGCAGCCCGCCGCCCCGCCGCCCTACCGCGTCTCCGCGAAGGAGCCGGAGCAACTGCTGGTCAAGGCCCGCACCGACGGCTGCGACTGCCGCTGGTACCTGGAGCTGGACTGGTCCTCGCAGGGCCGCACCGGGACCGTCCGCGTCGACGATCACGGCCGGCCCTTCCGGACCAGCGCCGTCGGGGGCCTGCCGCACTACTGGTACGGCTCCGACGGCGGCAGGCGCCGGTGGATGCCGCTGACGCGCTGAGCGCCGGCCGGGGACGGCGCCGGTATCAGGGCCGCGGCACGTTCCGCAGGTTGGAGCGGGCCATCTGGAGCATCCGGCCCACCCCGCCGTCCAGGACGATCTTGGAGGCGGACAGGGCGAACCCGGTCACCATCTCGGCGCTGATCTTCGGCGGGATGGACAGGGCGTTGGGGTCGGTGACGATGTCCACGAGGGCCGGACCCTCGTGCCGGAAGGCGTCCCTGAGCGCGCCGGCGAGCTGCTCGGGCTTCTCCACCCGCACCCCGTGGGCGCCGCACGCCCGGGCCACGGCGGCGAAGTCGGGGTTGGTGTTGGCGGTGCCGTGCGAGGGCAGTCCCGCGACCAGCATCTCCAACTCGACCATGCCCAGACTGGAGTTGTTGAACAGCACGACCTTGACCGGCAGGTCGTACTGCACGAGCGTGAGGAAGTCGCCCATCAGCATGGAGAAGCCGCCGTCACCGGACATGGAGACGACCTGCCGGCTCCGGTCGGTGAACTGGGCGCCGATCGCCATCGGCAACGCGTTCGCCATCGACCCGTGCGAGAAGGAACCGATGATCCTGCGGCGGCCGTTGGGCGAGAGGTAACGGGCCGCCCAGACGTTGCACATGCCGGTGTCGACCGTGAACACGGCGTCGTCGTCGGCGAGTTCGTCCAGGACGGCGGCCACGTACTCGGGATGGATCGGTACGTGCCTGTCCACCTTCCGGGTGTACGCCTTGACCACGCCCTCCAGCGCGTCGGCGTGTTTGCGCAGCATCCTGTCGAGGAAGCGCCGGTCCGTCTTCTCCCGCACCCGCGGGATCAGGCAGCGCAGCGTCTCCCGGACGTCCCCCCACACGGCGAGGTCGAGCCGGGAGCGGCGGCCGAGCACCTCGGGCCGCACGTCGACCTGGGCGATGCGCACGTCGTCGGGCAGGAAGGCGTTGTAGGGGAAGTCGGTGCCGAGCAGGATCAGCAGGTCGCACTCGTGGGTGGCCTCGTAGGCGGCGCCGTAGCCGAGGAGCCCGCTCATCCCGACGTCGAAAGGATTGTCGTACTGGATGTGTTCCTTTCCTCTGAGGGCGTGCCCGATGGGCGACTTGATCTTCCCGGCGAACTCCATCACCTCGGCGTGCGCGCCGGCCGTGCCGCTGCCGCAGAACAGGGTGACCCTGTCGGCCGCGTCGATCATCTCCACGAGCGCGTCGATCTCGGCGTCACCGGGCCGCACGGTGGGCCGGGAGGTGACGAGCGCGCTCTGCGGCGCCTTCTCGGGGGCCGGTTCGGCGGCGATGTCACCGGGCAGGGACACCACGCTGACGCCCCGGCGCCCGACCGCGTGCTGGATGGCGGTCTGCAGCAGCCGGGGCATCTGCTTCGGGCTGGAGATCAGCTCGTTGTAGTGGCTGCACTCCTGGAACAGCCGGTCCGGGTGGGTCTCCTGGAAGTAGCCGAGGCCGATCTCGCTCGACGGGATGTGCGAGGCGAGGGCCAGGACGGGCGCCATGGAGCGGTGGGCGTCGTACAGACCGTTGATCAGGTGCAGGTTGCCGGGACCGCAGGAGCCGGCGCAGGCGGCGAGCTTCCCGGTGATCTGCGCCTCGGCGCCGGCCGCGAAGGCGGCGGTCTCCTCGTGGCGCACGTGGACCCAGTCGATGGCGGTGTTGCGGCGGACGGCGTCCACGACCGGGTTGAGGCTGTCCCCGACGACGCCGTAGAGGCGGCGCACTCCGGCACGGACGAGGATGTCGACGAACTGCTCGGCGACGTTCTGTTTGGCCATGGCTTCCGTGTGCCCCTTCGCCGTCCCGGGATACGCGCCCGCCGATCCGGCGTCCCCGGGAGCCGCGGGTCACGCCTCCCACACGACCGCCGCCGTACGGTCGTCGGCGTGGCCCTTCACCCGCACCTGGGCGTCGGCGAGGAACGCGTCCAGCCCGGGCGGGGTGCGGCCGGACCAGCGGCGGGCCAGGTGGGCGCAGAGGGCGGGTTCGCCGCGCAGCGGGCCGGCCAGGCCCGCGGTGCACATCACCAGCGCATCACCCGGACGGGCCACCGAGGCCCGGAAGCGGAACGGCTCGCGGGGCGGTCCGGGGTCCGGGGGCGGGGCGGGCTCGAACGGGCTCGGCGGGGTCGGGATGCCGAGGTCCATCGTCAGCCGGTCGCCCTCGGGCGTCCGCTCCGGCGGTGAGCCGAAGCCGGCGACGGGCGCGCCGCCGGCGCCGCCGGGCGGCACGCGCGGCTCGATGTCCTGCCAGGCGCCGTCGCGCAGCCGGAACAGGCCGCCGTCGCCGACGCCGAAGAACACGCGGGTACGGCAGTCGGGGTCGGCGGGCAGCAGCAGACAGCGCAGGCCCGCCGCGTGGTCCTCGGGGTCGGCGCCCCGTTCGGCGGCGCTCGCGCGCAGTCTGCCGAGGCTGCGGTCGGTCAGCCGGTGCAGACCGGACTTGAGGTCGCCGCGCCGGGCCGCGCGGATGTCCTCCACGAGCCGCTGGTGGCTGCGGCCCACGGCCCGCCCGATCCACCGGCACGCCTCGGCCGCCGCCAGGTGCGCGGCCGGGGTGGCCCGCGAGCCGGTGGCCATCGCGACCAGGACCAGCGCCTGCTCGCCCGCGCCGAACCGCGCGGTGAGCAGCGCGTCCCGGCGCGGCTCGCCGCGGTGGCGGCTCATGTCCCCGCGCAGCGACACGGCCCGCAGCGTGCACGCCCCGTACCGGGCGCCGTCCAGCACGGTGTCCGGGACCAGCTCGTCGAGCGCGTCCGGGGCGGCGAGCGGAAGCGCGGTGGGCTCCGGGTCGTAGGCGGGGGGTCCGGAGCCGACGTGGTCGACGGCCGCGGGGACGGACGCCGCGGCGGAGGGCCCGCCGACCGGGGGCGGCCCGGCGGCGCCCGGCGGCGCCGCCGGGGTGTCGGGGACGGGTGGTGCGGTCTTCGGCGGGGCGGTGCGCGGTCCCGGTCCGGCGGGCGGCGGGGGCTCGGTGGGCGCGGTGCGCTGTGCCGGCACCGCCGCGCCCGCGGACGCCTGCGGCTCGGCGGCGGCCGGTGACCACGGCGGCGCCGGCGGGGGCGCCGACGTCGGTGCGGGCGCCGGCGGCCGTGGCGCCGGGCTCCCCCGGCCGGCGCCGTCGGCGCCGTCGTCCTGCCCGGACGGCGTCCGCGCCGGCGGCGCCGGGCGTCCCGCCACCGCGTTCCTCGCCGAGGCGAAGCGGTCGTCCAGGGAATCGTGCGCCGCCGCGGGACCCGTGTCCTGGGTGGAGTCGTCGTACAGCTGTCCCCACCAGTCGTCCTCCGGACGGGCGGGCCTTCCCCCCTGCTGGCTCATGCCCTTGATTGTCCACCGCACGGGCGCCGGGGAAACGGGGCATCGGGAAATTGCCGTGCACCCGTCCCCGCCGGACGGCGTGTCGCGTGAGCGGGTGAACAGCCGTACGGCACCTGGCCCTTGACCGCCGGCGCGCTGCCCGGAGGGGGTCAGCGGATCAGGGCGCGGCGGACCGTCTCGGCCACGGCGGCCATGCCCCGGTCGTTGAAGTGCAGGTGGTCTCCCGGGTCGTAGCCGGGCAGGAGCCGCACCGGATCGGCCGGGTCCCGGACGGCCGCGTCGGCGTCGGCGACCGCGTCGAACGCGCCGCCGCCGCGGATGAAGGCGTTCACCCGCTGCCGTACGGCCTCCCGGGCGGCGGTCCAGGCCGGGTGACCGCCGTACGGTGTGAGGGTCACGCCGACGACCCGGATGCCGCGGGCGTGGGCGCGGGCGACCAGGGCGCGGTAGGCCTCCGCGTAGGCGGCGGTGTCGTGCGCCTGCGGGACGCCCGTGATGTCGTTGATGCCCTCGAGGACGACCAGGGCCCGCACCCGCGCCCGGTCCAGGGCGTCGGCGTCCAGGCGGGCGAGGGCGCTGGGGCCGGTGCCGTCGCGCAGCAGGCGGTTGCCGGCGATGCCCGCGTTGAGGACGCCGAGCCGGTGGCCGCGCAGCCGCCGGGCGAGCCGGTCGGGCCAGCGGCGGTTGGTGTCAGGGGTGGAGCCGGTGCCGTCGGTGAGCGAGTCCCCGAGCGCGACGACGCTGCCGGCTGCGGCCCCCCGGACGTCGACGCCGGTGACGTAGTACCAGCGGCTCGTGGTCGCGGTGTACGCGCCGCCGTCCTCGTCGGCGGCCCGGCCCGCGCCGGCCGGGGCCACATAGCTGGTCTGCAGGGCGGTGCGGTGGTGGGTCGCGGGCCCGGAGTCGTCCGGGGTGTGGACGGTCACGAGCAGGTCCGCGCCGGCCCGGACGGGCAGCGCCACCGGGTCGGTCACCGTGTCCGCGCCGGGCGGGACGGTGATCTCCCGGTCGCCGTGGAAGGTGGCGGTGCGCAGTATGCCGGGCACGGCGTCGGGGCCGGCCGCCCGGCGCACCGCGACGGTGACCGCGCCCAGGCGCAGCGGCCGGGTGCCGAGCCGGTTGCTGAGCCGGACGCGGACGGCGACGCCGCCCAGGCTGAGGTGCACGACGTTGCGGACGGCGGCGCCGGGCAGCGCGGCGGCGGTGCCGGAGGGGGCCGCCTCCCAGCTGCCGGTCCAGGGCAGGCCGATTGGTTCGGCGACGGCCGGGGCCGCCAGGGGCGGCAGCACGGCCGTGAGGAGGACCGTCAGACCCCGTACGCCCTTGCCCATGCTGCGCCCGCCCTTCCCCGTGGCCCGTCGGAGCCGACCGTGCCACACGGCCGGCGCGCGGCGGCGCAGCGTCCGCACCGGTCCACCCGCTCGGCGTAGGCGGCGGCCCCGGCGCGGTGCCGGGCACGGTGCCGGGCGCGGGGCTGTGCGCCGGCCGGGCCGCCGGACCTGCCGCTGCGTCGTCGCCCGTGCGGTCGCGGGTGCTCGGGCGGGCGGGGACACGCCCCGACCGCCGCTGTCCGAGGGACGGGAGCGGCTCATGGGCAGGGGCGCGCCGGTCCGGCGAGCGGATGCGCGGACGCCGCCGGAGCACCGCCGACGGCGTGTCCGGCCGGCCGCGGGACGCCTACGGCCGCAGGACGCCTTCCAGGGTGAGCAGCCGGACCTTGCGGTCGACTCCGCCCGCGTACCCGGTCATCGAACCGTTCGCGCCGATGACCCGGTGACAGGGACGCAGGATCAGCAGCGGGTTGGCGCCGATCGCCCCGCCGACGGCGCGCACCGCCGCCCGGGGCGCGCCGATCCGCGCGGCGATCTCCCCGTAGGTGGCCGTGGCGCCGTACGGCACCGCGTCCAGGGCCGCCCACACCCGCTGCCGGAACGCGGTGCCGTGGGCGCGCAACGGCAGGCGGAACTCCTTCAGTTCACCGGCGAAGTAGGCGTCGAGCTGTTCCGCGGCGGCGCGGAACGGCCCCGGGTCGCGCAGCCAGTCGTCCTGGACCGTCCGGCCGCCCTTCTGGCCGGGCACGGACAGCGAGGTGAGCGCGCCGTCCGGGTCGGCGGTGAGCAGCAGCCGGCCGACGGGAGAGTCCAGCTCGGTCATGTACACGGTGGTCATCGGCCCGACTCCTTCGCCACGCACAGGTGCTGCACCCCGTAGGACCGCCACGGCCGCCAGCCGCCGGGGACGTCGGCGCCGGGCGGGGCCACGTCGGGATCCCCGAGAGCGCGGACGCGCAGCACGGCGACGGTGGCCGGGTCCATGCCCGGCAGGGCGAGCAGGGCTTCCTCGGCGTCGTCCCGGTCGGCGCCCGGGTCCAGCCGCAGGGCGCCGTCGGCGAGCGCGGCGGCGAGAGCGCCCAGCGGGCCGCCGGGCTCGGCCTCGGCGAGGACGGCGGGCTCCGGGAACAGGTGGGTGAGGCTGCCGCAGGGCGCGTCGAGCGCCTTGCCGTACCGGCGCACCAGTTCCGCGGCGCCGTGCACCCCGGCCAGAGCGCGGACCGCCGGTTCCAGCGGGTCCACGGCGCCCGGCGAGCGCAGCCCGGGCCGGGCGGCGACCAGGGGGGCCAGGCGCGGGTCGGCGCCGAGCCGCTCGTCGACGGCGTACGGGTCGGCGTCCAGGTCGAACAGCCGCCGCAGCCGCTGCACGGCGGTGGTGAGGTCCCGCGGGTCGGTGAGGTGGAGCCGGGCGTCGAGCCAGCCGCCGGGACGGGTGCCGGTCCCGGCCCTCGGCGCCCGGGTGCGTTCGTGGACGGCGACGATCCCGGTGCCGTACGGCAGCCGCAGGCTCCGACGGTAGGTGCGGGCGCCCGGGGCGCCGGCCACCTCCTCGACGCCCGGCACGGCCTCCCGTGCCAGCTGGTCGAAGACGGCGGCGGCCTGGTACGGGCCCCGGTGGGCGAGACGCAGCGGGATGCCCGCGCCGGGTGCGGCCCGGCGGGCGCCCCGGCCGCGGGGTGCGGCGGCGCGCACCTCGGTCGGCGTCGCGCCGTACACCTCGCGGACGGTGTCGTTGAACTGCCGCACGCTGGCGAACCCGGACGCGAACGCGATCTCGGTGACGGGCATGCCGGTGGTCTGCAGCAGCATCCGTGCGGTGTGCGCCCGCTGGGCCCGGGCGAGCGCCACGGGTCCGGCGCCCAGCTCGGCGGTGAGCTGCCGCTGCACCTGCCGGGCGCTGTAGCCGAGCCGGGCGGCGAGTCCGGCGACGCCCTCGCGGTCCACGACGCCGTCGGCGATCAGGCGCATGGCCCGGCCGACGACGTCCGCGCGGACGTTCCACTCCGCCGAGCCCGGCACGGCGTCCGGGCGGCATCGCCGGCAGGCCCGGAAGCCGGAGCCCTGCGCGGCGGCGGCGGTCGGGAAGAACCGCACGTTGCGGCGCTTCGGCGTGACCGCCGGGCAGCTGGGCCGGCAGTAGATGCCGGTGGTCTCGACGGCGAAGAAGAACACCCCGTCGAACCGTCCGTCCCGGCTGCGCACCGCCTCGTACCTGCTGTCATCGTCCATCACGCGTCCCAGTGTGGGCCGGGGCCGAGGGCCGGGCCAGCGGAAATCGGACGTCACGTTCTCCCGCCCCGGGCAGCCGTGCCGCCGGGCACGCGGCCCCGGACGCCGGGGCCGGAAGGGGCGCCGGACCGCCGCCGGGCAGTCCGCGGACGCCGGGAGGGGCGTCGGCGGGCCCGTCCTGGGCAGGGGCCCGGGACGGGCAGGCGTCGGCGCGGGGTCCTTCTCAGGGGCGGTGTCCCCGTTTGGCCGCTCCGGCCGCCTTTCCCTCCGCCTGCTTCCGCTTCCACTCGTTCTTCATCTCGGCGCGGAGGCGGGCGTCCGACTTGGTCACGATCCACTGGTTCTCCCGCACCAGCTTGCGGTAGCTCTCCAGTCGCCGTTCCGGGAGCTCGCCGTCCGCCACGGCGGCACGCACCGCGCAGCCCGGTTCGCTCTCGTGGGCGCAGTCGTGGAACCGGCACCGCCCGGCCAGTTCCTCGATCTCGGCGAACACCTGCCCCACGCCGTTCCCGGCGTCGTACATGCCGACGCCCCGCAGTCCCGGTGTGTCCATGAGCACCCCGCCGGAGGGCAGGGCGAGCAGGTTGCGGGTGGTCGTGGTGTGCCGGCCCTTGCCGTCGACGTCCCGGGCGGCCCGCACGTCCATGACGTCGGCCCCGGCGAGCGCGTTGGCGAGGGTGGACTTGCCCGCGCCGGACTGGCCGAGCAGCACGGTCGTGCCGGAGCCGACGAGCGCGAGGAGGGTGTCGAGTCCGTCGCCGTGCAGGGCGCTGACGCTGAGCACCGGCACGCCGGGCGCGCTGGTCTCCACGTCCTGCACGAGGTGGGCGAGGGTGACCGGGTCCGGCACGACGTCCGCCTTGGTGAGGACGACGACGGGCTGGGCGCCGGACTCCCAGGCGAGGGCGAGGAAGCGTTCGATCCGGCCGAGGTCGAGTTCGGCCGCGAGGGACACGGCGACGACGGCGCGGTCGACGTTGGCGGCGAGGATCTGCCCCTCGGACCGCTTGGAGGAGGTGGAGCGGACGAACGCGGTGCGGCGCGGCAGGTACGCGCGGACGTAGCGGGGGGAGCCGTCGGGGTCGACGGCGACCCAGTCGCCGGTGCACACGACCCGCATCGGGTCGTGCGGGGTGACGAAGGCGGTGTCGGCGCGGACGGTGCCGTCCGCGGTGACGACGTCGCACTGGCCGCGGTCGACCCGGACGACCCGGCCGGGCAGCAGTCCGTCGGCCGCGTACGGGGCGAACGCGTCGGCCCAGGCCCGGTCCCAGCCGTAGCGGGCGAGGGCGGGGATCGCAGCGGGGATGGAAGTCAAGGGAGACCCTTCACAAGGGTGGCCCCGGGCAGGCGCGTTCGGTGCGCGGTCGGTTCAGCCGGCGGCCACGGAGGTGGACTTGAGGAGTTCCTGGGTCGGGGCAGAGCCCGGCGCGGTGACAGCCATCGGTCGGCACCTCCTCGTCCTCGCTCGCGCGTGCGCACGCCGCCGCGGCGTGCCCGCTCACTGTAGCCCACGGCCGGGGAGGTGCGTCACGGCATTTTCCGCCCGTCCGGCTCCGGCGTTCGGGGTTCTCGACCCGTCGCGCACGGCGTGCCGTCGAGGGGGAAGGCCCGCGGCGCCCGGTTCGCGCCCCTCCTGGAGCCGATGGACACGAAGGACAGGCAAGGACAGCCTGCCGTGCGCGGTGACGGTCCTGTTGTGGCCGGCGGCGGTGGCGGTGACGCGGGAGCCGTCCTGGTGACGGTGGCGTCCCGCATCCGGCCGGCCCGCCGGCCGTCGCGGACGGTCCAGGACACCCGCCGGCCGGTGAGGGGACGGCCGGTGAAGGGCCGGCCGGTGGTGACGGCGACGGCGGCCTGGGAAGCCGTCGGGCCGCTGGCCGGGCCGCTGGGTAGGCGACCCGGCAGGCGGGCGTCCGGGGGGCGGCGGAGGTGGCGGCAGGGCCGGGCGGCGGGCGGAGGTACGGGCGCGGGCGGCGTTCGGCTCACCATCGGGCCCCGTGCCGGGTCACACCCCCGCCGGCGCCTCCCCCGGCCGGTGGGCCGGTTCGTCCGCGGGCAGGCTGTCCATGAAGGAGCTGACGGAGAACACCGCGCGGCCGGGTCCGGGCGGGCCGTAGCCGGGCGGGGAGGACAGGCCGAAGTCCTCCATCGTCTGCCGGTAGGCCTGCAGCAGCCGGATGTGGTACTCGAGCGGCGCGCCCTGCGGGTTGGCCTTGCCGAGCGGGGTGGTGGGCTCCGGGCACCAGGTGGTGAAGCGGGGGGTGATGCCGTGCGACATGAAGAAGCGCAGGCCCTCGGTGGTGGAGGCGATGGCCTCGTCGACGGTGGTGAAGCCGAACGGCTCGGCCATCTCCACGCCCGCCACGAAGTTGGGGATCACGTTGCGGGCGCCGAACACCTCGGCGGAGTCCAGGATGCGCCGGTGCCATTCGTCCCGGCCGACGTACCGCTCCTTGCCCGGGCAGTACAGCTCGAACAGCCGCCGGTCCCACACCTCGAAGTTCGGGTGGTAGATCTGCACGCCGTAGTCCTTGAACCGCTGCACGTCGGGCTTGGGCAGCGCCTGCGCCACGACCTTGCCGATCCAGCGGCCCGGGAAGCGCTCCTCGATGGCCTTGGCGTAGTGGCCGTAGAAGTCGGCCTCGTCCCGCCCGGCGACCGTCTTGGTGATCGCACCGCCGGTGAGGGTGTAGGCGGTGGACGCCTTCTGGGTGTCGTACCGGTCGATGATCTCCAGCGCCTCGAGGACCTCCTCGACGTCCTTGACGCCGGTGTACGGCCGGCCGGCGGCCTTGTGCTGGCGCCAGTTGTGGTTGATGTCGCAGTACTGGCACTCCTCCTTGGCGCCGAAGTACTGGCAGACCCGGAAGACCGTCAGGTAGATCAGATAACCCCACTGGATGGTGGGGGCGACCTCCATCACCGACTTCCCGTTGGACAGGGTGTGCCGGTAGTACTCCGGCATCGGCGGCACGCCGACGTCCGCGATGCGCCGGCCGTCCAGGTACAGGCCGAGCAGTCCCTCGTCGTCGGCGGCGACCCGGTACGGGGAGGCGGGGTTCACCCGCACGGAGACGACCGTCCGCCTCAGGTCGTACGGACCGCCCGTCAGGATGATCTCCTCCGGGGGCCGGCGCAGCGCGGCCTCGCCCAGTTCGGGCAGCGTGCCGTGGTCGAAGGAGAAGATGAAGTACGACTTGGGCTTGACGTCCCCGTCCTCGTTGTCGCTGAGAGCGGACGCGTCGAAGGCGACTCCGCCCCGGAGCAGGTCCTCCTTGAAGACGGCTTCCCGCGGCACGTGCGGGAACCGCTCCATCAGATCCTCGACCAGTGCGGTGCGACTGCCCATGCGTCCGTCTCCTCCCGGCTCAGGCGTACGCCCCCCACCGTATGCCCCCGCCTCCGGCCCGCCCGTGCCGGGTCCCCGCGAGCGCGGCGGCCTCCTTCTCGGCGTTGGCTCCGGGCCCCCGGTCCCGGCGGGCCGCGCTCAGGCCGCCCGCTCCAGCGTCGCCGGGTCGACGGCGTGCAGGAGGCCGTCGCCGCGGGACAGCCGCTCGGCCTCCTGCACGACCGTGAGGCCCAGCCGGGCCACCTCGTTGCCCTGGGAGCCGGCCAGGTGCGGGGTGACGAAGGCGTTCGGCAGGTCGTAGAGCGGTGAGTCGGCGGGCAGCGGTTCGGGGTCGGTGACGTCCAGGACGGCGCCGAGGCGCCCGGCGCGCAGTTCCGCGACGAGCGCCTCGTGGTCGACCAGGGCGCCGCGGGCGGTGTTGACGAGGACCGACCCGGCCGGCATCAGGGCGAGTTCGCGGGCGCCGATCAGGCGGCGGGTCGCAGCGGTCAGGGGGGCGTGCAGGGTGACGGTGTCGGAGGTGCGCAGCAGCTCGTCCAGCGGCAGCAGCGGGACGCCGAGGCGGGCGGCCTCCGGCGCGTCCACGTACGGGTCGGCGAGGGTGACCGCGAGGTCGTGGGGGCGAAGCAGTTCGATCAGGCGGCGGCCGACGCGGGAGGCTCCGACGACGCCGACGCGGCGGCCGTGGTTGCCGATGCCGGGGACGATCTCGCCGTAGGGGTGGGCGGCGCGCCGGGCGCGCAGCAGATCACGGGCGGCGAAGGCGTCCTTGCCGGCGAGGAGGATCACCGCGAGCGTGTACTCGGCCACGGGCCGGGCGTTGGCCTCGGCCGCCGAGGAGACGACGATGCCCCGCCGCCAGACCTCGTCGGTGACGAACCCCTTGACCGAGCCGGCCGCGTGCAGCACGGCGCGCAGCTCCGGCGCGGCGTCCAGGGCGGCCGCGTCCAGCCGGGGGCATCCCCAGCCGGTGATGAGGACCTCGGTGCGGGCGAGGGCGTCCCGCATCCGGGGGTCGGTGAGGTCGTGCGCCACCACGGCGGGGTCGATGTCCAGGCAGGCGCGCAGCCGGGCGAGCAGTTCCGGCGGGAAGACGTGCGGCACGTTGCGGGCCGTCATGGCGAACAGTGCTCGGGGACGCTCGGGCAAGGACGTGACCTTCCGCTCGGCGGCGCACGGGACGGTGACCGTTCCTACGGTAGGCGGCGGGTGAGAGGGTCGGCGCACACGCACCGCATCGGGAGGGACGCGACGGATGATCGGGACCGCGAGGACGACGGGCACGACGGGCACGACGGGGGCGGCAGGGGCGACGGGGGCCGAGGACACCGCCGGGACGGGGGCCGTGGGGGGCGCCGGGGACGCGGGCGCGTGGACCAACTGGGCGCGCACCGTGACCTACTCGGCGCGGGAGTTCCACCGTCCGCGCACACGGGAGGAGCTGGCGGCGCTGGTGGCGGGCAGTGCGCGGGTGCGGGTGCTGGGCAGCGGGCACTCGTTCAACCGGATAGCCGACCCCGGCCCCGACGGCGTCCTGGTGTCCACGGCCGGGCTGCCGCCGGAGACGGAGGTGGACACGGCCGCGCGCACGGTCCGGGTGTCGGGCGGGGTCCGCTACGCGGAACTGGCCCGCGCGGTGCACGCGCACGGCCTCGCCCTGCCCAACCTGGCGTCCCTGCCGCACATCTCGGTGGCCGGTTCCGTGGCGACCGGCACCCACGGCTCGGGCGTCGGCAACGGGCCGCTGGCCTCGGCGGTCAGGGAGGTCGAGCTGATCGTCGCGGACGGCACGACCGTGACCGTCGGCCGGGACGACCCGCGGTTCGACGGCGCCGTGACCTCGCTCGGCGCGCTGGGCGCCGTCACCGCGCTCACCCTCGCCCTGGAGCCGGCGTACCAGGTGGAGCAGCGGGTGTACACCGGGCTGCCGCTGGACGGGCTGGACTTCCCGGCGGTGGCGGCCGCCGGCTACAGCGTGAGCCTGTTCACCGACTGGCGGGAGCCGGGCTTCCGGCAGGTGTGGGTCAAGCGGCGCACGGACCGGCCGGCGGTGGACTTCCCGTGGGCGGCGCCCGCGGCGGGGCCGCTGCATCCGGTGCCGGGGATGCCCGCGGTGAACTGCACCGAGCAGCTGGGCGTGCCGGGACCGTGGCACGAGCGGCTGCCGCACTTCCGGGCGGAGTTCATGCCGAGCAGCGGGGAGGAGATCCAGTCGGAGTACCTGCTGCCGCGGTCGGCGGCGCTCGACGCGCTGCACGCGGTCGACGGCATCCGGGAGACGGTCGCCGGTGTGCTCCAGGTCTGCGAGGTGCGCACGGTCGCCGCCGACCCGCAGTGGCTCAGCCCCGCCCACGGCCGGGACTCGGTCGCGCTGCACTTCACGTGGGTGAAGGACGCGGCGGCGGTGCTGCCGGTGGTGCGCCGGCTGGAGGAGGTGCTCGACGTGTTCGATCCGCGTCCGCACTGGGGGAAGGTGTGCGCGATGCCGTCGGCGGTCCTCCGCCGGCGGTACGCCCGCCTCGCCGACTTCCACGCCCTGGCCCGCTCCCTGGACCCGGCCGGCGTCTTCACCAACGACTTCCTGCGGGACCTGTTCGGCTCCTGAGCACCCGCGCCTCCGGCGGGCCGACGCCCCGACGTGCCCTTGTGGAAGGACCCGCCAGCCCCTAGCGTGCCGCCGGGGGTCGCACGGACCGGCCGCGAGGGCTGAGCGAGGAGACCGATGTCCTTCCGCACGCGCACCGACCACGTCGAGGACGTCTCCCCGGGCCGCGGGACCCTGCCGCCGCGCGCCTGGTACGCCTCCTCCGACGCGCCGTCCCTGTCGCTCAACGGCTCCTGGCGCTTCCGGCTGTCGGACACGGCCGACGCCGAGGACGACTCCTTCGCCGCGCCGGGGTACGACGCCGGGGACTGGGCGGAAATCCGCGTCCCCGGCCACTGGGTCCTCCAGGGCCACGGCTCCCCCGTCTACACCAACCACCGCTACCCGTTCCCGGTGGACCCGCCGCGCGTCCCGACCGAGAACCCGACCGGCGACCACCTGCGGGTGTTCGCCCTGCCCGCGGACTGGCCGGCGGCCGGGGGCGCGGTGCTGCGCTTCGACGGGGTGGAGTCCTGCGCCCGGGTCTGGCTGAACGGCACGGAGCTGGGCGACTTCAAGGGCTCGCGGCTGCCGCACGAGTTCGCGGTCGGCCGGCTGCTCCGGTCCGGGGACAACGTCCTGGCGGTGCGGGTCCACCAGTGGTCGGCGGGCTCGTACCTGGAGGACCAGGACCAGTGGTGGCTGCCCGGCGTCTTCCGGGACGTCACCCTGCTGCACCGCCCCGCCGGCGCGGCCCGGGACTTCTTCGTGCACGCCTCCTACGACCACCTGACCGGCACCGGCGTCCTGCGCGTCGACTCCGAGGCGTCCGGCCGGGTCACCGTCCCGGAGCTGGGTGTGGACGTCCCGGCCGGAGAACCGGTGACGGCGCCGGTCGAGCCGTGGTCGGCGGAGACGCCGCGGCTGTACGACGGTGTGCTGGACACCGGGGGCGAGCGGGTGCCGCTGCGCATCGGTTTCCGCACGGTGCGGGTGTCGGACGGCCTGATCCGGGTCAACGGCCGTCCGGTGCTGTTCAAGGGCGTCAACCGGCACGAGTGGCATCCGGAGCACGGGCGCGCCCTGGACCGGGAGACCATGCGCGAGGACGTGCTGCTGATGAAACGGCACAACGTCAACGCGGTGCGCACCTCCCACTACCCGCCGCACCCGGCCTTCCTGGACCTGTGCGACGAGTACGGCCTGTGGGTGATCGACGAGTGCGACTTGGAGACGCACGGCTTCACCGAGCAGGGCTGGCGGGACAATCCCGCCGACGACGACCGCTGGACCGCGGCCCTCCTCGACCGGGCGGCCCGTACGGTCGAGCGGGACAAGAACCACCCCTCGGTCGTGATCTGGTCGCTCGGCAACGAGGCGGGCACCGGGCGGGGGCTCACCGCGATGGCCGGGTGGATCCGCCGCCGCGACGCCTCCCGGCCGGTCCACTACGAGGGCGACCGCGACTGCCGCGACACCGACGTGTACTCGCGGATGTACGCCGGCCACGCCGAGGTGGAGCGGATCGGACGGGGCCTGGACGGCGGGACGCGCAGGCGCCGCTCCCTCCCCGTCATCCTCTGCGAGTACGCGCACGCCATGGGCAACGGACCCGGCGGACTCGCCGACTACCAGCTGCTGTTCGAGGCCCACGACCGGCTCCAGGGCGGCTTCGTGTGGGAGTGGATCGACCACGGCATCGCCCACCCCGCCCTGGGGTACGCCTACGGCGGCGACTTCGGGGAGGAGCTGCACGACGGCAACTTCGTCTGCGACGGCCTGCTCTTCCCCGACCGGCAGCCCTCCCCCGGGCTGGTGGAGTACAAGAAGGTGATCGAGCCCGTCGCCGTCACGGGCGACGGCATGGCCGGCACGGTCCGCATCACCAACAAGTACGACTTCGCCGACCTGTCGCACCTGGCGTTCACCTGGTCGTACGAGGTCGAGGGCGAGCCGGTGCGGTCGGGGACGCTGGACGTGGGCGCGGCCGGTCCCGGCGAGAGCGTCGAGGCCGGGCTGCCGGCCGTGCCGTCCGGGGCGCCGGCCGGCGAGGCCCACTGGACCGTCCGCGCGGTGCTCGCCTCCGGTACGACGTGGGCACCGCGGGGTCATGTCGTCGCCTGGGGGCAGATCCCCGTGTCGGCGCGCCGGGCGCCGCACGTCGCCGCGACCGCCCGGCCGGTGCTGCGGGACGCGGCCGTCACCCTGGGGCCCGGCGTCTTCGACGCCCGCACCGGAGCGCTGCGCTCCGTCGGCGGTGTGCCGGTCACCGGTCTGCGCCTGGACGTGTGGCGGGCCACCACCGACAACGACGACGGGGCCGCCTGGCAGAGCGATCCGCGCCACGGCCCGCTGTGGCGCGCGCTCGGCCTGCACCGGGTGCGGCACCGCCTCGACGCGGTGGAGGCCGGCGCGGACGCGCTGACGGTCCGTACGCGGGTGGCGCCGGCCGCCCGTGACCTGGGGCTGGCGACGGTGTACCGCTGGACCTCGGACGGAGACCGCCTGCGGCTGACCGTGCGCACGACCCCGGAGGGCGACTGGACGGTCCCGCTGCCCCGCCTCGGCGTCCGCTTCGGGCTGGCCGCGGCCGACCGGGTGCGGTGGTTCGGCGGCGGTCCCGGCGAGGCGTACCCGGACACCAGGGCGGCCTCCGCGGTGGGCCGCTGGCGGTCGACCGTGGACGCGTTGCAGACCCCGTACGTGCGCCCCCAGGAGAACGGCGCCCGGATCGACGTGCGCTGGGCGGAACTGGGCGGCCTGCGCGTCGAGGGGGATCCGGTGTTCCTCCTGACCGCCCGCCGCTGGACCACCGAACAGCTGGACGCCGCGGCCCACCGCACCGACCTGACGCCCGGGCCCGCGTCCGGCAGCGGTTCCGCCGCGGCGGTGTGGGTCAACCTGGACCACGGCCAGCACGGCATCGGGTCCCAGTCCTGCGGCCCCGGCCCGCTGCCGTGGCACCGCCTGCGGGCCGAACCGGCGGTGTTCTCCTTCGTCTTCTCCGCCTGCGGCGCCGGATAGGCCGGCCGCCGCTCCCGGCCTCCCGCCGCATGCCTCTTCCTAGATGGTCTAGGATCGCGCCTAGGCATCCAAGGAGGTGGGCGTGGCGCGGGTGGGACTCACCGTCGAGCGGCTGGTGGCCGCCGCCGCCGACATGGCGGACGAGGTCGGCTTCGACAACGTCAGCATCTCCGCGCTGGCCCGCCGGTTCGGCGTCAGGGACGCGAGTCTGTACTCGCACGTCCGCAGCCTGCAGGACCTGCGCACCCGGCTCGCGCTGCACGCCGGCGGCGAGCTGATCGACCGGATCGCGGCGGCGGTGGCCGGCCGGGCGGGCAAGGAGGCGCTGAGGGCGTTCGCCGGCGCCTACCGGGACTACGCCCTGGAGCACCCCGGCCGGTACGCGGCCACCCAGATCCGCCTCGACCAGGCCCTGATCGCCGACTCCCCGGCCCTGCGCCGCACCGCGGAGATCACCTACGGCATGCTCCGCGCCTACGGCCTGACCGAACCCGACCTGACGGACGCGGTCCGCCTGCTGCGCAGCACCTTCCACGGCTACTGCGTCCTTGAGGGCGCGGGGGGCTTCGGCGCGGACCGGGACGTGCGGGCCTCCTGGGAGAAGGCGGTCGACGCCCTGCACCTCGCTCTCACCCACTGGCCCCGGGAGGCGCACGACGATGACTGACCTTCCGCACCACGACGTCACGGGCCGCGGCCCCGTACTGCTGCTGGTGCCCGGCGGGGCCGGGCACCCGATGGGGCTCGGGCCGCTGACCGAGCGCCTGGCCACGCGCTTCACCGTGGTGACCTGCGACCCGCTGGGCCTCGCGCACGGCCGTCTCGGCCGGCCGGTCGCCGAACAGCGGGTGGCGGACTGGAGCGAGGGGGCCCACCGGGTGCTGGAGGCCGTGCTGCCGGGCGGCGAGCGGGCGTACGCGTTCGGCACCAGCTCCGGCGGCATCGCCGTGCTGGACCTGCTGGCCCGGCACCCCGAGCGGCTGGCGCACGTCGTCGCGCACGAGCCGCCGTGCGTGACCGCGCTGCCCGACGGGACGGAACGGCGGCAAGAGCTGATCGCGCAGCTGGACGGCCCCGGACGGCCGCCCGCGCAGGGCGACGCGGCGACCCCGATGGGCGTCTTCCTGGGCCGGGTGCTGCGCCCGTTCACCGCCTACGCGCCGACCGTCACCCCGCCGCCCGGCCGGCTCACGATCGCCGCCGGCGCCGCGTCCCGCGGACAGCTGCTCCACCGTACGGCCGGAGTCCTCGCCGGGCGGCTGGGGTGCGCCTTCGCCGAGTTCCCGGGCGGGCACCTCGGCACGCTGGATCACCCCGTGGAGTTCGCCGACGCGCTCACCGAGGCGCTGCGTCCGAGCGCGCCGGCGTCGGTGTAGGAGGGGGCCGTGCCGCCCGGTGCCGGGGTACGGGCTCGCGGCGCGATCGTCGCGGGGCGCTCCGGCACGGCGGTGGCCTTCCTCTCGGCGGGACCCGGTCCCGGTCGGACCGCCCGCACAGGCGCCCCCCGCGTCCGCGCCGGTTGCGGTTCGGCTAGCGTCGTGGCATGACCAGCGACCCCTCCCCCGGCCTCGCCGACGCCCTCGCCGCCGGAACGGTCGTGCTCGACGGCGGCATGTCCAACCAGCTGGAGTCGGCCGGGCACGACCTGAGCGACGAGCTGTGGTCGGCGCGCCTGCTCTCGGAGCGGCCCGAAGCGGTCACCGAGGCCCACCTCGCGTACTTCCGGGCGGGTGCGAGCGTCGCGATCACCGCCAGCTACCAGGCCACCTTCGAGGGCTTCGGCAAGCGCGGCATCGGCCGCGAGGAGGCCGCGCGCCTCATCGCGAGCAGCGTGGAACTGGCGCGTGAGGCGGCCCGGCGGGCGGCGGACACGGGCGTGCGGCGGCCGCTGTGGGTGGCGGCGTCGGTCGGGCCGTACGGGGCGATGCTCGCGGACGGCGCGGAGTACCGCGGGCGGTACGGGCTCGGCGTCGCCGCACTCGAACGCTTCCACCGGCCGCGGATGGAGGTGCTGGCCGCCGCCGCGCCGGACGTCCTGGCGCTGGAGACCGTCCCGGACGCCGACGAGGCCGCCGCCCTGCTGCGGGCGGTGCGCGGGCTGGGCGTGCCGGCGTGGCTCTCGTACACGGTCGACGGCCGGCGGACTCGGGCCGGCCAGCCGCTGGAGGAGGCGTTCGCGCCGGCCGCCGACGTCGACGAGGTGATCGCGGTCGGGGTCAACTGCTGCGCACCGGGGGACGTGCGGCCGGCGGTGGAGATCGCGGCCCGGGTGACGGGGAAGCCGGTCGTGGTCTACCCCAACAGCGGCGAGACCTGGGACGCGCGGACGCGCGCCTGGACCGGGCCCGCGACGTTCGGCGCCGCGCAGGTCCGGGCGTGGCGGGAGGCGGGGGCGCGGCTGATCGGCGGGTGCTGCCGGGTGGGACCGGACGTGATCAGGTCGATCGGCCGGGCCTTGGAGACGGCCTGAACCGACCGGTCGCCGGACGCGCCGGCGCCCGGGCCGTGCGCGGTGTGCGGGTGGGGTGGGACGGCTCAGCGGCGCAAGGTGCCGACCGAGCCGCGCAGGCGGCGCATCGCGGCGGCGAGCTCCGCGCCGGGGGCGCGGGGCACGGCGTGCCGGGGTGGTCGGGGGGCGGTGGGGAAGGCCGACCACAGGGCGAGTTCCGCGTCCCGCGGGCCGTGGACCGTATGCGGTGGCCCGTCGCCGAAGACCCGTACCGGGTGGGTGGCGTCCCACGCCTGCCAGCCCGGGTCCCCGCTGGTCACGAACCGCACCCACGCCCCGTGCATCGCGTCGCTCAGCTCCTGCGGCGCGCCCTCGCCGGCCAGCTTCGCCGACTCCGGCGCGTCCCCCGTGCCGAACACGAACCCCAGTTCCAGCGCGTGGCAGGCGCCGAGGCCGGGGCGCCGGGACGGCCAGGCGAACTCGTAGACGTGCGAGGTGCCGGGGCGGGCGTCCGCGAGCCGGTGCAGCGGCACGCGCAGCAGGTGGTCGGTGATCATCTGGCCGACGATCTCGGCGGTGCCCGCCCCGGGGTGCAGGGCGCGGTAGCCGCGCGGGATCTCCGGACCGGCGTGGCAGCGGGCCATGGCCCCGGCCAGGGCGACCGGGCCGAGCCGGTCGACGCGCTCCAGGAGACCGCCGGGCGCCAGCCACAGCCGGTACTCGTCCCGCGTCCAGCCCATGAGCAGGTCGACGTCCGGGGCGGCGGCGCCGGCGATGAGCGCCTTCAGCGGGTCGCCGGGCACGAGGTCGCCGTCCACGACGACGCCGAACGCGGGTCCGCCGAGCACCGGGCTGCTGCGCCGGCTCACCTCGGCCTGGGTGCGCAGCAGCAGTTCCCGGTCGACGGCGGCGAACGCCTCCGCGGTGCCGGGGATCTTCAGCCGGGCCGCCATGCGCCGCACCATCCGCCGCACCCCGTCCCGGTCGGACACCTCGGGCGGTCCGCTCTGCAGCACCGCCCGCCGGATCAGGCCGCGGGTCTGCGGCGCGGCGAGCAGGACGCCGGCGCTGATCGCACCGGCCGACTGCCCGCACAGGGTGATCCGGTCGGGGTCGCCGCCGAAGGCCGCGATCGCCCGGTGCACCCAGCGCAGGGCGGCGAGCTGGTCCTGCAGGCCGGGGTTCGGGGGCGCGTCCGGGAACAGCCCGTAGCCCTCCACCCCGAGCCGGTAGTTGACCGTCACGCAGACCACTCCGTCGCGGGCGAAGGAGGCGCCGTCGTACACGGGCACGGCCGAGGTCCCCCTGGTCAGCGCCCCGCCGTGGAGCCACACCAGCACGGGGAGCCGGGCGCCGGGGCCCGGTTCGGGGGTCCACACGTTGAGGTTGAGGCAGTCGTCGCCGGGGATCACCGGGTCGGACAGGTACTCGGCGAAGACGTCCGAGTACGGCGGCTTCGGCGCGGTGGGTCCGAAGGCGCCGGCGTCGCGCACCCCGTCCCAGGGCTCCGGCGGCTCGGGCGGGCGGAACCGCCGCGGGCCGAAGGGCGGGGCCGCGTACGGGATGCCCCGGAACACCGCGATCCCCTGCTCGCGGCGGCCCCGCACCGCTCCGTGCGGCGTATCGACCACGGGGTCCGTCCGGTCTGCCGTCATCGTCCACCAGTCCTTCGCCGCGCCTCCCGCACGGTGCACAGCACACGTGCGGATCGTTCACATCAGAGCATCACAGGGCGCGGATGTATTCCGGTGTGGTCCGGCGCACCAGCCGTGCACCGGCCGGAGAAGGACGGGGGACGGCGGGAACCGGCGACCGGACGGGCCGGCGGCCGGGCGCCCCGTGCCCGGCGCCCGGCCGCCGGTGTGCCCGCCCCCCCGGGGGGCGCCGGCTCCGGGCGGGGCGGGGACGTCCTTCAGTCCTCGTCGCCGTCGTCGCCGGCGCCGACGATGGCCTCCACCACGTCGACGGCGCTGCCGTCGTGGTCGCTGCCCGCGGTGCCGCTGCCGGCCTGGAGATTGGCCGTGCGGTCGACCTCCAGGATCGAGTCGGCACGGGAGTTGTCGATCACGGTGACCAGGCCCCCGGAGGCGCCGGCGGGGACGGCGCCGGCCGCGAGGAGCACGGCGGCCAGCGCCGTCGCCCGGCCGAGCCTGGGGACGGCGCCGGTCACACGCCCACGCCCTCGGGGACGAGCCGGTCCCGGGCGATGTTGCGTTCCAGCAGGCTGGTGGAGGCCTTCACGCCGACCCCGGTCGTGGGATCCAGTTCCGGCAGCCGGCCGTCGGACGCCTTCAGTCCGGTGAGCGCGGATTCCATCGCCTCGTGCGCGGCGAACAGGCACGGGGTGCTGTAGATCGCGACGTCGACCCCGAGGTCGGACAGTTCGCCGAGGGACAGGCGGGGCGACTTGCCGCCGGCGATCTGGTTGAACAGCAGCGGCTTGGCCCCGACGACCTTGCGGATCCGCTTGATCCACTCGACGCTGCGGACCCCGTCGACCAGGACCACGTCGGCGTCGGTGGCCGCCAGCCGCTCGGCGCGGCGCAGGATGTCGTGCTCGTCGGTGGCGTCGGTGCGGGCGACGACGACCAGGTCCTTGCGGGTCTCCAGGACCCTTTCCAGTTTCTCCAGGTACTCCTCCAGCGGCAGCACCTGCTTGCCGTCGGCGTGGCCGCAGCGGCGGGGCCGCTTCTGGTCCTCGAGGATCACGCCGGAGGCGCCGATGCGCTCCAGGCCCTCGACGACGTGGCAGGCGACCTCGGGATCGACGTACCCGTCGTCGATGTCGACCAGCAGGTGGTGGTGGGGGAAGGCGCCCCGCAGCCGCTGGACGAAGGCCACCATGTCGGGCCAGGCGATGAATCCGATGTCCGGCAGCCCGTAGTACGAGGCCGCGAACCCGAAGCCCGAGACGAACATCCCGTCGAAGTGCTTGGCCGCGATCGACGCCGAGTACATGTCGTACACGCCGATCAGCGGTGTGGTTCCGGGCTCGGTGATGGACTCGCGAAGCTTCTTGCCGTAAGTCAAGGTCCGGCTCCTCCTGTGGGATGGGTGACGCGGGCGGATGCGCTGCCGCGTCTTCACGCCCTTTGCCAAGACAAGAGCATCTCTAAATACTCACGTGACCCTTGCACTACGCGAGCTTTACTCACCCCAACGGCGGAACCGGTTCACCGCAGAAACGTCACGCGGGGAGCCGTGCCGCCCAGGTGAGGCCCCCGGCCAGGTGCGCGAGGAAGACGGGGTCGCGGTAGGCGCCGCAGGCATGGCCGAGGGCGGTGTAGAACACCCGTCCGCCTTCCGGACCGTGGTCGCGGCACCAGGCCAGCGGATGGTCCGCGCCCATCCCGCCGCCTTCGTACGACGTCTCGTCCACGCGCAGCAGCACCCGGGCCCGGCCGCGCGGGACCCGGTCGAAGTCGTACCACTCGTCGGTGAACCGCCACACGGCCGGCAGCTCGCGGGTCGCGGGGTGGCCGGGGTCCGTGACCAGGACACGCCCGGGCTGCGGCGCGGGATGCCGGGTGAAGCGGGCGCCGAGCAGTTCGCCGTACCAGGGCCACCCGTACTCGGTGCAGGCCGCCGCGTGCACCCCGGCGAAGCCGCCGCCCGCCCCGACGTAGTCCCGCAGCCGCTCCCGTCCGGCCGGGGTCAGCACGTCGCCGCTGGTGGAGAGGAAGACGACGGCCGCGAAGCCGTCCAGCGGCCGTTCGAGGTCCGCGGGGTCCTCGGTGTGCTCGACGGCCCATCCGCCGAGCGCCCGGACCGCGGCGACGGCGTCCGGGATGGAGTCGTGGCGGTAGTCGGCGGTACGGGTGTACAGCAGCAGCCGCGGCGACGTGCCCTCCACGGCGCTCAGCCGCCCCGGCCGACGCCGTCGCCGGGGGCCCCGTCGCCGTCCGGCGGGAGGTCGCCGCGCTCCACCGGGACCGTCGCGGCCGAGGACGCCGGAGGCGCCGGGGCCGGGGGCAGGAGGGCGGCGAGTTCCGCGGCCGAGGGGCGGTGGACGGCGTCCGCGGCGCGGCGGAGGACCTCGCGCGGGACCTTCTCGCCGCTGATCCGCACCACCTGCCCCTGCGCCGGGGACCGGCAGACCCAGCCGTCCGGGCAGTCGTCGGCGGTGCCCCGCTCGGTGTACAGGCGCAGCACAGCGCCGCCTGGCGCCCAGTAGGCGGCGGAGAAGCCGTCGTCCCCGTTCACCCCGACGGACTGCCGGGCGAGCGTGAAGCCGGGCACGCCGGTGACATGGACGAGTTCCGGGGCGATGCCCATGGCCCGCAGCCGCGCGTCGAGCGCCGTCCGCTCCGGGGCGGCCGGGCCCGGCGTCCGCGCGGGCCGTTCGGCGGCGGGGCGCTTCGACGGCTGCGTCCCGGTGTCCGCCTTCGTGTCCGCCTTCTCGGCGCCGCATCCCGTCAGCAGTGCGGGCAGCAGCGGGAGCAGCGGCAGGGCGCGTGCGGCACGGACCATCCGACCATGGTGCCGCACCGGCGCTCCCGGGGGCGACCCGAGTGCGCAACTGCCCCGGTGGCGCACCCGGTTCACCGTTGCCGGGCATCTCGTGCGCGCCGCCCCGTCCGGTGGGCGCCACCCCTTCGCGCCCGGCGGCGCGGACCGGAGCGGCCCCGCCGATTGAACACGTTCAAATCGACCTCTAGGATCGTGCGCCTCGCCGTCGCACGGAGGAGGGGACATGCGTCGCACGCTCAGGACGAGGAGGCGGGCGCGGTGAAGGGGCTGGGGCACGGCATCGGCCAACTGGTGCGGTTCGCAGTGGTCCAGGCCCGCGCCTGCGCCTTCGCGGTCGCGTTGCTGGCGGGCATCGCGGCGTCCCGGCTGCTGCCCCCGCTGCCGGTGGCACGCTACGACCTGGTGCTGGTCTACGGCATCGCGCTCACCCTCGTCGCCCGCCGGGTGGGCTGGGAGACCCGGCGCGACACGGCGGTCATCGCCGCGTGCCATGTGCTGGGACTGCTGTTCGAGCTGGTCAAGGTGCGGCTGGGGTCGTGGAGTTACCCCGAGGACGCCCTCACCAAGATCGGTGGGGTGCCGCTGTACGGCGGCTTCATGTACGCGGCGGTCGCCGGCTACGTCTGCCGGGCCCGGCGGCTGATGCGGCTGCGCTGCACCCGCTACCGCGCCGCCGCCACGACCCTCGTGGCCGCCGCCGTCTACGTCAACTTCTTCACCCACCACTGGATGCCGGACCTGCGCTGGCCGCTCGCCGTGGCGATGACCGCCGCGACCGCCGGGACCTGGGTGGGCTTCAGCGTCGGCGCGCACCGCTACCGCATGCCGCTGGCCGTCTCCTTCGTCCTGATCGGGTTCTTCCTCTGGGTCGCCGAGAACGCCGCCACCTATGCGGGCGCCTGGAGCTATCCGGAGCAGATCGGCGGCTGGCAGCCGGTGCCGCTGACCAAGTTCGGCGCCTGGTCCCTGCTGATCAGCGTGACGTTCGTGCTGGTCGAGCGTCACGCGGCGGGCGGTGCCGGCCGCGCCGGGCAGGGGCCGGGACCGTGTCCGCCCCCGGTGTCCGATTCCTTCAAGACCGGCTGACCGGCCGCCGCCTACGGTGGCCGCATGACCGTACGACTCGCTGTGATCGGCCTGGTGGCCTCCGACCTGGCCGCCTCGCTCGCCTTCTACCGCCGCCTCGGGCTGGTCTTCCCCCAGGGGGCCGAGGACCAGCCGCACGTCGAGGCCGAGCTGCCCGGCGGGCTGGTGCTCGCCCTGGACACGGAGGAGACCATCCGCTCCTTCCACCCCGGCCGGCAGCCGGCCACCGGTGCCGGACGGGTCTCCCTCGCCTTCCGCTGCGACTCCCCCGCCGACGTCGACGCCCGCTACGAGGACCTCGTGGCGGCCGGCCACCACGGTGAGCTGAAGCCGTGGGACGCCTTCTGGGGGCAGCGCTACGCCGTCGTGCACGACCCCGACGGCAACGCCGTCGACCTGTTCGCCCCGCTACCCTCCCCCGCGGCCGAGTAGCTCGCCGAGCGGCATGCCCGCCAACTGCCGCACCTCGCGGGCCAGGTGGGGCTGGTCCGCGTAGCCCGCGCGGATCGCCGTCTCGGCGAACGGCGTCCCGGAGCGGGCCAGGGCCAGTGCCCGCCGGAAGCGCAGGATGCGGGCCAGGGTCTTCGGGCCGTAGCCGAACGCGGCCAGGCAGCGGCGGTGCAGGCGGCGCTCGCCGATGCCGAGTTCGGCGGCCGCCGCGGAGACCGGACGGCCCTCGTCCAGGCACCGCACCAGCCGGCGCAGCAGCGGGTCGGGGTCCGCCGCCTGCGCCGCCAGGTCCAGGGCGATGTCCTCCAGCGCCCTCGCCGGGGCGGCGGCCGCCGTGACGCGGTCGTGCAGCCGCCGTGCCTTCGCGGCGGGCCAGAGGTCCGCCGGCTCCACGCGCAGGTCGCGCAGTTCGTGCGCCGGAACACCGAGCAGGGCGGGCGCGGTGCCGGGGAAGAAACGGATTCCCGTCCAGGGGCGCGCCGGGCCCTCGGGCACATGCGGGCGGGTGTCGGGGCCCGCGACCAGGAGCCGTCCACCGCTCCACATCAGGTCCATGCAGCCGTCGGGCAGCACGGGCCGGACGCCGGCGGCGTCCGGGGTGTTCGCCCACACGACCGCGCCGGCCAGCCGGGACGCCCGCTCCACGTACACGGGAGCCAGCGTACGTCGCCCGGCGGGGATGCCCGCGCGCGTGTGCCCCCCTGCCCGGTGCGTGTGCGGAGCCGTGCCGGGCGTACGACGGCGGCGGCGCCCGGCCGTCCGGCCGCGGCCGGACGGCTCCGGCCTGGCGCACGTCAGCGGACGGGCGGGCGCGAGGAGGCCGGTCACCCCTCCGGAGTCGCCGTGCCGCCGTTGCCCTTGTGGGTGTGGTGGGGGTTGCGGGCGTGCGCGCGCAGGCGGGCCGTGACGTCCTCCGGGGGCAGGAAGCGGGACCAGCGTTCGGGGAACTCGGAGGGCATGTCGGGGTCGTCGGGGTCGGCCTCGCGGGCCGCCGCGGCGCGGGCGACGTACTCGGCGACCTGCGCCTCGCGGATCCGCTCGTTGGCCTCGCGGGCGGCCGCCGTGGCCGCGGCGGGCCAGACCCGGTCGATGGCGGCGTTCACGGCGGCGCCGACCAGCACGGCGAAGGCGGACACCCCGATCCACAGCAGGACGGCGACGGCGGCGGCGAGGGAGCCGTAGATCGTGGCGCCCTCGATGGTGCTCGTCAGGTAGATGCGCAGGAGGAAGCTGCCGAGGACCCACATGGCGAGGGCGACCAGGGCGCCGGGGACGTCCTCGATCCACGGGGAGCGGACGGGCACCGAGACGTGGTACAGGGTCGTCAGGAACACGATGGACAGCACGATCACGACCGGCCAGTAGAGGACCTGGACGACCGTCTCCGACCAGGGCACGACGCGCACCACCGCGTCCGGTCCGGCCACCATCAGCGGCAGCGCGACCGAACCGATCAGCAGTGCCACGACGAACAGCAGGAACGCCATGATCCGGGTCTTGACGATGCCGCGGACGCCGTCGAGGCCGTACATGACGGTGATGGTGTCGATGAAGACGTTCACCGCGCGGGAGCCCGACCACAGGGCGAACAGGAAGCCGATGGAGATGACGTCGGGCCGGCCGCCCTTCATCACGTCGTCCAGGATCGGCTGGGCGATCTCCTTGACGCCCTTGTCGGACAGCACCGTGCGGGAGGCCTCGAGGAGGTTCCTCTCCAGGCTGTGGATGGTGTCGGCGCCGGTCCAGTCGTCGACGTAGCCGAGCAGGCCGATGAGACTCAGCAGCAGCGGCGGCACGGACAGCAGCGTGAAGAACGCCGCCTCGGCCGCCAGACCCAGGATGCGGTACTCCATGCAGGAGTCGACGGTGTCCTTGAGCAGCAGCCAGGCGGTCCTGCGCTTGGAGACGTTGCGGTAGAGGGCTCTGGCCCGGTGGAGCCGGCCGGCCGGCCGCACGGGGGGTTCACTTGCTGGCTGCACGACCCAAAGGTATCCGCAGCACGGGACCGTCCTCATCTTCCGGGGCCGGGGTCCGCCGCGCGGGCGCGCGCGCCCGCCGCGGTGTGCCACTCTGGAGGCCATCACCGCCGCCGTCCCGGGTAGGTTCGCATCATGGCAGGCACCCCGACCCACACCGTGACGAACCAGCCGCCCCCACTGGTCGGCTACGACGTCTTCACCGCCGACCGGGCCCTCGCCGAGGCCGTCGACCGGCACACCTCCCCGGACGTCCTGGACGAGGTGCGCGCCGAGCTGTCCGCGCTCGGCCGGGCCGCCGGCTCGGCGCAGCTGCAGGAGTGGGCGGTGCAGGCGAACGAGCACCCGCCGCGGCTGCGCACGCACGACCGGTACGGCCACCGGATCGACGAGGTCGACTTCCACCCGGCCTGGCACCGGCTGCTCGGCAAGGGCGTCTCGGCCGGGCTGACCGGCGCCTGGACCCGTCCGGCCGGGCATGTGCGCAGGGCGGCCGGGTTCCTGGTCTGGTCGCAGGTCGAGGCCGGCACCTGCTGCCCGCTGTCGATGACCCACGCGGCCGTGCCCGCGCTGCGCACCGACCCGGAGCTGGCCGACGCATGGGTGCCGCGGCTGACGTCCACGCTGTACGACCGGGAGCTGCGGCCCGCCGGTGAGAAGCCCGGAGCCCTGTTCGGCATGGGCATGACCGAGAAGCAGGGCGGCAGCGACGTCCGCGCGAACACCACCGAGGCGCGGCCCCTCGCGGAGGCCGGCACGTACCTGCTGACCGGGCACAAGTGGTTCTGCTCGGCGCCCATGTCGGACGGCTTCCTGGTGCTCGCGCAGGTGCCCGCCTCCGCGTCCGGGGCGGGAGAGGGCGGCCTGACCTGCTTCCTGGTTCCGCGGGTCCTGCCCGACGGCAGCCGGAACGTCTTCCTCCTCCAGCGGCTGAAGGACAAGCTCGGCAACCGGTCGAACGCCTCCGCCGAGGTCGAGTTCGCCGGCACCTGGGCGCGCCGGGTCGGCGAGGAGGGGCAGGGGGTGCGCACCATCATCGGGATGGTCGCCGCGACCCGGCTGGACTGCGCGCTCGGCTCCGCGGGGCTGATGCGGCAGGCGGTCGCGCAGGCCGTGCACCACTGCACGCACCGGGAGGCGTTCGGCGGGAAGCTGGTCGACAAACCGCTGATGCGCAACGTCCTCGCCGACCTCGCGCTGGAGTCCGAGGCCGCGACCGCGCTGGCGCTGCGGCTCGCCGCCGCCTGCGACGACGGCGGCGAGCAGGAGCGGGCGTTCCTGCGGCTCGCGGTGCCGGCCGCCAAGTACTGGATCACCAAGCGGTGTGCGCCCGTGGTGATCGAGGCCGCCGAGTGCCTGGGCGGCAACGGGTACGTCGAGGAGTCCGGACTGCCCCGGCTGGTGCGGGAGTCGCCGCTGAACTCCGTCTGGGAGGGCGCGGGCAACGTCCAGGCCCTGGACGTGCTCAGGGCGCTGCAGCGGGAGCCGGGCGCGCTGGACGCCTGCCTCACGGAGATCGGCCTCGCCCACGGCGCCGACCACCGGCTGGACCGCGCGGTGAAGGACCTGTTCTCCGAGCTCGCCGACCTGGAAGGCGTCGAGGGGCGGGCGCGGCGGCTGGCCGAGCGGCTCGCGCTGGCCCTGCAGGGGTCGCTGCTGGTGCGGTACGCGCCGCCGGAGGTCGCCGACGCGTTCTGCGCCTCCCGGCTGGGCGGCGACCACGGCGCGTCCTTCGGCACCCTGCCGGCCGGCCTGGACCTGGAGTCGGTGGTGGAGCGGTCCCGTCCGGTCTCCTGAGTCGCCTGGGCGGTCCCCGGGGGCGCGCGACCGGCGCGCGGCCGCGACGGGCCGTCGGCCGCCGGCGCGCCCGGCGGGCCCCCCGCCGCGCACGGCCGGAGGGCGGGGCGGCGGGGGGTGGTGCTGCGCCGACACGGCACCACCCCCCGGCACCTGGGCCCCTCGAGCCCGTGGACGCGCAACGCGTCGTGGTCAAGTCTCAGCCGCGGCGCGCCGGTTCACCAGGGTTGCAGGAGGTTGCAACTTATGGGGGCACGTGCGCGAAGTCTGTGCCCCCGCCATGCCCGGAGCGGCACTATGAGGGGTGGGGCCGGACCGGAAACCGCCGCCCGGACGGCTCGACAGGTGTGTTGGACGCCCCTTCCCGGGAGGACCTCAGTGGGGAACCCGCCGATGAACGTGGCGCGCCTGGCCGCCGTGGACGCGGCGCGGGCGGCGCGGGTGCTGAGCGAGGTGCGTGAGGCGACGCTCGCCGGACACCGTGCGCGGATCGCGCCCCGGCCGGTGATCGAGCAGTCGTGGGGCCGGATGCTGCGCAGCGGCGTCGATCCCGAACGCGACTTCCGCTCCGGGCTGCTGCCGGCGGACGAGGTGCGGCGCAGGCGGGAGGCGTCACCGTTGCGGCACGTGCTGCCGGTGCTGCGGGAGGGGCTGCTCTCGGTCGCGGACGTCGCGCAGCACATCATGGTCGTCGCGGACGCCGACGGGCGGGTGCTGTGGCGGGAGGGGGCGACGGGGGTGCTGCGCAAGGCCGACGGACTCGGCTTCGAGCTCGGCGCGGACTGGCGGGAGGACGTCGTCGGCACCAACGGGGTGGGCACTCCGGCGGTGATACGGCGGCCCGTCCAGGTGTTCGCCGCGGAGCACTTCGTCCGTTCGCACGCCTCCTGGACCTGTTCGGGCGCCCCGATCACCGATCCGCGGGACGGCCGGCTGCTCGGTGTGGTGGATGTGAGCGGTCCGCTTCAGACCATGCATCCGGCGACGCTCGCCTGGGTGGACTCGGTGGCCAAGCTGGCCGAGGCCCGGCTGCGGGAGCGGCACCTGGCCTCGCTGGAGCGGCTGCGGGCGGTGGCGGCGCCGGTGCTGGCGCGGCTCGCCGGGCGGGCGCTGGTGGTGGACCGGGACGGCTGGGCTGCGGCCGTGACCGGGATGCCGTACGTGCGGCGGGTGGCGCTGCCGAAGTCGCTGGCGCCGGGCCGCCGGTGGCTGCCCTCGCTCGGCTCGTGCGCGGTGGAGCCGCTGGCCGGGGGCTGGCTGCTGCGGGCGGAGGAGGAGCCGCTCGCGGCCGGCGCTCCCCGGATCGTGCTGGACCTCGCCCGGCCGGGCCGGTGCCGGGTGACGGTCGCGGCCTCGGCGGGTTCCTGGTCGCGCGAGCTGAGTCCGCGCCACGCCGAGCTGCTGTTCCTGCTCGCCGAGCACCGGGACGGGCGGGCGGCGGCGGAGCTGGCCGAAGACCTGTTCGGCGACTCGTCCAGGACGGTGACCGTGCGGGCCGAGATGTCCAGGATCCGACGGTACCTGGGCGAACTGCTGCACCATCGGCCGTATCGTTTCCGCGACGATGCGGAAGTCGAGCTGCTGCTGCCCGACGACCCGCGTGACCTGCTCCCCCAGTCGACGGCACCGGAAGTGGCCCGTAAACGGAACGGCCTCGGCGGCGACCGGTCCGCCTCGTGCTGAACTCCGGGCGCCGGACCGGCCCGTGCCGCGGCGGTCGCCTCGGGCCGTCCATGTGCGCGGTCCGGCCCTGCGCGGCCCGTTCCTGCCGTACCATCCCCTACGGGCCTCCCCATCTGCTCCTCGCGTCAACGTACGGACCACACGGCGCAGTTGGCCCGCCTCTGGAGGAGAGATGATGCATCGCGGCAGACACCGGCGGCGCAGAAGGGGCGCGGCACTGCGCGCCGTGCTGACCGGGACCGCGCTGGCGCTCACCGCCGCCGCCACCCTGATCAGCGCGTCCCAGGCAGAGGTCGCCGACAGTCCGGGCGCGCTCGCGCCGCTGACCTCCCCGGCGGACACCGGCCGGCTCCGGCTCCAGGAGCACCTGGTGCCGGCCCGCACCCTGGACCGGCTCGCCGCCGGGATGGGCCGCCCGGTCGGGGTGGACGCCGTGCTGCGCAGCGCCGACCGCGAGCTGCGGGAGGCCGGCGACTGCTCCTCCGCCGACCGCGCCTCCCTGCCCGTCGCCCCGAAGGCCGCCCGTGCCTACTGCTGGGACCCGGCCGACACCGCGGCCGGCGCCTGGCGGCCGGCCTCGGTGACCACCTCCGGGGACGCCGACGACGACGGGGTGTGGGGCAGGCACCGGGTCGTCCTCGCCGGCTGGGCCCACGGCACCGCCGGCGGCCGTCCCGCCGAACGCGGCCTGGCGCGGATCGCGTTCGTCGACGCCGACGACCCCGCCCGCCTCGCCTACCGCTGGGTGCTGCTGGTGGTGCCGGTCCAGGGCGGCCGGGACTACCGGGGGCTGGCCTCCGGGATCTCCGGCATGGTCTGGTACGGCAACAGGCTGCTGGTCACCACCACGGCCGGCAGCGCCGACGCGCTCTACGTCTACGACCTGGACCGCATCCAGCGCACCACGGTCGACGGGCCCGCGATCGGCCGGGTGCCGGGCGGCTGGTCCGCCGGCGGCCTCGGCTACGTCCTGCCCGCCGTCGGCTCGTACCGTTTCGCCGCCGGCCGCTGCGCCGCCTCCGGCCCGCCCTGCCCGGGGGCGCTCGCCCTCGACCGCGGCACGGCGCCCGACAGCCTGGTCGCGGCGGAGTGGACCGCCCCCGGCCGGGACCGGCACACACGGCTGTGGCGGTACGCCTTCAGCACGGACCCGGCGCGGGCCGGGCTGCTGGCCGCCGACTCCGCGGGGCGGGTGGAGGCGGTGGAGACGTACCGGACCCGGGCGGCCGGCATCCGGGGCGTGCTGTCGTACCGGAAGGCCGGAGCGGACCACGCGTCCTGGTATCTGGGACGCCTGCCCGGTTCGCGGGACGGGCACGGCGGGATGTGGCGGCAGGACGCGGAGGGCGCCCGCGCCGACCGGTGCGGCGCCGACGCCTCGCGCCGCTGCTGGGCGCGGGACGCGGGCTCCCTCTCCTACTGGCGGGCCACCGGCGAGGTGTGGTCGCTGTCGGACCGGATGCTGTTCGCGGTGCCGCTGGCCGGTCTGGACCGGTCCGTGGACTGACCCCTGCCCCGGGCCCGGGGATCGCGGACCCGATCGACAGACCGGGCGGCGGGATGGTTCCCTGGCCCGCATGAGCAGCGTCCCCGTCACCACGTGGTCCCTGGAGCAGACCTCCCCGGCCGACCTCCTGCCCGCCGCCGCGCCCGACGGCGACGTCCGGATCGTCCGCGCCGAGGTTCCCTCGCCCGAGTTCAGCCGGTTCCTGTACGCCTCGGTCGGCGGCGACATCCGCTGGACCGACCGGCTGGGCTGGACGTACGCGCGGTGGCGGGAGCACCTGGAGCGGCCCGGCGTGGAGACCTGGGTGGCGTACGACCGCGGCACCCCGGCCGGATACGTGGAACTGGAGCCGCAGGACGAGGGCGCGGTCGAGATCGTCTACTTCGGACTGCTCCCCGCCTTCCGCGGCCGGCGCATCGGCGGCCACCTGCTGGCGTACGGCACGGCCCGCGCATGGGACCTGGCGGAGCGGTGGCCGGGGCTGACGCCGACGAAACGGGTGTGGCTGCACACCTGCAGCAAGGACGGCGAGTTCGCGCTGGACAACTACCGGCGGCGCGGCTTCAAGCTGTTCGACACGCAGGTGGCGCTGGAACCGGAGGTGGCCGCACCGGGGCCGTGGCCCGGTGCATACCCTGTCTGACCTGCCGGGACAAGCCTCCCAGCGGCGTTTGTGAGCGACACCACCCTTGTCTCGCATTTCGGGACAAGGGTGTCCGCATGATGGATGAAGCTGGACTGTGTCCAGATCGCCGTGACACGCTTCCGCCATGTCTGGAACTGGAATCGCCTTGGTGAGTCGACGCCACGTCGACCTGGGCCGCATGTCCAGCGCCATCTGTCCGGCGAGCTGATCCTCCCAGCACCGCCGCTCTCCCCACCCCGGACCCTGCCTGCGCAAGGACGCGCACGCATGCCTCCATGCGCACGTCTGCGCAGGTCAGCAGCTTCCGCCTGTCCCGAAGGACGATGAACCATGGCCGCCACGCCACAGCACCCCGCCGCCTCCGCGCCCCGCCGCAAGGTGAGCCGTCACCGCGGTGAGGGCCAGTGGGCCGTGGGCCACTTCACGCCGCTCAACGGCAACGAGCAGTTCAAGAAGGACGACGACGGTCTCAATGTGCGGACACGCATTGAGACGATCTACTCCCGGCGCGGCTTCGACTCCATCGACCCCAACGACCTGCGCGGGCGGATGCGTTGGTGGGGGCTGTACACCCAGCGCAAACCCGGCATCGACGGCGGCAAGACCGCGGTCCTGGAGCCGGAGGAGCTCGACGACCGCTATTTCATGCTGCGGGTCCGCATCGACGGCGGGGCGCTCACCACGCGCCAGCTGCGGGTGATCGGCGAGATCTCGCAGGAGTTCGCGCGCGGCACCGCGGACATCACCGACCGGCAGAACGTGCAGTACCACTGGATCCGGATCGAGGACGTGCCGGAGATCTGGGACCGGCTGGAGGCGGTGGGCCTGTCCACCGTCACCGCCTGCGGTGACACCCCGCGCGTGATGATCGGATCCCCGGTCGCCGGCATCGCCGAGGACGAGATCATCGACGCCACGCCGGCGCTGGAGGAGATGAAGCGCCGCGTCCTGGGCAACAAGGCGTACTCGAACCTGCCGCGCAAGTTCAAGACGGCCATCTCGGGCTCGCCCTTGCTGGACGTCGTGCACGAGATCAACGACGTCGCGTTCGTCGGCGTACGCCACCCCGAGCACGGGCCGGGCTTCGACGTGTGGGTCGGCGGCGGCCTGTCCACCAACCCCAAGCTGGGCGTGCGGCTCGGCGCCTGGGTGCCGATCGACGAGGTGCCGGACGTCTACGAGGGCGTCCTGGCGATCTTCCGCGACTACGGCTACCGGCGGCTGCGCAACCGTGCCCGGCTGAAGTTCCTGGTCGCCGACTGGGGCGCGGAGAAGTTCCGCCGGGTGCTGGAGGACGAGTACCTGAAGCGCAGGCTGACCGACGGGCCCGCCCCCGAGCAGCCCGTGCAGCGCTGGCGCGACCACATCGGCGTGCACCGGCAGAAGGACGGCCGGTTCTACGTGGGCTTCGCCCCGCGCGTGGGCCGTGTCGACGGGGCCACGCTCACCAAGGTCGCCGACCTGGCGGAGGCGCACGGCTCGGGCCGGGTGCGCACCACCGTCGAACAGAAGATGATCATTCTCGACGTGGCGCAGGACCAGGTCGAGTCGCTGGTCGACGGCCTGGAGGCACTGGACCTCACCGCCCGGCCGTCCTCCTTCCGGCGCGGCACCATGGCCTGCACCGGCATCGAGTTCTGCAAGCTCGCCATCGTCGAGACCAAGCAGCGCGGCGCCCAGCTGATCGACGAACTGGAGCGCCGCCTCCCGGACTTCGACGAGCCCATCACGATCAACCTCAACGGCTGCCCGAACGCCTGCGCCCGCATCCAGGTCGCGGACATCGGCCTCAAGGGACAGCTGGTCCTCGACGACCGGGGCGAGCAGGTGGAGGGCTACCAGGTGCACCTGGGCGGCGCACTCGGCCTGGAGCCCGGCTTCGGCCGCAAGGTGCGCGGCCTGAAGGTCACCTCCGAGGAACTGCCCGACTACATCGAGCGGGTGCTCAAGCGGTTCCAGGCCGAGCGCGAGGAGGGCGAACGGTTCGCCGCCTGGGCGGCCCGGGCGTCCGAGGAGGCGCTGTCGTGAGCGAGCGAGCGGTCCCCTTCCACTGCCCCTACTGCGGCGACGAGGACCTGCGTCCGAGCGAGGAAGGACACGGCGCCTGGGAATGCGGGGCGTGCAACCGCGCATTCCGTCTGAAGTTCCTCGGGCTGCTCGCCCGGGGCCTTCGGCGGACCGACGGAGGGGACGAGCGGATATGACGACGGCTCAGAGGGAGTTCACGGCGGAGGAGTTGAAGGCGCTCGCCGAGCAGGCGGGCCGGGACCTGGAGGACGCCTCGGCGCTTCAGATCCTCCAGTGGGCGGCGGACACCTTCGGCAGGGGGTTCTGCGTCACCTCCTCCATGGAGGACGCCGTGGTCGCCCATCTCGCCTCCCGCGTGCTCAAGGGCGTCGACGTGGTCTTCCTGGACACCGGCTACCACTTCCCGGAGACCATCGGCACCCGGGACGCCGTGGCGGCCGTGATGGACGTCAACGTCATCACCCTCACGCCGCGGCGGACGGTCGCCGAACAGGACGCCGAGCTCGGCCCGAAGCTGCACGACCGCGACCCCGACCTGTGCTGCCGGCTGCGCAAGGTGCAGCCGCTGGAGGAGGGGCTGAAGGGCTACCGGGCGTGGGCGACGGGCCTGCGCCGCGACGAGTCCCCGACCCGGGCGGACACCCCGGTCGTCGGCTGGGACGAGAAGCGGCAGAAGGTCAAGATCTCGCCGATCGCCCGCTGGACCCAGGACGACGTGGACGCCTACGTCGCCGAACACGGCGTGCTCACCAACCCGCTGCTGACGGACGGCTACGCCTCCGTCGGCTGCGCCCCCTGCACCCGCAGGGTCCTCGAGGGCGAGGACGCGCGGGCCGGCCGCTGGGCGGGACGCGCCAAGACCGAGTGCGGGCTGCACGGATGACGGACGATCGGATACAGGAGAACCACGTGACGACCGGAGCCACCGTCTGGCTCACGGGGCTGCCGAGCGCCGGCAAGACCACCATCGCGTACGAGCTGGCCGGCCGGCTGCGCGCCGGGGGCCACCGCGTCGAGGTGCTCGACGGCGACGAGATCCGCGAGTTCCTCTCGGCGGGCCTCGGCTTCTCCCGGGAGGACCGGCACACCAACGTGCAGCGCATCGGCTTCGTCGCCGAACTGCTCGCCCGCAACGGCGTCAAGGCCCTGGTGCCGGTGATCGCGCCGTACGCGGACAGCCGGAAGGCGGTGCGGGCGCGGCACGAGGCGAACGGCACGCCGTACCTGGAGATCCATGTGGCGACCCCGGTCGAGGTGTGCAGCGTGCGGGACGTGAAGGGGCTGTACGCCAGGCAGGCCGCGGGCGAGCTGTCCGGGCTCACCGGCGTCGACGATCCCTACGAGCAGCCGGAGGCGCCCGACCTGCGGATCGAGTCGCAGCACCAGACGGTCCAGGAGTCCGCGGCGTCGGTGTACGCCCTGCTGAGCGAGAGGGGACTGGCATGACCACGGTCGCCACGGTGGAGAACGGCACGCACAGCCCGTACGCCCTGTCCCACCTGGACGCCCTCGAGTCCGAGGCCGTGCACATCTTCCGCGAGGTGGCGGGCGAGTTCGAGAACCCGGTGATCCTGTTCTCCGGGGGCAAGGACTCCATCGTCATGCTGCATCTGGCGCTGAAGGCGTTCGCCCCGGCCGCGATCCCCTTCTCGCTGCTCCATGTGGACACCGGACACAACTTCCCGGAGGTCCTCGACTACCGGGACCGTGTGGTCGCCGCCCATGGGCTCCGCCTCCATGTGGCCTTGGTCCAGGACTACATCGACCGTGGTGTGCTCAAGGAACGTCCCGACGGGACGCGCAACCCGCTGCAGACCCTTCCGCTGACCGAGAAGATCCGGTCGGAGAAGTTCGACGCGGTCTTCGGGGGCGGCCGGCGCGACGAGGAGAAGGCCCGCGCCAAGGAGCGCGTGTTCTCCCTGCGCGACGAGTTCTCCCAGTGGGACCCGCGCCGCCAGCGGCCCGAGCTGTGGAACCTGTACAACGGCCGGCACGCGCCCGGTGAGCACGTCCGCGTGTTCCCGCTGTCCAACTGGACCGAGCTGGACGTGTGGCAGTACATCGCCCGCGAGGGCATCGAGCTGCCCGGGATCTACTTCGCGCACGAGCGCGAGGTGTTCCGGCGGGACGGCATGTGGCTGACGGCCGGCGCGTGGGGCGGCCCGAAGGACGGCGAGACCGTGGAGAAGCGGCTGGTGCGCTACCGCACCGTCGGCGACATGTCCTGCACCGGCGCCGTCGACTCCGACGCGACCACGCTGGACGCGGTGATCGCCGAGATCGCCGCCTCCCGGCTGACCGAGCGGGGCGCGACCCGCGCCGACGACAAGATGTCCGAGGCCGCGATGGAAGACCGCAAGCGCGAGGGGTACTTCTAGAGATGAGCACGACCGCGACCGAGGCCCTCCCGGCCACCACCCTGCTGCGGTTCGCCACCGCCGGCTCCGTCGACGACGGCAAGTCCACCCTCGTCGGACGGCTGCTGCACGACTCCAAGTCGGTCCTCGCCGACCAGCTGGAGGCCGTGGAGCGCGCCTCGGCGAGCCGCGGCCAGGACGCCCCGGACCTCGCGCTGCTCACCGACGGCCTGCGCGCCGAGCGGGAGCAGGGCATCACCATCGACGTCGCCTACCGCTACTTCGCGACCCCGCGGCGCCGGTTCATCCTGGCCGACACGCCGGGCCACGTGCAGTACACGCGCAACATGGTGACGGGCGCCTCCACGGCCGAGCTGACGGTGATCCTGGTCGACGCCCGCAACGGCGTGGTCGAGCAGACCCGCCGGCACGCGGCCATCGCGGCCCTGCTGCGCGTCCCGCACGTGGTGCTGGCCGTGAACAAGATGGACCTCGTCGGTCACCGGGAAGAGGTGTTCGCCGCGATCGCCGAGGAGTTCACGGCGTACGCGACCGACCTGGGCGTCCCCGACGTCACCGCCATCCCGATCTCGGCGCTGGCCGGCGACAACGTGGTGGAGCCGTCGGCGAACATGGACTGGTACGGCGGCCCGACCGTGCTGGAGCACCTGGAGACCGTGCCGGTCAGCCACGACCTGGCGCACTGCCACGCGCGGCTGCCCGTGCAGTACGTGATCCGGCCGCGGACCGCCGAGCACCCGGACTACCGGGGCTACGCGGGGCAGATCGCCGCCGGCACCTTCCGGGTCGGCGAGGAGGTCACGGTGCTGCCGTCCGGCCGGACCACGCGGATCGCGGGGATCGACCTGCTGGGCCGGCCGGTCGAGGCCGCCTGGACGACCCAGTCGGTGACCGTCCTGCTGGAGGACGACCTCGACGTGTCGCGCGGCGACCTGATCGTCCCGACGAAGGACGCCCCGCCCACCACGCAGGACGTCGAGGCGACCGTCTGCCACGTCGCCGACGCCCCGCTGACCGTCGGCCACCGGGTGCTCCTCAAGCACGGGACGCGCACGGTCAAGGCGATCGTCAAGGACATCCCCTCCCGGCTGACCCTCGACGACCTGTCGCTGCACCCGCACCCGGGGCAGCTCGTCGCCAACGACATCGGCCGCGTGAAGATCCGCACCGCCGAACCGCTGCCGGTCGACTCCTACGCCGACTCGCGCCGCACGGGGTCCTTCATCCTGATCGACCCGCACGACGGCACCACGCTCACCGCCGGCATGGTCGGCGAGTCCTTCGCGTCCCCCGAGCCGGTCACGGACGGAAGCGACGACGACGGGTGGGACTTCTGAGCATGAACTCCACCGACTTCTACTCCACGTTCGCGAAGGAGGGCGGCCGCGTCGGCAGCGGCGCCCTCGGCAGCGGGCAGGGCGGGGTCGCGCGATGTGCGCGCTGACGTACGCGCACCGCCTGCGCGCCCGCACCCCCCGCCGCCGTAGACGAAGACCTGCCGACTTCCCGGCCACGGCCCGAGAGAGCCGTGACCGCCGGGCCTGAGGAGAGGAACACCTCCCTTGCCTGCAACGAACGCCTTCCGCCGCGGTCTCGCGGTGACAGCAGCCCTCCCCCTCCTCGCGCTCGCCGCCTGCGGTTACGGTTCGAAGGCCGAGGACGACGGCACCGCCGAGGTCGCCGCCGGCGCCAAGAGGACGGACGGGCTCGACACCGTCAGGATCGGGTACTTCGGGAACCTGACGCACGGGACCGCCCTGGTCGGCGTGCAGAAGGGCTTCTTCCAGAAGGAACTGGGCGCCACCAGGGTCAAGCCCGCCGTCTTCAACGCCGGCCCGTCCGAGATCGAGGCCCTCAACTCCGGTTCCATCGACATCGGCTGGATCGGCCCGTCCCCGGCGATCAACGGCTACACCAAGTCGGACGGCAGAAGCCTGAAGATCATCGGCGGTTCGGCGTCCGGCGGCGTCAAGCTGGTGGTCGACCCGAAGAAGATCAAGTCGCTGGAGGACGTCAAGGGCAAGCGGATCGCCACCCCGCAGCTCGGCAACACCCAGGACGTCGCCTTCCTCAACTGGGCGGCCGAGCAGGGCTGGAAGGTCGACGCGCAGAGCGGCAAGGGCGACGTCACCGTCGTCCGCACCGACAACAAGATCACCCCGGACGCCTACGCCTCCGGTTCCGTCGACGGCGCCTGGGTCCCGGAGCCGACCGCGTCGAAGCTGGTCGCCGAGGGCGCGAAGGTGCTGCTGGACGAGTCGGCGCTGTGGCCGGACAAGAAGTTCGTGATCACGAACATCGTCGTGCGGCAGGCCTTCCTCAAGGAGCACCCGAAGGCGGTCGAGGCCGTGCTCAGGGCCGCCGTCGAGACCAACAAGTGGATCCACGCCCACCCCGACCAGGCGAAGACGGCCGCGAACAAGCAGCTGGAGGCCGACTCCGGCAAGGCGCTGCCGCCGAAGGTCCTGGACCCGGCGTGGAAGTCCATCCAGTTCACCGACGACCCGCTGGCCGCCACCCTCGGCACCGAGGCGGAGCACGCGGTCAAGGCGGGTCTGCTCGAGAAGCCGGACCTCAAGGGCATCTACGACCTGACGATCCTCAACAAGGTCCTGAAGGCCGAGGGCGCCCGCACGGTCGACGACGCCGGTCTCGGCTCCCGCTGACGCCGGTCCCGATGAGTTCCCAGGAGGTGACGACCATGTCCACGACCCTCGCCGAGGCCGACGAGTCGGTCGACTACGCGGCACGCCTCGAGCATGTCTCGAAGTCGTTCGCGACACCGGGCGGCCAGCAGCTCGTCCTGGACGACATCAGCATCGACGTGGCGCCGGGCGAGTTCGTCACCCTCCTGGGGGCCTCGGGCTGCGGCAAGTCCACCCTGCTCAACCTGGCGGCCGGCCTGGACCGGCCGACCGCCGGCTCCATCGTCACGGACGGCCGCCCGGCGCTGATGTTCCAGGAGCACGCCCTCTTCCCGTGGCTGACCGCGGGCAAGAACATCGAACTCGCCCTCAGGCTGCGGGGAGTGCCCAAGCCCGAGCGGCGCGGCAAGGCCGAGGAACTGCTGGAACTGGTGCGGCTGAGGGGCGCCTACGGCAAGCGGGTCCACGAGCTGTCCGGCGGCATGCGGCAGCGGGTGGCGATGGCCCGGGCGCTGGCGCAGGAGAGCAGCCTGCTGCTGATGGACGAGCCGTTCGCGGCGCTGGACGCCATCACCCGGGACGTGCTGCACGACGAGCTGACCCGGATCTGGCAGGAGACCGGCGTGTCGGTGCTGTTCGTCACGCACAACGTGCGCGAGGCGGTGCGGCTCGCGCAGCGGGTCGTCCTGCTGTCCTCCCGTCCGGGGCGGATCGCGCGCGAGTGGACCGTCGGCATCCCGCAGCCGCGCCGCATCGAGGACGCCCCGGTGGCGGAACTGTCCCTCGAGATCACCGAAGTCCTGCGAGGGGAGATCCGCCGCCATGGCCGGCACTGACACCACGAAGACCGCCCTGCCGGACGCGGTGAGCGTCGAGGCGGGCCTGGACGCGCTGGAGACCGCCGCCGTCGGCCGCCCGCCGTTCCGGCAGACGCTCGGCAGGAAGATCCTGCCGCCGGTCGTCGCCGTCGCGGTGGTCCTCGTCGCCTGGACCCTGCTCTACCCGGTCGTCGACGACCCGTCCAAGCTGCCCTCGCCGGCCGCCGTGGGCGACGCGTTCGAGGACGCCTGGCTCAAGGGCGACCTGCTCGGCTTCATCTGGACCAGCGTCTCGCGCGGTCTGCTCGGCTTCGCCCTCGCGCTGCTCATCGGCACCCCGCTGGGCCTGGTGGTGGCGCGGGTGCGGTTCGTGCGGGCGGCGCTCGGCCCGATCCTGTCCGGCCTGCAGTCGCTGCCGTCGGTGGCGTGGGTGCCGCCCGCCGTGATCTGGCTGGGCCTGGACAACTCCATGATGTACGCGGTGATCCTGCTCGGCGCGGTGCCCTCCATCGCCAACGGCCTGGTCTCCGGCGTGGACCAGGTGCCGCCGCTGTTCCTGCGGGCCGGCCGCACCATGGGCGCGACGGGCGTCCGGGGCGTCTGGCACGTCGTCCTGCCGGCCGCGCTGCCCGGCTACGTGGCGGGCCTGAAGCAGGGCTGGGCCTTCTCCTGGCGTTCGCTGATGGCGGCGGAGATCATCGCGAGCTACCCGGACCTGGGCGTGGGCCTCGGCCAGCTCCTGGAGAACGCGCGCACCGCCAGCGACATGGCGATGGTGTTCGAGGCGATCCTGCTCATCCTGTTCGTCGGCATCGCCATCGACCTGCTGATCTTCAGCCCGCTGGAGCGGTGGGTGCTGCGCAGCCGCGGTCTGCTGGTGAAGGGCTGACATGCGCCGCCCGGTCCTCCTCGTCATCGCCCACGGCAGCCGTGACCCGCGGCACGCCGCGACCGTGCACGCCCTGGTGCGGCGGGTGCGGTCGCTGCGGCCGGGCCTGCGCGTGGAGACGGGTTTCCTGGACTTCAACGTCCCCTCGGTGAGCGGGGTGCTCCGGTCCCTGGCGGCGGAGGGCGTCCGGGACGTGGTGGCGCAGCCCCTGCTGCTCACCCGCGCCTTCCACGCCAAGGCGGACATCCCCGCGGTGCTGCGGGACGCCCCGGCTCGGCTGCGGATCCGGCAGGCGGAGGTGCTGGGCCCGTCCCCGCTGCTGCTGGCCGCGCTGGAACGGCGTCTGCACGAGGCCGGGCTGACGCCCGCCGACAAGTCCTCGACCGGGGTCGTGCTGGCCTCGGCGGGGTCGTCCGACCCGGAGGCGATCGCGGTGATCGCCGACATCGCGCGGGAGTGGTGGCGCACCGGTTGGCGCGCCGTGCGGCCCGCGTTCGCCTCCGCGTCCCTTCCCCGCACCGAGGACGCGGTGCGGGAGCTGCGCGCCCTCGGCTGCGAGCGGGTCGCGGTGGCGCCGTACGTCCTGGCGCCGGGCTTCCTGCCGGACCGCATCGCGCGCGGCGCGGCCGGGGCGGACGTCCTGGCCGGCGTGCTCGGCCCCGCGCCCGAGGTGGCGCGGGTGCTGCTGGAGCGGTACGACGCGGCCCGCCGCCCGGCCCTGGAGGCACTCGGCGCGTAGCGGCCGGCGGTGCGCCGGGCGTCCGGCGCCGCGGATGCGGGCCGGGTGCGTGCCCGGTGCCGCGCCCGGCCGGGGACGTCCCGTCCCGGCGGGCCTTGAGCTGCCCGTCTTCGCCGAAAACCCTGCCCGCTCGGCCCAGGATCTGCTGGGATGGACCCCGGAGCACTATCGGGGGAGAACGGTGCGCGTGGCCGGTCAGGAGTTCGGGCGTCATCTGGGGCTGCCCAGAGCCCTGTCGGGGCTGCCGCTGAGCCCGCTCGTGCCCGGTTACGCCGCCCTCGCCGCCGCCCAGCACGCGGCCGGTCTGCGCCACGTCGGCGAGCTGCTGCACGCGGGCGCCGGCGGGTTACGGGTCCTGGACGGGCTGTACGTGCCCGCCGGAGCACGCGCCCCGCGCCGGGTGGACGCGCCGCTGCTGGACGCGCTGGCCGTCTCGGCCGGGCCCGCCGCCCCGGTCGCCGCGCGGCTGGCCGCACTGCACCGCGCCGACCCGGCAGCGCCGCGCCGGATCGTCCTGTACCAGCTGATCAACCTGCTGCAGGAGCGGCCCGAGGACCGGCGCGGCCGGGACGCGCGCGAGCTGGGGGTGCACCCCGACGAGGCGGCGGGCCTGGTGGCGGCCGCGGCGCTGCGCCCCGGGCTCGACCGGCGGCAGCGGGACGCCGCCGAGTCCCTGGCCGACGCCCGGGCGCAGGGACGGCTGCACCGGCTGCGCGCCCTGCTCGACCGGCTTCCCGCGAGCGGCGCCGACCCCGCGCTCGCGGCCCTGCGGACCGAGACGGCCGAGCGGCTGCGCGCGGTCGAGGACGCCCTGCGGGAGGGGCGGAACGCCGAGCGGCGGGGCGACGCGGACGCGGCGGGCGACGCCTACCTGCGGGCGCTGCGCGAGGCCGCCGACGACCGGCGCGCGCTCGGCGGACTGGTCCGCGTGCACGGCCCCCGCCGCGGACTGGGCGCGCGGCTGCGCGCTGACCACGTCGAGCTGAGCTGGCGGGAGAGCCGTCCGACGCCGGGCGAGTGGCGGCTGCTCCGGCTCCGCAAGGACGGGGACGGGCGGGCGGGGACCGTCGTACGCAGTGTCCTCGGGGCCGGCACGGCCGCGGCGGGCACGGTGAAGGACACGGAGGCCGAGCCGGGCGCCACGGTCCGGTACGCGGCCCTGCCGCTGCGGGACGGACGGGTGGACGGTCCGCCGCTGGTGTCGCGGCCGCTGCTGGTCGCCCCCGAGGTGGAGCACCCGGTGCTGACGGACGGCCCGGAGCGGGTGGACTGCTCCTGGCAGCGGCCGGCCGGCGCCTCGGACGTCACCGTGGAGCACACCGGACCCGACGGCCGGACCCGGCGGCTCACCGCGCACGCGGGCGGGTTCACCGCCACGGGGTTGCCGGCCGGTGACCACGCCTTCCGCATCGTGTGCCACTACCGCACGGCGGACGGCGGTACGGTCTCCTCCCCGGGCGTCCGCGCGACGGCCACCGTGCACCCCTGGCCGGAGCCCGTGCGCACCCTGACCGCCCGCCCCGCGGACGGGGGCGTGCGGTTCGCCTGGACGGGCGCCCGAGGCGGCGAGGTCCGGCTGGTGCGGTGGCCCGGCGAGGCCCCCGCGCCGGGCGCCGAACTGCGCACCGGTGAGCTGCCTCCCCCGCTGGACTGGCCCGGGACCGCGGGCCTGCTGCGCCCGCCGCCCGGCACGTACACCGAGGTCGCCGCGGTCGCCGTGCGAGGCGACCGGGCGCTGGCCGGTCCGGTGGTCGGGGTGGAGGCCGTACCTCGCGTGCCCGCACCGGCCGTCCACCGGCTGCCCGGCGGGCAGGCGCGGATCGCGCTGGAGTGGCCGCAGGAGGTCACGCACCTCGTGGTCGGCTGGGAACCGGCGGACGCCGCGGCCGCCGCGGACGACGGGGACCGGGCGGCGGCACGCTCCCCCGGTGACGGGGACCGCGAGCCGGCGGACCGGGCGCGGGGCGGGGAACGCACGGTCACCGCGCACGCCTACCGGCGCGGCGGGCTGGAGCTGCCCCTGGGCCCGGGCGCCGTCCGGGTGCGCGTCACGCCGGTGCCGCGGGTGCCCGGCGCGGTGGTCGTGCTGCCCGGCGCGGCCGAGGCGCTGGTGCCGGCGGACGCGGCCGTCTTCTACGAACTGGTGCGTCCGCGACGGCGGCTGCCCGGCCGGAGGCGGACCGCCCTGCTGCGGGTCACGCTGTCCGCGCCCGCCGGGCTCGCGGACGCCCCCGAGTTCGTGTGCGTCGCCCGCAGCGGCACCCTCCGCCCGCGCGACGCCGCCGACGGGACGACCGTCCTGCGCATCCCGGGACCCGAACTGGCCCGGCACGGCAGCCTGCAGCGGGAGCTGCCCGCCGCGCCCTGCCCGGCCCCCTACACCCTGCGCGGCTTCCTGCTCGGGGAGCACGCCGCCTCGGTGCGACTGGAAGAACCCTCACTCGCGAGCCTGGTGGTGCGCTGAGCCATGACGACCGTGATCTGCCCCTACTGCTTCGCCCGCGCGTCGGCGGCCGGACTGCCGTACCGCTGCCAGATGTCGCCGACCGGGGTGCTCGCCGGCACGCCCTGCGGGCCCGAACGCGACGACGTGTGGGCCGCGTTCGCGGGACCGGGGGCGCCGCCCGCGGCCCGGATGCGCGGGCCCGTGTTCACCCCGGCGCGCAAGGCCCTGCGGCTCGGCGCGGCCGGCGGCGGCGGCGGCAGCGTGCCCTGTCCCCGGTGCGGGGTGACCACCACGGTGCGGGTGTGCCGGTCCTGCCACAGCGACCTGCCGAGCGACTACTGCGACCAGGACAGCCGCATCATCGCGCTGGTCGGCGCGAAGGCGTCCGGCAAGAGCACGTACGTGGCCGTGCTCCGCAACGAGCTGGACCACCGCGTGGGCCAGGCCTACCACGCGTCGCTGGCGGCGATGGGGCAGAGCACGCAGACGCGGGACAAGGAGATGGCGGAGAACCTGTACGAGCGGCTGCGGCTGCCGGACGCCACCCGCCCGGCCGCGCTCGGCTTCAACGACCCGCTGCTGTACCGGCTGAGCCTGCCCCGCCGCACGCTGCTGGGCCGCTCCGGCACCCGGCACACGACGCTCGTCTTCTTCGACGCGGCCGGCGAGGACCTCGCGGACGCCGAGGCCATGGAGCGCTACACCCGCTACCTCAGCGCCGCGGACGGCATCATCCTGCTCGTCGACCCGCTGCAGCTCGGCTCCGTGCGCGACCGGCTGCCTGTGCACGACGGCCCGCCGCTGCCCGAGGTGGAGACCTCGCCCCGGCAGATCGCCGCCGACCTCGCCACCCAGCTGCGCGCGCACGGCAAGGGCGGGAAGGGCGGCCGGGTGGACACGCCGATCGCGGTCGCCGTCACCAAGACGGACATGCTCAGGCCCCTGCTCGACCCGCACTCCCCGCTGCTGCGCAACGCCCCGCACACGGGCGGGGCCTACGACACCGAGGACCGGCTCGCCGTCCACGAGGAACTGCGCACCCTGCTGACGGAGTGGGACTCCGGGGCGCTCCTGCGGCAACTGGAGCTCGACTTCGCCCGGTTGTCGCTGTTCGGGCTGTCGGCGCTCGGCGCGCCGCCGCCCGCCCACGCCCCGGCGGACGTACCGAAGTCGGGGCCGCAGCCGGTGCGGGTGGAGGACCCGCTGCTGTGGCTGCTGTCCCTGCGCGGGCTGCTGCCGGTCCGCACGGCCGCGAAGGAGCGGGTCCGGTGAGCCTCGCCCAGCTGCACTACACCTCGGCGCCGCCCGGCCCGGACGGTTCCGGTTTCCGGTTCACCGCGGTCAGCCCCGGCGTGCCGGCCGCGGTGCTGCGGGAGGCCGAGCAGCTCATCGGGTACGAGCCGCCGCGCGATCTGCCGGACCGGCCGGACGCCGAGCAGCTCAAGTCCTTCCCGAAGGCGTTCTCCTGCACCGAGCTGTCCGACGGGGGGCTGCTGCTGAGCCGGTCCGTGTACACGGGAGCGGACTACAGCGGCCGCTGGGGCAACTTCCACGCCCACGCCGTGCACCTGCCGCCCGGCGCACGGCTGCCGGACGGGGTGCTGCCGATCACGGCGTGGGAGTCGCCGCGCTGGGCGGACGCCACGCCCCCCGGCGGCCGGCCGGAGCCCGTCGACCGCTTCGAGCCGTCCGGCCTGCTGCGCCGGGACTCACTGGTGGCGTTCGCCCGCTCCCGCGCCGGCCGGCTGGCCGCGTTCTTCGCCGACCTGCGCACGCTGGCCGAGGGCGGCGACGCCCGGCAGATCGTGCTCGTGGAGCGGGACAGCGCGGACGTGGCCCGGTGGATCGCGCTGGCCTGCGCGGTGCTGCCCCGCGAGCGCGCCCACCGGCTGACCTTCACCACGTACACGCGGCGACCGCAGCAGGCACGCCAGCAGATCGTCGGGGCGCTGCCGTCCTCGGAGCCGGTCGGTCACGACCACCGGTTCCGGGTGCACGACTGCACCGGCCTGGCCGCCGGGGAGCCGGTCGCGGACGCCTGGGCCGACGTGTGCGCGCGCATCTGGACGGCCGGCCGGCCGGAGCTGTTCCGCGCTGTCCCGCGGGCCGCCGGCGACACCGCCCTCGGCGCCGGTCCCCTCGCCGCGGCGGCGCTCGCCGAGGGCGTGCCCCTGCGCCCGGACGGCCGCGCGGCGGCCGCCCGCTGGACCGCCGCGCACGCGTCCGCACTGCCGGAGCACACCCTCGCCGCCCTGGTCGCGGAGCTGTCCCGCGAGCCCGGAGCAGGCGTCGGCGGGAGCACGGCGCAGGACGCGGCCGGCAGTGCCGGGGACCACGCCGGCGCCGGGGACGACGAACCGGCGGCTGTCGCGGAGCTGCTGGCGCGGCTGGACGGGCAGGTGCCCACGGCCGTGTCGGCGCCGCTCGCCGCGCGGGCGCTGGCCACGGCGGTGCGCGGGCGGGGTCCGATGCCCGCGCTCCGGGCCGGCTCGCTGACCCCCGAGGTGCGGGCCGCGCTGGCCCGTGACCTGGCGCCGGTCCTGCGGCACGGCATCGCCGGCACGGCCGGGCCGGCCACCGGCCGGCCCCTGGCCCTGCTGCACGTCGCCGATCTGCTGGACGTCGACTGCACGGACCTGCTGCCCGGGTTCGCGGGCCGCGTCGCCCGCGAGCTGGTGAGCGCGGACGGCGCGCGGAGCCACGAGGCGCAGGACGCGGCCGGGGACGGCCCACGAGCCCCGGCCGCCGCCGACGGCACGGGCCCGGCGCCGGCGCCCGCCCCGGCCCCGCCGGCCGCCGCGCGCTCCGGGCACGTGGCGCCCGGCGCCGCCCGCCCCCGCGACACCCGCCCGGCGCCCGCCCCGGACGACACCCGTCCCGGCTGTCCGCCCGCGCTGCTCGACGCCCTGGACGCCCACCCGGCCCTGCGCACCGCGCTGTTCGGGGCGCTGGACGCGCTCGCCGCGGCGCACCCGGCCGCCGTGGCCGGGCGGCTCGCCGGGTCGGGGCTGCCGGTGGCGTCGGCCCCCGGTTTCCCGCATCTGCGGATGTGCGTGCTCGACGAGACGGCCGGCCGCTTTGGAGGCGACCGGCTCGGCCGGTTCCACCGGGTGCTGCGGAGCGCCGCGGTCTCGCCGCACGCCGAACCGACCGTGCTGCGCACGGCGTTCCGCCTGGTGTGGCCCGGTGAGCTGCCCACCGGCGAGGAGGCGGGCCTGCTGCTGAACGAGCTGGGCTCGGACGCGCACCGGCTCGCCGGCACCCGGGACCTGCTGGTGGCCGCCGCGCTCGCCGCCCCGCCCGAGGACGCCGCCGTCCCACTGCTCGCCGCCGATCTGCTGCGCTGCTTCACCGCGGAGCTCGCCCCGGCGCACCGGGCGCCCCTGCTGCTGCTGGAGTTCGCGGGACTGCTCGGCACCGACGGCGAGGGCGAGAACTGGGTGGAGCGGGTGCGGGCGCTGCGGGACGGCGCGGTCGAGCCGGTGCCGGACCGGATCACCCGGCGGGTGTACGACGCGCTCGGGCGGCGGCTGCTGGCCGTGCCGGTGCCGGAGAGCGAGCTGTACGCGCTGGCCCGCTCGGGCGACGCGGACCTGCTGGCCGCGTACGAGCGGGCGGCGCACGGCGCCGCGGTGGCCGACCGGCTCCGTACCGCGCCGTCGTACCTGGCCGCCCGCTTCTGCGACTGGAGCGCCTACCCGGACACCCACCCCGCCTGGGAGGCGACGCGCACGGCGCTGCTCACCGAGGTGCTGCGGCCGGTGGTGCGGGCGCTGCCCGCCGAGGACCGGACCGCGGTCGAGGAGGCGCTGCGCCGGACGGGCCGGGGGCGGCTGGACGCGTACCGCGCGTGGAACCGGCCGGGCGCCCTGGGCCGGCTGGCGGGCCGGCTGACCGGACGCGGCCGGCGCGAGGACCGGCAGGCCGCCTGGTACGGGGATGTCCAGCCGCCCGCCGACGGAGGTGCGCGGTGAGCGGCGACGATTTCCCGGGCGGTGCGCAGCTGCACATCGCACTGCAGGTGGTGCTGGTCGTGTTCGGCTGGGCGGGTGTGGTCGCCGTCGCGGTGTGCCTGTTCCGGACGCTCTGGGAGTTCCTCGGGCGGGGTGTGCGGGCGGTGTGGCGGGGGCTCGGCCCCTGGGAGGCGGGCCGGCTGGACCCGCGGCTGCCCGGCCCCGGCGCAGCGGAGCCGGCGCAGCCGGCGTACTGGTGGCGGCAGTCGTGGGCGGACGCGGTGTCCGCCGGCCGGGACGGCATGCGGATGCTGTGGCGGGGGTTCACGGATCCGTGGATGGACCGGATCGTGCCCAACCTGTTCCGCGGCCGCCGCCCGGGGGGACGGCGCCCCGTGCTGCCGGCCGCCCGGTTCCTGCTGACCACGCTGATCGCCCCCGGCACCGCGGCGGGCGCCCTGACCGGCGCGGTGCTGGCCGCGGTGCTGCTCGGCTGGGCCCTGCTGGTCCTCGCGCTGCTGCTGGCCGTGGTGTGGCTCGGCTGGGCGGCGGGGGTGCCGGTGCTGCGCGGGGCGGAGCGGTGCCGGGCGCTGCTGCGGGGGCTGCGCGTCGCGTGCCCCCACCCGGGCTGCTACGCCCCGGTCCCGCTGCCCGTGTACCGCTGCCCGCACTGCTCCTCGCGGCACGCCCGGTTGCGGCCGGGCCGGTACGGCGTCCTGTGGCACGTGTGCGGCTGCGGGCACCGGCTGCCGGCCACCCCGCTCACCGGGCGGGACGGGCTGTCCGCGCTGTGCCCGCGCTGCGAGCAGGTCCTGCCGGAGGCGCTGGCCACCACGCGGGTGGTGCACGCTCCGCTGGTCGGCGGGACCTCCTCGGGCAAGACGATGCTGATGGCGGCCATGGTCGAGGGGCTGCACGCCTGGGCCCGCGACGGTGGGCTCCGCGTGGAGTACGCCTCCGCGGACGACCGCCGCGCCCACACCGGGGTGAACCGGCAGCTGGACAGCACCGGCTGGGCGCACGCCACGACCGGCGGCCCGCCCCGCGCCCTGATGCTCACGGTGTCCCGGGGGCGGCGGCGCCGGCTGCTGTACCTGTACGACCCGATGGGCGAGTCGGTGAGCGACGCCGGACGGGTGCGGGAGCAGCGGTACCTGGCGCACGCGGACGGGCTGATCCTGGTCGCGGACGTGCTCGCCGACCCCGCGGTGCGCAGCCGGCTCGGCCCGGCGGACGCCGAGCAGGCGGAGCGGGCGCGGCCCTCGGCGCAGGGACCGCGGGAGACGTACGAGCGGCTTACGGGTGAACTGGCCGCGCTGACCGGACGGCGCCGCCGTCTGCCGGTGGCGGCCGTCGTCACCAAGCGGGACGCGCTGGACCGGCTGTCGTCGCTGCCGGTGCCCGGCGCCCGGATCGACGACTGGCTCGGTGACATCGGGCTTGGCGCGCTGGTGCGGGCCCTCGGCCACGACTTCCGCGAGGCCCGGTACTGGGCGGTCAGCGCCCACGCGGCCACCGGCACGGGCCCGCTGGAGAGCGAGCAGCGCCGGGCCGCCGAACCCGTGCTGTGGCTGCTGGCCTCCACTGGGCTGCGCACCGGCCCGTCGGCCGGGCCGGCCGGCCGCGGCGGCGGGCGGGTGCCGTGGCCCCGGCGGCGGCCGGACGACGACAGGGAAGGCAGGTACAGCCCGGCATGAACCACGTCACCCCGCCCGTCGGCCGCGCCCGGCGGGTGATGGCGGGCCTGTTCGTCCTCGCTCTGCTCCTGGCGGCAGCGGCCCTCGCCCTCGGCGTCCGGCTGCTGCTCCCCTGACCGCCCCCTCACCCCTGTCGACAAGAAAGGAACGCGGCGTGAGCGACATTCCCGGCGGGCCGATGGCCAACCGGCCGGTCCACTTCATCTGGCTGCTCGACTGCTCGTACTCGATGCAGGGCGAGAAGATCGCCAAGCTCAACTACGCGATCCGGGAGTCCGTCCCGGAGATGCGGTCGGTGGCCCACGACAATCCCGCGGCGCAACTGCTGCTGCGCACGGTCACCTTCTCCACCACCGCGCAGTGGCTGCACCAGACCCCGGTCCCGGTGGACGACTTCACCTGGCAGGACGTGCAGGTCGACGGCATGACCAATCTGGGTGAGGCGCTGCACCTGGTGGCGCGGGAGCTGCAGACCCCGCCGATGCCGCAGCGGGCGCTGAAGCCGGTGCTGGCGCTGGTGTCGGACGGAGTGCCCACCGACGACTGGAAGGCGGGCCTGAAGGCGGTGGACGCCACGCCGTGGGGCCGCAAGGCGGTACGGGTGGCCATCGCGATCGGCGCGGACGCGGACCGCGGGGTGCTGCAGGAGTTCCTCGGCAACCCGGAGCTGCAGCCGCTGGACGCCAACAGCCCCAAGCAGCTCGCGGCGGCGATCCGCTGGGCGTCGACGGCGGCCGTGAAGGCGGCCTCCCAGCCGGTCGTCGGCGACGGCTCCGGCCTGGGCACGGCGAAGCAGCCGTACGCGCCGCCCGTGCTGGACGACGACGATGACGACGACGTGTGGTGACGCTCGGGGTGCGACGGTGGGAGACGCTGGCCGGCAGCGTCCAGGGCGTGGGCAAGCGCCGCAACCAGGACTGGTACGACTGCCGGGGCACCGGGTCCGGTGAGGATCCGCTGGTCCTGGCCGTGGCCGACGGACACGGTTCGGCGGTGCACGCGCGCAGCGAACTGGGCGCGCGGTTCGCCGTCGACCGGTTCCTGGCGCTGGCCGACGGGTTCGGGCGGGCGGCGCACGACTGCCACGGGCCGGGCCGCCTGACCCGGCTGATGACCTACGCCCGGGACGACTTCCCGCGTGCCCTGGTGCACGAGTGGCGGCAGGCGGCCCTCGGGCACTGGGACCGGCACCGGCCGGTGGTGGAGGAGGCCGCGCGGGAGCCGGAGACCGCCGAGAAGCTGCTGCTGTACGGCACCACGCTGATCGGTGCGGTGCTCACGCCGTGGCTGTTCGTGGCCTGGCAGATCGGCGACGGGGACCTGGCGGTGATCGAGCACGACGGCGCCCTGCGCCGGCCGCTCGCCCCCGCCGAGGAGGACCTGGGCGACGAGACCGAGTCGCTGTGCGGGCGGGAGGCGTGGCGGGCCATGCGGATGCACTGGGCGCCGGTGTTCGAGGAGGCGCGCGCCCCGCGGCTGGTGGTGCTCTCCACGGACGGCCTGTCGAAGAGCTTCGCGTCGGCCGGCGGGTACCGCGAGTTCGTCACGGGTCTGGCCGGCCGGCTCGCCGAGGAGGGCAGCGCCGGCGTCCGCACGGCCCTGCCGGACTGGCTCGCCCAGGCCTCCCGCTACTCCGGGGACGACACGACCCTGGCGGCGGCGGTGCGCCCGGCGGCTCCGGTCCCGTCGGGCCTTCCGGAGCCGACGGGTTCGCCGGAGCAGGCGGGTTCGCCGGAGCAGGCGGGGCCTCCGGAGCAGGCGCGTCCTCCGGAGCAGGCGGCCGGCCCGGGACCGGCGGACGGGCGGCGGACGGGCGGCATCGACGCGGACACGGAACGGGAGACGGAGACGTAGATGAGCGGCATGCTCGATGGCGGGGTGCGCCTCGCGGCGGAGAACGGCGACGACGTCGAGATCCTGGACTTCCTCGGCGCGGGCGGCCAGGGCGAGGTGTACCGGGTCCGCACGCCGGACGGGGAGCGGGCGCTGAAGTGGTACTACCCGACCTGCGCGACCCCGGATCAGGAGGCGATCGTCCGGGAGCTGGTGGCCCGGGACTTCGCCGACGACCGGTTCCTGTGGCCGGAGGCCTTCGTGCCGGCGCACCGCGGCTCGTTCGGCTATCTGATGGGGCTGCGCCCGGACCGCTTCAAGGGGCTTCCGGCGCTGTTCCGGCGGCAGTTGCGCACCAGCCCGCGCGCCCTGCTGACGGCCTGCCTGTACACGGTGGAGGCCTATCAGGCACTGCACTCGCGGGGCATCGCCTACCGGGACATCTCCTGGGGCAACATCTTCTTCGACCCGGACACCGGCGACGTGCTGGTGTGCGACAACGACAACGCGGTGGTGGAGGGCGACGCCAGCGGCATCTCGGGCACCATGGAGTTCATGGCGCCGGAGCTGGTGCGCGCGGACCCGGGGGCGCGCCCGGGCACCCAGTCCGACCTGCACTCGCTGGCGGTCCTGCTGTTCATGCTGCTGATGAACCACCACCCGCTGAAGGGCAGGCGGGAGCTGGGCATCCACTGCCTGGACGAGGCGGCCGAGCGCAAATTGTACGGCCGGAGCCCGCTGTTCGTGTTCGACCCGGCGGACGACGCCAACGCACCCGACCCGCTGGAGCACGCGACCGTGCTGGCCACCTGGGACGCGGCGGCGGAGAAACTGCGGGAGCTGTTCCGGCGCTCGTTCACGACCGGGCTGCGCGATCCGGCGGCCCGGGTCCGCGAGTCGGAGTGGCGGGACGCGCTGCGGGCGGTGCTGGACGCGGTGGTCGAGTGCGCGTCCTGCGGACGGCAGAACATGACCGAGCCGGGCGAGAACCCGCCCCCGCGGGACTGCTGGGGCTGCGGGGTCCGGCTGGTGCTGCCGCCGCGGCTGACGGTGACGACTCCCCCGCCCCGCGGCGAGCACCACATCCGGCTGCGCCGTGCCGCCCGGGTGCAGGCCCACCATCTGCTGCCGGAACCGAGGCGGCACGACTGCTCCGACGCGACGCTCGTGGCGGAGCTGGTGGAACACCCGAAGAAGCCGGGGCGCTTCGGGCTCGCCAACCGTTCGCAGCAGACCTGGACCGCCACCCGCTCCGACGGCACGGCGCAGAAGGTGGGACCCGGTCAGACCGTGCCGCTGCGCTCGGGACTCGACCTGGAACTGGGCGGCGGGGTGCGGGCGGTGGTCCGGGCGCGGTGACTCAGCGGCCAAGGGCCTCGTGGCGGCGGGGCTCCGGCCGGCTCACAGGCCGAGGGCGTTCATCAGCTGCTGGGTGAAGGCGAGGCTCCCGGTGCCGGCCGACGCCCCGATCGCGATGGTCTCCAGCGCGGAGCGGATCCGGCCGCGGTTGGGCGGCAGTCCGTCCTCGGCGGACTGCGCCAGCTCGCCCTGGATGACCTCGCCGCTGCTCACCATGTGCGGGTATTCGGCCCGCAGGGTCTCGGTGAGCCGGTCGGCGACCTCCATGAGGGCCTCCAGGTCCGGGGTGGCGTGGTTGATCTGGATGCGGCCGTGGTCGCCGAAGTTGGCCGGGCCGTTGACGTTGCCGAAGTTGTAGGTGCTCATGTCCTGTCCTCGCTTCTGTACCGGTGGCTCGCCTCCGGGCCGGAGGAGCCGCCGTCGGGTGGGGCTGGGTCGCGGCTAGGGGGCGGGCGCACCGGGGCCGGCCGGCCCGGGTGCGCCCTGGGGTCCCGGGGCGCCATACGGTCCGGGCCCCTGCTGTCCGCCCACGAGGACGGTGCCGTGGGCGCCGAAGTTGCTGGGACCGCTGACGCTGCCGATGTTGTACGTCTGCTGGTTGATGACCTGTACGGCCTTGTCGAAGGAGCTGGTGTCGATGTGGTGGTCCTGCAGGAACCGTTCGGTGGCGGTCAGCACGCCCTGCTGGAGCCGGAACAGGTAGTCCTGCGCGTCGATGCGTTCGGCGTAGCCGGCCTCGTCCCAGGCGCCGAGGTCCTCGCGCAGGCTGCCGGTGGCGCCGTAGTCGTGGCGTACGTGCTGCTTGGTGATCGCACGGCGGGTCCGGGCCAGCTGCCGTTCGCGGTCGCGCTGCCAGCGGTGGCGCCGCCGGATGCGGCCGAGGGCGCCGCGCAGCTCGGGGCCGGTGCGGCGGGTGGCGTGGCGGAACAGGTCCCACCAGCGTTCCCAGGGGGCCACGGGGAGCCGGTCGACGCGGTGGAAGCGGCCGTCCAGCGGCGGGATCGCATAGGCGGCCACCTCCCAGGTCAGGCTGGGGTGCTGGAGGATCGCGCGCAGGTACATGGAGACGATCAGCCGTCCGCCCTCGCCGACGCGTTCCAGGCACAGGTGGGTGCGCATGCCGGCGCCCGGTGTCTTCAGTCCGGCCTGCACGAGCTGCTTGGGTATCTGGGCGCGGGGCCGCCGGGTGGGGTCGGGCACCAGCTCGGGCAGGAGGTGGGCGTTGCTGCCGAGGACGTAGAGCCGGTTCCTGACCCGCAGGCCCTGCAGTCCGGAGATGTTCTCCATGTGGCGGGCCACATAGGTGTGCAGGTCGATGACGTCGAACGGGCGTACCGGCAGTTTGCCGCCGCCGGGGGCGTCGGCGGGCCTGCTGATGTCGATGGGCTGCCAGACGACTTCCTTGATCTTGTCGCCGCTGCCGACGAACGGCTTGGTGTAGGCGGCCTCGTCGGCGTAGGGCAGGACGTTGGCGCGTTTCAGCTCGTGCAGCGCGGCCTCGGCCTCCGGTTCCACCGGGGGCGCGGTCTGTTCCGGTTTCTCCGCGGAGAGGAACACCTCCCGGGCCGTGTCGCGCCGGCGGGCCTGGTCGTGGCGGACCAGGAACCAGGCGGCCCCGTAGGCGCCGAGAGGTCCGCACAGCGCCACCCATCCGAGTGACCGGTCTCCGGCGGTCAGGCTCCAGAGCCCGACGAGGACGGTGACGGGCACGGCCGCCTGGAGGCAGGCGAGCCGGCGGTCCAGGGCGGCCCGGCGGCGGGTCGCCCTGCGCGCGTGCCGGGCGAGGGCGACCAGGTTGATGTTGAGGCTCAGCCCGAGGGCGTTGAGCCGGTCGCCGGTGAGCATCCGGTCGGCGTACAGCGCGAAGTCGTCGTCGAGGTGCACGGAGGCGCTCAGGCGCCGGGTCACCCCGTCCTTGCGGTACTGCGGCAACGACGGCAATGGTCTGCCCGTCACGCTCATCCGTCCCCCTCCGGCCTTCCGCGCGTTTCACCCTAGGGACAACGTGGCGGGTTTGTCGCGCGGTTCGGTGAGCCGGGCCGCGTGGAACGGGTCTGTGGTATCGGCCGCCGCGGTCCGGCGTTCCCCTGCGACGTCGGACCGGGGCGGCTCTTGGTTCTGCGTCGCGCGGCGCTCGCGTGTCACACGTGCGGCGAAGCCCGAACGCCGCAGGGGCGTTTTTCGGCCACGGCGGCGTCGCGTCCCGCGGGGGTGGCGTACGGACCGGCGGCACGTGGGCCGGCCGCGGCCCTGCTCACCGACGCGACGGTCGTCCGCGGGGTGCCGCTGCCGGCGGTGACGGCGCTGCCCGGCGAGCGCGACCGGCGCCCGCCGAGGTGGCTGCGCCGGCTGCCGGACCTCACCCCCGACGAGGTGCCGGAGGCGGTCGTGACTGGGGTGCGCGAGCCGGGCGAGCGGCTGCCCGTCCGAGGGCGCCCGCCGTGCGGCCCCGGCCGGGCGGGGAGCGGGCGTCCGCGCCGCCCGGCTCACGGATCACCTCCAGGCCGGGGTTCACATGGCCGTGGCGGCGAGGGAGAACATGGCGATGTGGGCGGGAGGGGCGGCCGGAGTCATGTCCGCGCGGCTGGGCGAGACGACACGTGCCGTCTCGCACCTGCCCTTGGACGGTGCGTGGGCGGGGCGCGGACCGCTCAGCGCTGGTAGCGGGCCAGCACCAGGTTGCCGTCCCGCTCCAGACGGCGGCGCAGCCCGTCGAGACCGATCGCGCCACTGTAGTACTCCTGGTAGGCGGGGGTGGCCACCTTGTCCTTCCACTCGGGGTAGCCGCGGACCGACTGGGCGGGCGCCGGGCGCAGCCGGGCCGCGAGGGCGGTGCCGGTGGCCCAGCCGTTCCGCGCGGTGTGCAGGGCGGGGTCCCGCAGGGCCCGGGCGCCGGTGGGCAGCATCCAGTCGCCCAGGGCGAGGCGGACCATGTTCCGCGGCCGCAGCAGGAACTCGATGAACGCGGCGGCCTCCTTCTTGTGCGGGCAGCCGGCGGAGACGGACAGGGTCTGCGGGCTGACGCCCTGGGTGAGCCCGCCGGCGCCCGCCGGTGCGGGCAGCACCTCCCAGCGGAAGCCCTCCGGGGCCTGCTGCGCGATCTGCTGGCGGTAGGAGAAGCCCAGCGGGAGCATCGCGTACCGGCCGGCGAAGAAGCCGGGCAGGGTGTCGGAGCCGCCGCTGCCGAGGGTCGACGCGGGGGCGCTATGGTCGAGGGCGACCTGGTCGTGGATGACGCGCGGCACGACCGCGTCCCCGGCCGTGAACCGCACGGCGACCTTGCCGTCCGCGCCCCGGTGGAAGAGCCGGCCGCCCGTCGACAGCGACAGGTTCAGCGTGGCGGACACCGGCTCCTTGAGCGGCCAGGCCACGCCGTACCTGCCGGGTCCGCTCAGCCTCTTGGCGACCTGCCGGAACTCCCTCCAGCTCCAGGGGTGTCCCGGCGTCGGGATGCGCACCTTCGCCGCCCGCAGCCGGGTGGCGTCGGCGATCAGCACCCGCGGTTCCTGGAGGAACGGCACGCCGTAGACGCCGTGCCCGAAGGTGACCGTCTCCCAGCCGCTGCGCGGAATGTCCGCGGTGAGCCGGTCGGACAGCAGGCCGGTCAGGTCGGCGAGGCGGCCGCCGTGCGCGAAGTCGGCGAGGTCGTCGGAGGCGTCGTGGACGATGTCGGGGGCCTCGCCGCCCTCGAAGGCGGTGAGGAGCTGGTCGTGCACGGTGTCCCAGCTGCCCTGGACGTACTCGACCCTGACGTCCGGGCGGGCGGCGTTCCACTCCCGCACCAGGTCCTTGACGGTGGCGACGGACTCCCGCTGCCAGGCCAGGGACTGGAAGCGCAGGGTGATCGGGCCGCCGTCGCGGCGGTCCGGGGAGGAGCAGCCCGCGAGGAGCAGCAGGAGCACCGCGAGCGCCTTGGCGAGGGTCCGCATCAGCTCTTCACCGCCCCGGCGAGCAGACCGCCCGTGATCCGCCGCTGGACGAGCGCGAAGACGGCGACGGAGGGCAGGGTGGCGAGGAACGCGGCGGCGGCCAGCGGGCCGAGGTCGGCCACGCCCTCCGCGCCGATGAAGTGGGTGAGGACGACCGGGAGGGTCTGCTTCCCGGGGCTCTTGAGCAGGACCAGCGCGAAGAAGAACTCGTTCCAGGCGGTGACGAACGCGAACAGGGCCGTCGCCGCGATGCCCGGCGCGAGCAGCGGCGCCGTCACCGACACGAGTGTGCGCAGCCGCCCGGCGCCGTCGACGGCCGCCGCCTCCTCCAGCTCCGCGGGCACCGCCCGGACGTGGCCGGCGAGCATCCACAGCGCGAACGGCAGCGCCCACACGACGTACACCAGGACCAGCCCCGCCAGGGAGTCGATCAGCCGCAGATTCTTCAGCACCAGGAACAGCGGGATGATGACCAGCACGAAGGGGAACGCCTGGCTGACCACGACCCACCCGGTGGCGGCCCGGGCGAGCCGGGTGCGGTGGCGCGCCATGACGTACGCCATCGGGGTGGCGACGGCCACGGCGGCGACGGCGGTGGCGAGCGCCACCAGCAGGGAGTTGAGCGCGGCGTGCGCGAGCGGCTGCTCGGCGAAGGCCTGCCGGACGTTGGCCGGGGTGGGGTGGCGCGGGATCCAGGTGGGGTGCACGCTGCCCAGTTCGCGCGGCGGCTTGAGGGCGGTGGACAGCAGCCACAGCAGCGGGAAGGCCAGGAAGAGCAGATAGCCGAGCAGCGCGGCGTACTGGGCGGCGCGTGCGGCGCGTCGGGGTCTCATGCCGCGTCACCGCCTCGCAGCCGGCCGGCCAGGAACACCGCGAGCAGGACCGAGACCGCGGCGACCAGCACGCATCCCATCGCCGCCGCGTACCCGAACTGGCCGTAGCGGAAGGCCTCCTCGTAGGCGAACAGCATCGGCAGCCGGGTCCTGCCGCCGGGCCCGCCGCTGGTGAGCACGTAGACCAGGGCGAAGGAGTTGAGGTTCCAGATCAGGTTGAGCGCGGTGACGGCGAGGGCCACCGGCCGCAGCGCCGGCCAGGTGACCGCGCGGAAGCGGCGCCAGGCGCCCGCGCCGTCCACGGCGGCCGCCTCGTGCAGTTCGCGCGGCACGTTCTGCAGTCCGGCGAGCAGGGCGACGGTGGTCTGCGGCAGTCCCGCCCAGACGCCGACGACGATCACCGCGGGGAGCGCGGTGGCCAGGCCGCTCAGCCAGTCGCGGCCGCCGCCGAGTCCCAGGTCGCGCAGGGTCTCGTTGAGGACGCCGGCGTCCGGGTTGTAGACGAGCCGCCACATGATGCCGACCACGACCTCGGGCATCGCCCAGGGCACGATCGCGAGGGCGCGGGCGAGTCCGCGCAGCCGTAGGTCCTGATGGAGCAGCAGGGCCATGCCGAGCGCCAGCAGGAACTGGGGCACGGTCACGCCGGCCGCCCAGACGAGCCCGATCCGGAAGGACTCCCAGAAGAGGGTGTCGTGCAGCAGGTCGCGGAAGTTGAGGGCGCCGATCCACCGGGTGGCGGTCGTGCGGCCGGACTGGGCGTCGGTGAAGGCGAGCAGGATGCCGTAGAGCAGCGGTCCGACACTGAGCACGAGGATCGGGACGAGGGCGGGCAGCACCAGGAACCAGGCGCCCCGATCGGCGGCGCGCCGGCGGGCCGGCCGCCGCGCTCCGGCCGGCGGTGTCCGTGCTTCGGCCACTGAGGTCACGGAACCAGCCCCTCTGCCCGCTCCGGCCGCCGCGGCGGGCGTGTTCATGGTCGTGAAGGCCCGGTGCCTCGTCAAGGGACCGCGCACACCCGCCGGCCTGTGCGAATGCGAGACTGACCGGGAAAGGCCCGCGCCGGGCGCCGCCGGCGGGCCTCGGCACGGTGGGGAAGATCGCACGGAGGCACGACGAATGGACGAGGCACGCGCGCGGGACGTACTGGCCGCGTCGGGGGTGCCGGCGGGCGCGGTGCGGGAGGCGCGGCTCCTGGCCCTCGGCGAGAACGCGGTGTTCGCCGCCGGTGATCTGGTGGTGAAGGTGGGCCGTGACGCCGAGCTGCTTCAGCGGGCCGCACGCGAGCTGGCCGTCGCGGGGTGGCTCGCCGAGGCCGGTGTACCGGCGGTGCGGGCGGCCGAGCCGGAGCCGCTGCTGGTGGACGGCCATCCGGTGACCGTCTGGCACCGGCTGCCGGATTCCCTGCGGCCGGCCGAGCCGCGCGATCTGGCCGGACTGCTGCGGATCGTCCACGCGCTGCCCGCACCCCCCTTCGCCCTGCCGCCCCGCGATCTGCTGGGCGGTGTGGAGCGCTGGCTGCGGCTCGCGGGCGACGCGATCGACCCGGAGGACGCGGCCTATCTCCGCCTGCGCCGGGACGGCTTCGCGGCGCAGGCGGCGGCGCTGACCCCGCATCTGCCGCCCGGCCCGGTCCACGGCGACGCGCTGCCCCGCAATGTGCACATCGGGCCGGACGGGCCGGTCCTGGTCGACCTGGAGACCTTCTCCGCCGATCTGCGGGAGCACGACCTGGTGGTCATGGCCCTCTCCCGCGACCGGTACGGCCTGCCCGCCGAGGCGTACGACTCCTTCACCGGCGCGTACGGCTGGGACGTGCGGGAGTGGGAGGGGTGTGCGGTGCTGCGCGGGGCGCGGGAGACGGCGAGCTGCGCGTGGGTGGCCCAGCATGCGCCGGGCAATCCCCGGGCGCTGGCCGAGTTCCGCCGGCGGGTGGCGTCGTTGCGGGACGGGGACGCGACGGTGCGCTGGTATCCGTTCTGAGGCGCCCGGCTCCCTCCGGCGCCCGGCGGCCGACGCCGGGGTCTCGCGCGGCCGGCGCTACGGGGCGCCCTCCCCGAGCTGCTCCAGCAGGGAGGAGCCCCGGCGCCCGCTCGGGCCGCCACGAGCGGCACGCCCGCCCGCGGCGGCGGAGCCCGGCGGGCCGGCGTCCGGCAGCTCCCGCAGCGGCCATGTGCCGTCCACCACCGCCCCCGCGTCCCCCTTGCCGCGCAGGAAGCTCTGGAAGTCCGCCGCCCACTCCGCGTACCAGCGGACCTGGCGCCGGTGCAGTTCCGCGGGGCCGAGGTACGCGATCTTCGGGTGGCGCTCGGCGATCGCGGAGGCGAGCCGCGCCGCGGCGAGCGCGTCGGCGCAGGCGTCGTGGGCCGCGTCGAGGACGACGCCGTACTCGTCGCAGACCGCTTGCAGGTTGCGCTTGCCGCGGCGGTAGCGGTCGACCCGGCGGTCGATGGTGTACGGGTCGATGACCGGGGCGGGCGGGATGCCGCCCAGCCGGTCGGACAGGGACGGCAGGCCGTACCGGCGCAGCTCCGCGGAGAGCAGGGTGAGGTCGAAGGCGGCGTTGTAGGCGACGACCGGCACGCCCGTCGCCCAGTAGGACGCCAGGACACCCGCGATGGCATCGGCCACTTGGTCGGCCGGGCGGCCCTCGGCCGCCGCGCGTTCGCTGCTGATGCCGTGCACCGCGACCGCGTCGGCCGGTATCTCCACGCCCGGATCGGCCAGCCATTCCCGGCGCCCCAGGGGCTCACCGTCCCTGACCTCGATCACCGCGCCCGTGACGATGCGCGCCTGCCGCGGATCCGTCCCGGTCGTCTCCAGGTCGAAGCCGATCAGCAGCTGCCGGTGCCAGCCCATGGGCGTCCCCCCTCCTCGGTGGTGCTCTCCCCCCGTGGTCTCCACCTTCGCACGCGGCACTGACAGTCCGAGGAAGTGATTCCGCCCGCCGGGTGGACAGTTCAGGACACCGGGCGCGAATCCGCCCAAGCCAGCTCGAACTCCTCGCGGTAGGTCGGGAAGAGCCCGGCTTCGTCCACGTCGTCCGACTTGACCAGCCGGCTGCCGTTGCGCAGCACCAGGACCGGTGACTCCATGCCCCGCGCCCCGCGCAGATAGGACTGCACCACGGCGATCCCGTCGGCCCCGTCGCCGTCCACCAGGTAGGCGGTGAAGCGCGGCGTCTCGTCGTACACCTGGATCTCGAAGGCGCCCGGGTCGCGCAGACGGGAGCGCACCCGGCGCATGTGCAGGATGTTCATCTCCACGGAGCGGCTCAGTTCGCCCCGTTTCATCCCCAGTTCGCGCTCGCGGCGCTTGACCGCGCTGGAGGCCGGGTTGAGGAAGAGCAGCCGCACCCGGCAGCCGGACTCGGCGAGCCGGACCAGGCGGCGCCCGGAGAAGTTCTGCACCAGCAGGTTGAGCCCGATGCCGATGGCGTCCAGCCGGCGGGCGCCGCCGAAGATGTCCTCGGCCGGGAAGCGGCGCAGCAGCCGGACCCGGTCGGAGTGGACGGCGACGACGTCGGCGTAGCGGTCGCCGACCAGGTCCTCGACCGCGTCCACGGGCAGCCGGCGCGCCGAGGGCACGTCACCGCCCGCGCCGAGCATCTCCAGCAGCCGCGCCGAGGCCCGCTCGGCCTGGCTGAGCACCGCCTCGGACAGGGCCCGGTTGCGGGAGACGACGTTGCGGGTCACCTCCAGCTCGTCCAGGGCGAGTTCGAGGTCGCGGCGCTCGTCGAAGTACGGCTCGAAGCAGGGCCAGTGCTGCACCACCAGCTCCCGCAGCTGCGGCAGGGTGAGGAAGCTGAGCACGTTGTCGTCGGCCGGGTCGAGCAAGTAGCCCTTGCGGCGGCTGACCTCGCGGACCGCGACCGCGCGCTGCACCCACTCCTGGCCGGCCGGGCCGGCCGCGGCGACCACCCAGTCGTCGCCGTGGACGGGTTCGTAGACGGGCCGCAGCACGGCGGCCACCACCGCGCGCAGCCGTTGTTCGACGAGGTTCAGCCAGATGTAGGCCCGGCCCGCCCGCTGGGCGCGGGTGCGCACCTCGCGCCAGGCGTCGGCGTCCCAGTCGAGCTCCGGCCCGATGGACCCCGCGTCCATCGGCCGGGCCAGGGACACCGCGCCGGGCGGGACGTCTGCGGAGTTCCCCTCGTGACCTGCGTCACCAGGAGGCAGCTCCAGCCCTCCCGAGCCCACCCGTGCACCGCCTTCCGCTCCCGGGCCTCTTCCGTCTCAACGATCAAGGAAGGGTACTCCGCGAGCGGTCGGCGGTGCAGCCGGATGGACAGGTCGGTTTGCTGATCGTTGTGCTCAACTGCGCCATTCCCAGTGCCCGTTCTGCCATGCCAGGTCCTTGGGAGTGAGCGGATTCATAGCCGTGACGTCCCGCGGGGAGATGGCGAACCCCTGCCAGTGCACGGGCATGGGCTGCTGGTCCTCGTCCCGGGCGATGTGGTGGAAGCCGACGTTCATCCAGACCACCGGGTGGGTGAGGGTCCGGCCGTCGGCCCACTTGTCGACGGACTTCGGGTGCCCGGCGGCGCACCCGGGGTTGTTGCTGGCGAACAGCTCGCACGCGTCGTACTCGGTGACGTACATGTCGTGCCGGGTGAAGGCGCGGCCCGGGTACCGGGTGGTGGGCCCGGGGACCAGCTCGTACGAGCGGGCGTGGCCGTCCTTGTTCCTGCCGGTCGCGCTGACCACCCGCCACCAGCGGTAGGTCTTGTGGTCGCCGGCGAGTTCCCTGGTGACCTTGGTGCGGGTGGTCCTGGCGGTCGGGCCCTCCTGCCGGCCGGTGGGGGCGCTGACGGTCGAGTCGTACTGCTCGACCCTGGTGCGGGACGAGCCGTCCAGGCCGAAGTCGAGCCGCCAGAAGACGTTGTGGCTGTGGCTGGTGGAGTAGTCCCTGGCGCCCTTGCCGATGGGCCAGCCGCGGCCGTCCTGGGCGTTGTAGTCGTCGAAGGAGAGACTGCCGGTCGCGCCGACGTTCATGGCGACCGTGCCGTCGTCCTGGAAGCGCCACTCGGTGATGTACTCGTACCAGCCGACCTGGTTGACCGTGTAGACCAGCAGGTCCTTGCCCTGGACCTGGTGGGTACGGTCCGTCTGCAGGTCGTGCATGCGGTAGGCGTGGCCGCGGGACCGGGTCGTGGTGCACAGGCCCTTGACGTTCGGGTGTTCCGGGTCGCCGTCCGGCACCTTGACGGGCTTGATGGTGCCGCCGGGGCACTCGGCGGGCGTCAGGTCCATCAGGCCCTGGGCGAAGTTCTGGCCCGTCAGGTCGTCGTACTCGTGCTTGCCGTCGTCGTAGGGCACGTGGATCTGGGCGAGCCGGGCGCTGTTGAGGACCTTGACGGGCTTGCTCTCGCCCTTGGGCAGGTAGGCGACGTTCTCCAGGACCAGGCCGGCCCTGCCGTCGTAGCGCCAGCACATCCGCCAGCTCGTGCCGGTGGCCAGCTTCTGTTCGATCAGATGGGCGGCACCGCAGCCGGCGGCCGGTGCGGCGGCGGCCTGCGGGCGGGCCGCGGCCGGGCCCGCGCCGGTGGTGGCGCCGGCGGCGAGCGCGGCCAGGGACAGGCCGACGGCGGCGGTCCGGCGGGCACGGCGGGCGGTGCGTGTCCGGACGCCGCCGGGCAGGTGCTTGTCGGGCATGAAGGGGTGGCTCCTCTTGCCGGAGGTACGGGTGTGGGGCGGCGGGCGAAGGCCGGTCAGCGGCGGTCGAGGGCGGCGACCCGGCGGGCGCTCAGGTCGATCACCAGGTCCCGGGTGTCGATCCACGGCCCGCTGCGGACCTTGGTGAACAGCCGCACGCAGCGGTGCACGCCGCAGTCGTCGAGCACGGCGGGCTGGGCGCCCGGCGCGGCCCGGTAGACGCCTCCGCTGAGCTGCAGCTGGTCCGGGGAGGTGAGCCGCTTGCCGGTGGCGTCCCGGTAGTCGGCCGCGAGGCCCGCGCCCAGCGGGTCGGCGATGAGGATGCGGGCCGCCTCGGCGTTCTCGGCGCGGCTCGGCGGCGGCTGGACCCCCTGCTGGGCGCCGGTGTGCACGACCTTGCCGGTCCGCAGGTCGACGGTGCTGGTGACGAGCGTGTCGGTCCGGTAGTCGTAGAGGGTCACGTCGGCCCGGCGAGGCGCGGCGGGGTCGTCGGTCTCGCCGGCTTCCGGTTCGGCGAGACCGACGGAGAGGCGCTGCGGTCCCCGGGCGCCGGCGACGCCGCGGGCCGTGGCCGACAGCCGGCCGCCGGCGGCGATCGTCTCGGCCCGCCGCATCTCGTCGTCGGTCAGCGGGTCACGGCCCGTGCCGTGCTCCCGCTCGGCGGGCGCCCGCTCCACGACGCCCGGCCGCACGGCGTCCGGTCCCGGCCCGGCCCGGCCCGCGGCACGGACGCCGCCGCCGGTCCCGCCGGAGGCGTCCGCCCCCGCCTGGCCCGGCAGGGTGACCGCGACCATCGCGGCGGTCCCCACCGCCGCCAGCGCCGTACCGGCCAGGGCCTTGCCCAGATGGCGCCGGACTGTCTCGCGCACGTCTTCCCCCTGATCCCCGTGGTGTTCGCGGTCCTCCGGGAGTGCACCGAGTGCACCGCCGCCCCGCTGATTCGCCGCACGGCGGGTATCCGAACCGCCGTGTGCACTGGTCGATCGGGAAGAGGGGCGTACGCCGGAGAAGGTTCCGTCAGTTTTTGGGCAGACTCGGGCGCCGACGCGGCCCCGGGCGGGCGGCACACCTGGGAGAGTCGTATCCATGCAGGTCTGGCCTGGCGAGGCATATCCACTCGGCGCCACCTATGACGGCGCCGGAACCAACTTCGCGGTCTTCACGGAGGCCGCGGACCGAGTAGAGCTGTGTCTGCTGCACGACGACGGCTCGGAGACGGCGGTGGAACTCCGCGAGAGCGACGCGTTCGTACGGCACGCGTACCTGCCCGGCATCATGCCGGGCCAGCGGTACGGGTTCCGGGTGCACGGTCCGTACGACCCCGCGCGCGGACTGCGCTGCAACTCCGCGAAGCTGCTGCTCGACCCGTACGCGAAGGCGGTCAGCGGGTCGATCCGGTGGGGCGAGGAGGTGTACGGCTACCACTTCGGCGCCCCGGACGAGCGCAACGACCTGGACTCGGCGCCGCACACCATGACCTCGGTGGTGGTCAACCCGTACTTCGACTGGGGCGACGACCGGCCGCCCCGCACCGACTACCACCGCACGGTCATCTACGAGGCCCACGTCAAGGGCCTGACCATGCGGCACCCGGGGCTCCCGGAGGAATTGCGGGGCACCTACGCGGCGCTCGCCCACCCCGCGATCATCGAACACCTGACCAAGCTCGGGGTGACGGCGCTCGAACTGATGCCCGTGCACCAGTTCGTCAACGACCACCGGCTGGTCGACATGGGCCTGAACAACTACTGGGGCTACAACACCATCGGCTTCTTCGCCCCGCACAACGCCTACGCCTCCTGGGGCGACCGCGGCCAGCAGGTCCTGGAGTTCAAGTCGGCGGTCCGGGCCCTGCACGAGGCCGGGATCGAGGTCATCCTGGACGTGGTCTACAACCACACCGCCGAGGGCAACCACCTGGGCCCGACGCTCTCCTTCAAGGGCATCGACAACCCGTCGTACTACCGGCTCACGGACGACCCCCGCTACTACATGGACACCACGGGCACCGGGAACTCGCTGCTCATGCGGTCCCCGCACGTGCTCCAGCTGATCATGGACTCGCTCCGCTACTGGGTCACCGAGATGCACGTCGACGGCTTCCGCTTCGACCTCGCGGCCACCCTGGCCCGGCAGTTCCACGAGGTGGACCGGCTGTCGTCGTTCTTCGACCTGGTGCAGCAGGACCCGGTGGTCTCCCAGGTGAAGCTGATCGCCGAGCCGTGGGACGTGGGCGAGGGCGGCTACCAGGTGGGCAACTTCCCGCCGTTGTGGACCGAGTGGAACGGCAAGTACCGCGACACCGTGCGGGACCTGTGGCGGGGCGAGCCGCGGACGCTGGCCGAGTTCGCCTCCCGGCTGACCGGCTCCTCGGACCTCTACCAGGACGACGGCCGCCGTCCGCTGGCCTCGATCAACTTCGTCACCTGCCACGACGGCTTCACCCTGCACGACCTGGTGGCGTACAACGACAAGCACAACGAGGCCAACGGGGAGGACAACCGGGACGGCGAGAGCCACAACCGGTCGTGGAACTGCGGGGCGGAGGGCGACACCGACGACCCCGGGGTGCTGGAGCTGCGCGCCCGGCAGATGCGCAACTTCCTCGCCACCCTGATGCTGTCGCAGGGCGTGCCGATGATCAGTCACGGCGACGAGTTCGCCCGCACCCAGCGGGGCAACAACAACGCCTACTGCCAGGACAACGAACTGTCGTGGGTGCACTGGCCGGAGTCCCTGGAGAGCGACCTGCTCCGGTTCGCCCGCGCGATGGTGGGGCTGCGCCGCGACCACCCCGTCTTCCGCCGGCGCCGCTTCTTCCACGGCCGTCCCGTGGAGGGCACCCACGACGAGCTGTCGGACATCGCCTGGTTCACCCCGGACGGCCGGGGGATGACCCAGCGGGACTGGGACTCGGAGCAGGCGGGCGCGCTGACGGTGTTCCTGAACGGCAACGCGATCTCCGAGCCCGGTCCGCGCGGGGAGCGCATCACCGACGACTCCTTCCTGCTGATGTTCAACGCCTCCCCCGAGCCGCTGGACTTCCTGGTGCCGGTCGACCACGGCCGGCAGTGGCAGGTCGTGGTCGACACGGCCCGTCCCGAGGGGGTGCCGCCGGGCGCGGGTGCGAAGGTCGCGGCCGGCGACCGGCTCACCCTGCCGGACCGCAGCCTGACGGTCCTGCAGCGGCCGGCGGAGTGACACGGCCGGGCGGAGCGCCACGGGGGCGGGCGGACCGGCGGCACGGCCCGACCCCGCGGGCCGGGGCGCGTGCGGGACACCGGGCGCGCCCCGGCCCGCTCCGCCCGGCACAGGCCGCCGCGCCGGCCGCACCCGCCCGCCGCACCCCGCCCGCCGCACCCGGCGACGGCCGCCCGGCCGGCGGTACGGTCCGCCGGCCGGGCGGCCGGAACCGGGCAGGCGCGCGGGGCCGGTGCGGGGGGAGATGACACGAAAGACGGCGAGCTGGGTACGTAAGGTCCCATGACTTCTGCGCGACCCGGACCGGCGGTGCCCACGGCGACCTACCGGCTGCAGCTCCAGCCCGCGTTCCCGTTCGCCGCCGCGGCGGCGGCCGTACCGTACCTGGCGTCACTCGGCGTCTCGCACCTGCACCTGTCCCCGGTCCTCGAGGCCGTCCCCGGCTCCACGCACGGCTACGACGTGGTGGACCACGCCCGCGTGCGCGGGGAACTGGGCGGCGAGGACGGGCTGCGCGCCCTGGCCCGCACCGCGCGGGAGCACGGGCTCGGCCTGGTGGTGGACATCGTGCCGAACCACATGGCGATGGCGCCCCGCCACAACCCCGCCCTGTGGGAGGTGCTGCGCGAAGGACCCCGCTCGCCGTACGCGCGCTGGTTCGACATCGACTGGGAGGCGCAGGGCGGCCGGGTCCTGCTTCCGGTGCTCGGCGGCCCGGTCGGCGCGGAGCTGGAGCACCTGAGGGTCGACGGGGACGTGCTGCGCTACCACGACCACGCCTTCCCGCTCCGCGCCGGCACCGCGCACCTGCCGCTGCCGCAGCTGCTGGACGCCCAGTGGTACCGCCCGGTGTGGTGGCGGCTGGCCCGCACCGAGCTGAACTACCGGCGCTTCTTCAGCATCTCGGAGCTGATCGGGGTGCGGGTCGAGGACCCGGAGGTGTTCGACGCCACCCACGCCAAGATCCTGCAGCTGCTGGCGGAGGGCGTGATCGACGGGCTGCGCGTCGACCACCCCGACGGCCTCGCCGACCCCGACGGCTACCTGGCGCGGCTGCACGCGGCGACCGGCGGGCGCTGGACGGTCGTGGAGAAGATCCTGGCCGACGGCGAGCACCTGCCGGCCTCCTGGCCCGTCGCGGGCACCACGGGCTACGACGCCCTGCGGCACGTCGACGGCCTGTTCACGGACCGCACCGGGGCCTACGAGCTGCTGGGCCGCTACCGGTCCTTCGCGGCCCCGCAGACGGACCGGGGCGGCAACTGGGAGGCCACGGTCCGGCGGGCCGCCTACAAGGTCCTCACGCACGAACTGGCCACCGAGACCGACCGGCTCACCCGGGTGGCCGCCCGGCTGTGCGCCGCCTCGCCCGACCTCTCGCTGCGCGACCGGGCGCCCTGGGCGCTGCGCACGGCCGTGGAGGAGCTGCTGGTCCGGATGCGGGTCTACCGGCCGTACGCCTCCGGTGACGCCTCCGCCGTCGTCACCGAGGAGGCCGCCGAGGAGGCGCGGCTGGCGTTCGTGGTCCCGGAGGAGGCCGAGGCCGTCGGCGTGGTGCGCCGGCTGCTTGTCGAGCCGCCCGGCGACCCGTCGGCGCCGGACCACGCCGACCGGGTGGAGTTCCGCGCCCGGTTCGCGCAGACCGCGTCGGCGCTGCGCGCCAAGTCGGTCGAGGACACGGCCTTCTACCGCTACGTGCCGCTGCTGTCCGCGGCCGAGGTGGGCGGCGACCCGGGCAGTCCGGGCGTGCCGCCGGAGGAGTTCCACGCGTACTGCGCGCGCCTGCAGCGCGACTGGCCGCTCACCGGCACGGTCGTCTCCACGCACGACACCAAGCGCAGCGCGGACGTGCGCGCGGCGCTCGCGGTGCTCACCGAGTGCCCGGACCGCTGGGCGGAGGTGCTCGCCGAGGTGGCGCCGGCCGCGGGGGCCGCGCCGGACGGCCAGCTCGCCTGGGCGGCGTGGCAGACGGTGTTCGGGCTGGGGCCGGCCGAGGAGGAGCGGGTCCAGGAGGCGCTGCTGAAGCATGTGCGCGAGGCGGGCATGTACACCAGCTGGACGGAGCAGGAGCCGCCGTACGAGGAGGCGGTGGCGGCGTTCGTCGCCGCGGGCCCGTGCGGGGCGCCCGGCGAGCGCGTGGCCGCGTTCCGCAAGGCGCTGGAGCCGCACGTCCGGGCCAACGTCCTCGGCGCCGCGCTGGTCCATCTGACGATGCCGGGCGTGCCGGACGTGTACCAGGGCACGGAGGGCGAGTACCGGGCGCTGGTGGACCCGGACAACCGGCGGCCCGTGGCGTTCCCGCCCCCCGTGCCCGGTGAGAAGGACGCGGTGACCGCCGCGGCGCTGCGGCTGCGGGCCCGCCGGCCCGGCGCCTTCGGCGCGGACGCGTCGTACGACCCGCTGGCCGCAACGGGCCCGGCGGCCGACCACTGCCTGGCGTTCGCGCGTTCCGGGGAGGTGGTCACGGCGGTGACCCGGCTGTCGCTGCGGCTGGCGGAGGCGGGCGGCTGGCGGGACACGCGGCTGCCCCTGCCGCCCGGGCGCTGGGCGGACGTGCTCGCTCCGGACCGCGTGTTCACCGGCCACGTGGACACGGCCGACCTCTTCGAGCGCCTCCCGGTGGCGCTGCTGGAACGGGTCCCGGAGAACTGACGGCCTCACCGTCGCCCCGTCGACGGCCGGGCGCGGCGCGTCTCCCGGACGCCGGGGAGCCGCGGCCGCGTCCCTCACCGCGGCGCCCACGGCCCGCGCGTGCCGGACGGCCGCCGCGGACCGCGTCCGGGCGCCCCGCGCACCGTCCGCCGCACGCTTGACACTTCACCCGCCGCGTGCGGGACTGGGAGGGCGAGCCGGGCGGACACGACGGGGGTGAGTCCAGTGCCGGAGCTGCGCTACCCCAGCGTTCCCGAACTGGTCGCCACCGCGCAGGCGCTGGCCGCCCGGGAACCGGGGCTGTGCGCGCTGCGCGAGGTGGGCGTCTCCCGCGCGGGAAGACCCCTGCACCTGCTGTCGGTGGGACACGCCCGCCGGGCGGTGCTGGTGGTGGCCGGCGCCCACGCCAACGAGCCGGCGGGCGGCTCGACGCTGCAGGTGCTGGCGGAGCGGGTGCTGGCCGAGCGGGAGTTGCGGGCGGGCACCTCGTGGCACTTCCTGCTGTGCGCGGACCCGGACGGGGCGAGCCTGCACGTGACGCCCGCGCCGCGCAGCCTGCTCGACTACCACCTCGGCTTCTACCGGCCGACGGGCGCGGAGCAGCCGGAGTGGTCGCCGTCGGTGCTGCCGCCGGACCGGCTCCCGCCGGAGACGCGCACGCTGACCGGGGTGATCGACGAACTGCGCCCGTACCTCCAGGTGTCGCTGCACGGCACCGACCTCGGCGGCAGCTGGGTGCAGCTGACGAAGGACGTGCCGGGCCTCGCCGGGCCGTTCGCCGAGTCGGCGGCGAGGCTGCGCATACCGGTGGAGACGGGGGCCTCGGACGCGGCGGGCTGGCCCGCCGCGGGTCCGGGGGTGCATGTGATGCCCGGGCCGGAGACGGGCGCGCCCTACCCGAGCATGCCGGACGACGCCCGGCACAGCACGTGGTACCACGCGCACCGGTACGGCGGTCTGACGGCCGTCGTGGAGGTGCCGATGTGGGCCGGCGACCTGGTGGACGACCCGGCCCCGCACCCGGCGCCCGCGGCGGCCCTGCGGCGCCTGGCCGCGCGGCTGCTGCGGGACGCGCAGGAGGTCGAGCGGATCCTCGCCGAGGCGCTGCCCCGGCTGGACGGCGGGGACGGGCCGCTGCTGCGGGCGGCGCTGTGGGCGCTGGAGCTGATCCCGGGTCTGGCCGAGGACTGGGTCCGCACCCCGCCGGCCGGCACGACGATCGCGTACGTCGGCAGTGTGGACGCCTTCGGGCGGCGGCTGCCGCTGCGGGCCGCGGCGATGCTGCTGCGGGTGCTCCGTGCGGCGGACGACCGGGCGGCGCCGCGGCTGGAGCGGCTCGTCGCCGACTGGTGCGACGCCTTCGCGAAGCGTTTCCGGGCCCGCTGGGTGCCGGTGGAGCACCAGGCGGAGCACCAGTCCCGGACGGTGCTGGCGGCGGCGCGGCAGGCCCGGGAGCGGGCGGCGTGAGCCGGTGCCGGCCCCCGCCCGCCCGCTCCCGGGCCGCCGGTCAGTCGTCCAGGGCGAAGACGGAACCCGTCCGCGCCTTCATGACGCACGGGCTGGCGTAGGTCTCCTGGAAGTCGACCGTGCGCTTGTTCCACTGGCCGCGCGCGTGCACGGTCACGGGCGAGTAGATCATCGGGCAGACGACGTCCTTGGGGGGGATCCGGCCGACGTCGCCGTCGGTGGCGGACAGGTCGGCGCACGCCTCGGCCGCGCGCGCGTGTCCGCGCGGCGGGTCGCACATCAGCAGGGCGGCATGGGTGTCGTTGGACCGGGCGTCACCCTTGGTGACCGTCAGGTAGAGCCAGTTGCCCGGGACGTCGCGGGAGACCGCGTGGGCCGGGCCGGCGGCGAGGAGGCCGGCGGCGGCCAGCAGGACACCGGCCGCGGTGGTCGCTCTGGTGAAGTAGGTCATGCCCGTTGCATCGGCATGTCCGCGCGCCTTCCACAGTCCGGCTCACCCGATCGGGAGGCACGCACGCGTGAGCGGGGCGCCCGTTCGAACGGTACCGGCCAGGGGGTCAGCTGGCGGCGAGCCGGAACGCCGCCCGGCCGAAGGCGACCTGGTCGCCCTCGCGGACGACGACCGCCCCGGTCACCCGGCGGCCGTTGACGGTGGTGCCGTTGGTGGAGCCCAGGTCCCTGAGGACCCACAGCCCGCCCTGGCGCCGCAGTTCGGCGTGCAGGCGGGAGACGGTCTCGTGGTTGAGGCGCAGCCCGTTCGCGGGGTCGCGGCCGATGCGCAGCGGGTGGGTGTGCGTCGGGTGCGGCAGCAGCAGCTTGGGCAGCCGCTCGGCCTGCCAGGCGCGGCGCAGCCGCACCGTGAACCCGGAGACGGCGCCGACGGTGCCGAGGACCGCGCGGGCGAAACGGTTCTCCCGGGGCAGGTCGGCGATGAGGACGGCGAGTTCGTCCGACCGGCGGGCCGCGAGCGCCAGTTCCATGCGGCGCACGAACGTGTCGTGCGAGAGGCGGCCCATGGCGGCGCCGTCGCGCAGTACCTGCAGCGCCTTGTCGCGCTCGGCGTCGGACAGCCGCGCCGGGTAGGTGGAGAACTCGGAGGACGACGTCACGCAGGTGATTGTCGGTCAGCGGCCGGCGCGTGTCCAGGAGTCGCGGACTCGGCGCCGGTGGCGGGGACTTCCACGACACCTGCCGGGAAAGCGTGGATTCCGGAGCGGATCGATCGCGTGGACCGGCACGATGGAGTCGCGGGATCACGGTGAGCAGACGCGCCGTCACAGTGAGCAGACGAAGGGGAGCCGTCCGTGCAGTTCGAGGTGTGGGCACCGCAGGCAGGCCGAGTGACGCTCCATTGCGGGGGCGGCACACACGCGTTGGCGCGCGACCCCGGGCGGGAGGGCTGGTGGACGGGCGAGGCGGAGGCGCGGGACGGCACCCGGTACGGCTTCGCCCTGGACGACGGCCCGGTGCTGCCGGACCCGCGTTCGCGCCGGCAGCCGGACGGGCCGGACGGGCCGAGCGCGGTCGTGGACCACGGGCGGTACGCGTGGCGTGCGCAGTGGGCGGGGCGCGGGCTGCCCGGCGCGGTGCTGTACGAGCTGCACGTGGGCACGTACACCCGCGAGGGCACCCTGGACGCCGCCGCCGGCCGGCTGGAGCACCTGGTGGACCTGGGCGTGACGCACGTCGAGCTGATGCCGCTGTGCCCGTTCCCGGGGCGGCACGGCTGGGGGTACGAGGGGGTGTCGCTGTGGGCGGTGCACGAGCCGTACGGCGGCCCCGAGGCGCTGAAGCGGTTCGTCGACCGGGCGCACGAGCTGGGCCTGGGCGTCGTGCTGGACGTCGTGCACAACCACCTGGGCCCGTCCGGCAATCACCTGCCGGCGTTCGGGCCGTACTTCACGGACACGCACACCACGCCGTGGGGCTCGGCCGTGAACCTGGACGCGCCCGGCTCGGACGAGGTGCGCGCGTTCCTGCTGGGCAGCGCGCTGGCGTGGCTGCGGGACTACCGGATCGACGGGCTGCGGCTGGACGCGGTGCACGCCCTGTACGACACGCGCGCCTGCCACTTCCTGGAGGAGCTGTCGACGGCCGTGGACGCGCTCGCCGAGGAGGTGCGCCGGCCGCTGTTCCTGATCGCCGAGTCCGACATGAACAACCCGCGGTTCATCGTCTCGCGCGCGGAGAACGGCCTCGGACTGCACGCGCAGTGGAACGACGACTTCCATCACGCCCTGCACACCGCGCTGACCGGTGAGTCCCAGGGCTACTACGCCGACTTCGCGCGCGATCCGTTCGCCGCGCTCGCCAAGACGCTCACCGGCGGCTACTTCCACGACGGCACGTACTCCAGCTTCCGGGGCCGCCGCCACGGCCGCCCGCTGGACCGCGCGCGCGTCGCCGGGCACCGGCTGCTGGGCTACAGCCAGACCCACGACCAGGTCGGCAACCGCGCCCAGGGCGACCGGCTCTCCGCCCAGCTCTCCCCCGGCCTGCTGGCCTGCGCGGCCACGCTCACGCTCACCGCGCCGTTCACGCCGATGCTGTTCATGGGCGAGGAGTGGGCGGCGGGCACGCCCTGGCAGTTCTTCACCGACCACACCGACCCGGAGCTGGCCGAGGCGGTACGGCGGGGCAGGCGGCGGGAGTTCGCCGAGCACGGCTGGGCGGAGGACGACGTACCGGACCCGCAGGACCCGGCGACCCGGGAGCGGTCCTGCCTGGACTGGTCGGAGCCGGAACGCGACCCCCACGCGCGCGTGCTGGCCTGGTACCGGCAGCTGATCGCGCTGCGCCACGCGCTGCCCGACCTCACGGACCCCGATCTCGCCGACACGAAGGTGGCGTACGACGAGGAGGCCCGCTGGCTGGCCTTCCGGCGCGGGGACGTGCGGGTGGCGGTGAACCTCGGCGAGGAGGCGGCGGCGATCCCGCTGGGCACCGGCCGGCTGGAGGTCCTCGCGGCCTGGGACCCGGTTCAGGCGCCGGGCCCGGACGGGCTGCTCCAGGTGCCCGGGGAGTCGTGCGTGGTGCTCACGCAGCCCTAGGGGTGTCGTCCGGGACGGCGCGCCGCGGGCCCGTCAGGGCTCCGCGGCGTCCTCCTTGAGGTCCGTCACCCGCTCCAGCAGGATCGGCTCCCAGGCACGGGCCAGCTGGGCCCGCAGCAGGGTTGGGGAGCCGCCCGTGCGGCCCTCCAGGCGGCCGGTGAGACGGACGACCGTGTCGCAGCGGGCGAGCCACAGTCCGCGCAGGCAGGGGCGGGCGCCGTAGCCGGCGAGGGTGGCGGCGCGGACGGCCGCCGGGGAGCCGACGGCGACGGCGAGCCCGGCGATGTCCTCCGCCGGGTCCCCGACGGCGGCCGCGGTCCAGTCCAGGACGCCGCGCACCCGGCCGTCGGCGCTGACCACCACGTGCGCGCCGGTCAGCCCGTGGTGGGTGAGCACGGCGGTGCCGGGCTGCGCGGCGAGCCGGGCCGCGCCGGACGGGGTGAGCTGCCGCATCCGCGCGGCGTCGAACTCGTCGGCGGCGGCGAGCCGCGCGGCGGCGTGCACGGCCATCCGGCGCAGCGCCTCCAGCGAGCGCGGGGCGGTCCGCGGCACGCCGAGTGCCTCCGCCTGCCGGGCGGGCACCGCGCGCAGCCCGCCGAGCAGCCCGGCGAGGTCGGCCTCGCCCGCGGCGGACACGTCGTGCTCGTCGGCCGTGCCGCCGGGCACCCTGGTGTCGAGGGTGTAGGCGAGGCCGGGCGCCCAGTCGCCGTGCGCGACGCTGACCGGGACGGCGACGGGCACCTGGGGGCGGACCAGGTCGCGCAGGCGCAGTTCCCGGCGGCGGCGGACGGAGGCGTCGCGGTCGGGGGCGAGGCGCAGCACATGGCGGCCGCCGACCCACCAGGTGTGCTCGCGGTCGTCCGTCACGGGCCGCACGTCGGGTCCCCCGGTGCCGCCGCCGCCCTCCGCGAGCAGCGAGCGGACCAGCCGGTGGACGGTGTCCGCGGTGGGTGTCGGTGCCTGGGTCATGGGTCGCGCGTCGCCGTTCCGGGTCTCGTCGAAGCTGTTCTCCTGGGTCTCTCAGTCCACTACGACCATCTCACGGGTGGTGTCGTTGAGGCGGCGGCCGCCGTCACCGGTGACGGTGACGATGTCCTCGATGCGCACCCCGAAGCGGCCGGGCAGGTAGACGCCGGGCTCCACGGAGAAGCACATGCCGGGCACGAGGGGCTGCTCCTCGCCCTCGATCATGTACGGCGGCTCGTGCGTGGTGACGCCGATGCCGTGCCCGGTGCGGTGGACGAAGTACTCCCCGTACCCGGCGTCCCTGATCACCGCGCGGGCGGCGCGGTCCACGTCCTGGCAGGCCGCGCCCGGGCGCACGGCCCGGAAGCCGGCCTCCTGGGCGGCGCGCACGACGTCGTGGACACGGCGCTCCTCCTCGGTCGGCTCGCCCACGTGGACCGTGCGAGTGGTGTCGGAGCCGTAGCCGTCCTTCAGGCCGCCGAAGTCGAGGACGACCATGTCGCCGGGCCGGATGACGCGGTCGCCCACCTCGTGGTGCGGATCGGCGCCGTTGGGGCCGGAGCCGACGATGGTGAAGTCGACGCGGGAGTGGCCGAAGCGGCGCAGCAGCCCGGCGAGGTCCCGGCCGACGTCGGACTCCCGGCGGCCGGCGAAGGGCGCCTTGCGGATCTCCTCGAACGCCGCGTCGGCGGCCGCCGCGGCGGCCGCCAGGAGTCGCAGCTCGGCCGGGTCCTTGACGGCGCGCAGCATGGGCAGGGCGTCGGTGAGCGCCGCGTAGGAGGTGCCGGGGAGGGCGCGTTGCAGGCCCAGCAGGTGCATGGCCCAGGTGTTGTCGCTGATGCCGAACCGGCCGCGGTGGTCGAGGAGGGCGGCGGTGACGGCGTAGGGGTCCTTGCCGTCGGTCCAGTCGCGCAGGGTCAGCGCGGCGGAGCCGGCCGCCCGCTCGGCGTCCCGGGCCTCCAGGGTCGGCACGACGAGCACGGGGTCCCGGCCGGGGGCGAGGACCAGCAGGGTGAGCCGTTCGGTGACCGCGGTGGGGGTGTAGCCGGTGAGCCACACCAGGTCCGGACCGGGGGCCACCAGCAGCCCCGCGAGGCCGGCGTCGGCGGCGGAGCGCACGGCACGCTCCATGCGGGCCCGGTAGTCGGCGGCGGTGAAGGGTGCGGGGGTGGTACCGGTCATCCGGGCCTCCGGGCGCGGGTCGGGGAACGGGGCGGCGGCGTCTCGGGCGCCACCCTCCCCGTACGGGACGCGCCCACGCGGGCCGGTCACCGGGACCGGCGTCCCGGCAGGCGCGGCGAGGGCGCTCGGCATGGCGCCCATGATGGCGCGGGGAACGCCTGCTGACCAGCGGATGCCGCCGGTGGGCCCGAGCCGGCCCGGGGGCCCGCCGCGCAGGCCGGGCACGCGTGGCCCCCGGCACCGGGGAGAGGCCCCGGCCCGGTCCGCCCGGCGTCCGGGGCGCCCCGCCACGCGGCTCCGGTCGCCCGGTGTCCTGCCTCCTACCGCACGGCTCCCCCCGCCCCCGGCCCCCGTCCCGCTCCCCCGGGGCGGGTCAGGCCGTCACCGCGGGCAGGACCGGCAGTTGCTGGTAGCCGCCGTTGCCGTGGCGCACGGTGAGGACGACCGTCCTGCCGGGGCGGGCCCGCCGCACCGCCCGGGCGAGGCCGGCGGCGGTGCCGACCCGGGCCGTGCCGAAGCGCAGCACGACGTCCCCGCGGACCAGACCCGCCGCGTAGCCCGGCCCCGGCACGTGCACGCCCACCACCAGCGCGCCCGCCCCCTCCGCGTCCACGGCCTCCACGCCGAGCACCGCACCGGGCGGGGCGGCGGCAGGGCTCGCGGCGACCGCGGGAGCCGCCGGGGCCGAGGGGACGGGGGACGGGGGCCGGCCTCGCTGTTCGGCGAGCCCGCTTCCGCCGATCGCCGTCGACCCGACCGTGCCGAGGCCGACGCCGCAGAGCACCAGCACGATGCCGGCGCACAGGCCCGCCGCCGGCGTCCGCCACCGCCGTCCGCGCCGGAGCGCGGTGTGCGGCTGGCGGTCGCCGCCGGGGGCGCCCTCCCCCCGCCCGCCCCGGCCGGGCAGGGGCCTGGGACGCAACGCAGTCTGTTCCATGGTTCGCTCGCCTCCGGCTGGTGATCTACCCGGAGGGCCCGGCCGTGACGAGCCACGAAAGAGTGAGAATGCCCGGAGGGCGGTGGAAGGCGGCGGAGGGCGGTCACGGGCCGCGGGCCGGCGCCGGTCCGGCCGCCGCGGCCCGTCAGCCCAGCGAGAGGGCGGGCAGAGCGGGCGGGCGGTCGGGCAGGAACCGGTGGGCGCGGCGGCCCAGCCACTCGGCCTTGTAGCGGTCGACTTCGCGGTGCCAGTGCAGGATGCCGGCCAGCCAGTTCTGCAGGTCGAGCACATAGCCGGCCATGGCGGCCCGCGCCTCCTCCGACAGGGCGAAGTCCTCGTACAGCACGGGCAGCTCCCGGGCGACGACGTGTTCGAACTGCTGCATCCGCTGGGTCATCAGGTCGTGGACGACGCCGAGCGCGGCCGGATAGTCCACGCCGAAGAAGTTCTGCACGACCAGGACGGCGTTGTGCATCTCCCCCTCGAACTCGATCTCCTTCTGGTACGAGAAGACGTCGTTGAGGAGGCAGGCGTAGTCGACGGCCGCGTTCTCCAGGGAGCGCACCGGACCGCTGGCGTACACCTCGGCGGGGATCGCGGGGCCGTGTCCCATCCGGCACAGGCTCAGGGTGAGGTCCGAGCCGAAGGTGGAGCGGCGCATCTCCAGGTAGTCGACCGGGTCGGGCACGCGGTTCTGCAACTGGTTGGAGACCTCCCACACCCAGCTCTCGGTCATCTTGTCCACGGCGGCCCTCAGGGTGCGCCGCTGGCCGGCGGTCATGCCGGCCGTCGTACGGGTCCACAGGTCGGTCAGCGCCCGTTCCATGGCGTTGCCGGGGACCAGGGCCGGTTCGCCCTGCACGGGCATGCACCGGGAGAGCCGGGCGGTGGTGAGCCGGGCGGCGGCGAGGTCCCGGCGGTGGCCGTGGACCAGCGGGTAGTAGTCGTCGCCGTAGGTCCCGAAGGCGAGCCATCCGGCGCTGAGGTCGAGGGCCTCCGGGGTGGCGTCCGGGTCCAGGCCGGCGGAGCACAGCGCGAGGTCGTACGCGGCGAGCTTGTCCTCGTCCCAGACCCCCTCCCGCAGGATGCCCATCGCGTGGCACCAGTCGGCGAGGCGGCCGCGGGCCCCGTCCAGGTGGGGGCTGAGCCGCACCTCGAAGGGCATGTACAGGTCGGGGATCCGGGAGGGGCCGACCTTCTGGCCGGGCACGTGCGCGTAGGCGCGCAGGCGTTCCTGGGCGGCGGAGGCGAGCAGCGCGCCGACGTCGGCGGCCGAGGCGCCGGGGCCGCTCGGCGCCCGCCACGGCGAGTCGGCGCGGGCTCCCCCGTTCATGTAGCGGCTGGAGCGCAGGTGCCATTCGTGGCCGCCGGACTGCCAGTCCTGGAGTCCCTTGGTGTAGGCGGCGACCGCGGCCGTCTCGGCGGGGGTGAGCCCCTTCTCCAGGGCGACGGCGGGGACTTCGGTGAGCGCGGTGTGCTCGAACTGGTGCAGCCGAGAGGTGAGGATGTCGTTGACGGTGTCGGCGGCCTGCTGGGTGGAGCAGCCGAAGAACGTCTCCAGGACCAGCACGCCGTTGCTGTTCTCGCCCTCGTCCTCGACCTCGCGCTGGTAGGAGAACAGGTCGTTGCGCAGGTGGACGGCGTCGGAGAACGTCTCCATGAGGACGCGCAGCGGGCGGGTGCCGGCGACGGCGGCGGGGACCTCGGCGGTCGCGTACTCCACCAGGCCGGCCGACCAGGGCGCGCCGCCGACCTTGCGGCGCATCTCGATGTACTCGACGGGGTTGGCGATCCGCCCCTCGTTGATGTTGGACAGCTCCCACATCGACTCGTTGAGCAGGTGCTCGGTCGCGACGGAGAAGCGCCGGCGCCAGTCGGCGGACATCGACGGCACGGTCCGCGCCCACAGGTCCTTCAGGCCCGCCTCGACCGGGTTGCGCGGCTCGGGGACGGGTGTGGCGGGGTCGAGCGGCATGAACAGCGGCAGGCGGTCCAGGTGGGCCTTGCCGGCGGCGCGGTCCTGGGTGCGCTTGAACATGTCGAGGAAGTGGTCGTCGAAGAAGAACACCCACACGTACCAGTCGGTGATCAGCGAGAGCGCCGGTCCGTCGCAGTCGGGGTGGGTGTAGGCGCACAGGAGCCCGTAGTCGTGCGCCTCCAGGTCGGCCTGCTCCCAGATCCCGGAGCCTTCCAGCATGCCCATCTCGCGCGCCCACCGGGTCGAGTGGGCGCGGGCCTCCTCCAGATGCGGATTGAGCCGCGCGGGATACGGCATGTAGAAGTGCGGGAGTTCGAACGGCTGCGTCATGGCCGGGCCCTACCCGCGCCCCCGGAACGCCATCCGCGGCGCGGCACATGATCACACCATCGCGTGAACTGCCACCGGAATGCGGAACTTCAGCGGTGCGGCCCGGTGCCGGTGTCCTCGCCGGGCCGGTGCGCGGGGGCCGCCGCAGGCGCGTGACCCCCTCCGTGCTGCCCCACGGACCGGGCCCGCCGGTCCGGCCCGGCGGCAGGTGCCGGGCTTCGGCGACGGCCCGACGTCACTGCCTCCGCACCCGGCCCGACGGGGACGGGTCGACCTGGACGAGCGCGTGGGTCCCGCCGGTGCGCCAGCGCTGCCCCTCGGCCGCCGTCAGCGCGGCCTCGGCGGCGGCGGTCAGGCCGGTGACCACGTCGGACTTGAGGGTGCGCAGCGCGGCGACCGGGCCGGGGAAGTACGCGGTCGCCTCCCGGAAGGGCGTGGTGGGCGGCCAGTGCCGGTCACCCACCAGGCGGCGGTAGTTGAGGTCGCCCTTGACGACGGTCAGCGTGGCCGCCGCGAACTCGGCGCGCAGGTCGTCCGGCATCTCGCTGTAGGGCAGCGGAGCGCAGGAGAAGGGGTGGGCGCGGACGGTGAGGCGGCCGTCGGCCATCGCGGTCCACAGCAGGCGCCCGTGCCCGCCCGCGGCGCCCGGGGCCGCGCGCAGCCGCCGCAGGGCGTCGACCACGTCGGCGGAGGTGGCGTCGGAGACGTAGTACGGGTGGGGCTTGACGTGCAGGACCGCCCGCGCGGCCCGGCCCTCGGCGAGGAGGTGGGCGATCAGCAGCAGATCGGGCACGAGTTCGCGGCCCGCGTTGTCCGCGACCAGCACCAGCGTGCCGGCGCCGGCGTGCGGCAGCAGCGACCACAGGGCCTCGCTGTCGTCGGCGACCAGCGCGGGGGCCGGTTCGCGTGCCTCGGCTCCCGCGGCGGAGAGCCGGAAGCCGAGGTCGGCGCGGTTGCCCCACAGGGAGCCGTGCAGCAGGGCGCGCGCCCGTTCCCGCTCCGGCAGGTCCCGCAGCCCGTCCAGGGCGGCCAGCTCCTCGTCGGTCGCGGGGTCGTCCAGTTCGGCGCGCTTGAAGGGGCGGAAGGGGTCGATGCCCTGGAAGGCGCCCGGGCGGAAGTAGCCCACCGCGTCGAGCAGCCGGCGGTAGAAGTAGCTCTCGGACCACAGCCACGGGACGTCGTACCAGGACCGCCCCACGTGGCCGGGCAGGCCCCAGGTCCGCCACCGCTCCAGGTCCGGGGCGTCGGCCGGCAGTGGCTCGACGGTCCCCTCGGCGCAGCTCGCCAGCAGCTCGTCCAGTGCCCTGTGCTGCCCGGGTCCGTACGGGAAGGCGTCCCGCACCTGCCGGACGATCGCGGGGTGCCGCTCGGCCAGCACGGCGTGCGGGAACGAGCCGGGCTCGTTGCCGAGGATCACGGGTGCGAAGGGGGTGTCGGGCATGCCCGTCACCGTACCCCGCGCGTCAGGCGGCCCGGATCTCCCGCTCGAGCTGCGTGGCGAGGGTGACGTAGCGGGGGCGGCGGTGCACGGGGACGAGGCCCCGGATCATCAGGTGCCACATCTCGGCGACCCGGCGGGGCAGCCGTCCGACGGGTTCGAGCGAGCGGCCGGCGACCCGGGTGCCGACGAAGAAGCAGACGAGGGAGTGGGCGACGACGCCGACGTCGAGGTCGCCGTGGACGTCGGCCTCCCTGACGGCCGCGGTGAACTTGCGGGTGGCGAACTCCAGCCACTCGGTGAACGGGTGCCGCAGCGGCGGCCGCACGGCGATGTCCGCGGTGGCCAGGCGCAGTCCGGCGCGCGGCACCGGGTCCTCCACGGCGAGGCGGGCGATCCCGAACGTGGTGCGCATCAGGGCCTCCAGCGAGGAGCAGCCGCGGCGCTCGACGTCGGTGACGAGCTGCCGTGCGGCCCTGGCCTGGAGTTCGAGGATGGCGTGGGCCAGGTCCTCCTTGGCGGCGAAGTGGAAGTACAGGGCGCCCTTGGTGACCTTCGCGTGTGCGACGATGTCGCTCAGGCTGGTGGACTCGTAGCCCTGCCGGTCGAACAGGTCGGCGGCGGCGGTGATGATCGTTGCCCGGGTCTGCTCGGCGCGTAACTGCCTCGCCATCGTGGGACCCCTCTCGCACTGCGGACGAACAGGACATGCGGTTTGTTTTGACCCGTTGCATACGATAACTCACCGAGTGGCAGCGGAAGTCGGGGGCACCGGACCGGCCGGGACGCACGTCGTCCCCGACGGCCGGCAGGGCACGGGCGGCGGTGGCCGCGCCCCATGATCATCACGATACGAGGCGTACGGCCGGCTCCTCAACGGGATGCCGGAGCAGGCGCACCCCAGCGGGCCCGGCCGGCGCTTCTGCGCCCCCGCGGCGCTGCGCGGTGCCGGCTGAACGCGAGGGGCGCCGGCGCCGTACTGAAGGCAGCCGACCCCTTCAACGCGCCCGCCGAGGAGTCCCGGATGACCCGGACGACCGTCCGCCTGAGCGTCACGGTGGCCGCCGCCGCGGCGCCGCTCCTGCTGCTGCCCTGGGCGGCGGCGCCCGCCCGGGCGCACGGCGCCCCCACGGACCCGGTCAGCCGGGTGTACGCCTGCTCCCCCGAGGGCGGCGCGGTCCGCTCTGCGGCCTGCCGTGCCGCGATCGCGGCGAACGGCGCTCCGTTCACCGCGTGGGACAACCTGCGGGTGGCGGGGGTGGGCGGCCGTGACCGGCAGGTGGTTCCGGACGGCAGACTGTGCAGCGGCGGCCTGCCGGCCTACCGCGGCCTGGACCTGGCCCGGCGGGACTGGCCGGCGACGCGGCTGGCGCCGGGCGGCCGGATCACCCTGACCTACGCGTCGACCATCGCGCACACGGGCACGTTCCGGCTGTACCTGACCAGGCCCGGCTACGACCCGGCAAAGCCGCTGACCTGGTCGGACCTGCCGGAGCGGCCCTTCGCCGAGGTCAAGGACCCGCCGCTGCGCCAGGGCGCCTACCGCATCGGCGTGACGCTGCCGAGGGACCGGACGGGCCGTCAGGTCCTCTACACGGTCTGGGAGAACAGCAGCACGCCGGACACGTACTACTCGTGTTCCGACGTGGTCTTCCCGGAGCGCGCAGAAGCCGCCGGCGCGGCCGGCGCCGGCGCACCCGCGGCGAGCGCGCCGGCTCCACCGCGCCCCCGGCCCGCGCGCACGGCGAGTGCGCCGGCGAAGAGCCCGGCCGACGCGGCGCGCGGGGGCGACGCACCCGCCGAGGCCCCCGCGGCGCGCGGGGACGACCGTCCGGCCGAGGCCGCGGCCGGTGAGGGAACGCCGGTCGCGAAGGCCACGCACGGCGGGGCGGCCCCCTCGGCGCCGCTGCTCGCGGGCGGCGCCGCCGCGGTGCTGCTGCTCACCGGGGGCGCCGCCCTCGCGCTGCGGCTGCGGCGGCGCTGAACTCCGCCAGGGCCGGCGTCAGTTGACGTAGACCCGGGCGCCGGCGTCGGTGACGGGCGCGTACTTGGCCGTGAAGTAGCCGTTGGAGAAGCACAGCGACGAGCCGGAGCTCTTGGTGAACTGCTGGTTGGTGAACGTGATGCTGCTGTCGGCGTTGTCGGCCTTCCCGGTGAGGCCGGGCGCCTGGTAGACGCAGGTGACGGTGCCCAGCAGGGTGCGCAGCTTGACCGTGGCCTGGACGACGGCGCCGCTCGGGGGCGAGACGGTGAGGGTGCCGTCCGAGGCGACCGTCGCCGCGTAGGGCAGGTTGTCGATGGTGATGCCGTTGACGCCGAGGACGCCTACGACGTTGCTGGAACAGGTGCTGCTGTCGAAGGTGTGCCCGGTGACGGACTCGGTGGCCGAGCCGGGGGCGCCGGGGTTGCCGGTGACCCTGGCGGTGAACTGGGATCCCTTGCACGTCACGCCGCTGGTGCCGGTCGCGCTGGAGTAGAACGTGGCGGACGTGCCCGAGGCCAGGGGGGCGGTGAGGGTGTCGCCGACCGCGACCGCGGTGCCGCCGGGGCCGCCGGTGGTGAGGACCGCGCCGGCCGCGGAGGCCGGAGCGGCCGCCGTGAGGGCGAGTGCGGTGGCGGTGCCGGTGAGAGCGAGAAGGGTGCGCGTGCGCATGGGGGTGCCTCTCTTCCGAAGTGGGGGACGGACGAGGTGAGGTGGGGGTGCGTGGAGCGGGTGGTGCGCCGGGGCCGCCGGCAGCCGCCGGACGGGGCGGCCGGAGACGGCAGGCGAGGGGACACGGCCGTGCGGGCGCCGCGGCGCCGAGGTGCCGAGGTGCCGAGGTGCCGAGGTGGAGCGTCCTTCCAGGACTCAGCCGGGAACGGCGGCGGCCGCCGCGGGCAAGCGCGGCCGGGGAGCACGGCGGAGGACGCCGTGGAGCTCCCATCGGGTGACCGGGCCGGCGCCACGGGAGTCCGGTCGGAGACCGCTTGCTGGATCCGGCGCCACGGATCCGTGGAAACAGGGGAAGTTGTAGACCTGAGCAACCTTCGACGTCAAGGCCCGGCGGAGGAGTTGCTGCAGGCGAAGGGCGTCCGCGCACACCCCTCACCCTTTTTCCACATCTCCCTTGACCCTTCAATGTAACCGGCGGTAACTTCCTCGAAGGCTACTGCCGCGTAACGAGAAAGCCCTTGCATCCGCCGGGAGCCGCATCCGCCGGAAGCCGCGAGGAGGCGTGCGCGTCAGCCGCTGTCCGCGCCAGGACACCGCGCCACTGAAGCCCAACCCGCATTGATCATGCCCATGGGAGCAGACATGGCCTCGTCCTCGGACGTCCCGTCCACCGGCAACACCCCCGAGAACCCGGGAAGCGGTTCACCGTCCGACACCCCGCACGCCCCCGGGTCCGCCGCGGGCGCCGGAAGACGAGGGCGCGTCCGGGCCCGCCGGGCCGCGGTGATGGCGGTACCGGCCGCCCTGGTCGCCGCCGGCCTCGCCGTCCTCACGGCGCAGGGAGCCCTCGGCGTGCAGTTCGCGATCTCCGGCATGCCGTTCACGGTCACCGCGACGGAACTGAACGGCACCGGGTTCGAGCAGTTCGGCGGGCTCGACAACATGGCGGAGGGCAGCCCGAACGCCGGGGACACCGGCGGCCAGGTGCTCGTCGTCACCTCCGCGATCAAGCAGGCGACGCTCACCAAGCTGTGCCAGAGCGTCGACCTCGGCGGCACCAACCTGGTGATCACCGCGGGCGGCGGCAAGGAGAAGGTCAGCGCGAAGGACCTCACCACCGACTCCACCGAGCTGTCCGGCGACGCGTCGTTCGACGACATCGAGATCGGCAACGACGCCAGCACGCTGACCAAGGCGGGCGTCAAGGGTCCGATCGGCGTCTTCAGCCAGCAGGCGGACACCGTGCGGATCGCCGACCTGCGGCAGACCAACTACGCGACGACGGCCGGGGTGTTCAAACTCCCGGGCCTCAGGCTGCACTTCAGCGGCTCGGGGTGCTGATCGCCGTGCCGGGCCGTCCACGGCCGGGGCCGCGGCTCGCCTTCCGGGACTGGCGGGCCCGCCGGCCGTTCTGGGGCGGGCTGCTGCTCGCCCTGGGCGGCGGCGAGATCCTGCTCACCGAGAAGGCGTCGCTGAAAGTCGTGCTGCACATCGGCATGCAGGGCCTGGCCGGCTATCTGCTGCCGACGCTGATGGTGCTGCTGGGCCTGCTGATCCTCTTCAACCCGTCCCAGCGGCTCTTCTACTCCGTCACCGGCATCCTGGTCTCCCTCGGCACCTGGCTCACCTCCAACCTGGGCGGCTTCTTCGTCGGCCTCCTCCTCGGAGCCACCGGCGCCTGCCTGACGTTCGGCTGGCTCCCGGACCAGGAGCCCCGCGTCGGCCGCCGCGAACGCCGCAGGCGGGCCAGGGCCGCGGCGCGGGCGCCGGGGGCCGAGCGGGCGGAGCGGGCCGAGCGGACGGCCTGACGGGGCCCCGGCCACCGGTGTCCGGGGGCCGGGCCGCGGCCGCGAGGACCGGGGGCCGGCGACCCGGCCCGCCCCCCGTTCCCGCGCGGCGCCCCGTCACGGGCGCCGCGCCGCGGGGCCGCCGCGGCGCCCCTGCCGGTGAGGCGTCAGGCGAGACCCTCGGACTTCAGCCAGGCCCTGGCCACGTCCAGCGGGTCCTTGCGCTGCGTGTGGACCTGGGCGCCCAGCTCCCGCAGGGTCGCGGTGTCGAGCTCGGCCGAGACCGCGTTGAGGGCGGCCACGCCCTTCTTGGACAGCGCGCCCTTGCGGACGAGCGGCTGGACGTTCTGGAAGCCGAAGAGGCCCTCCGGGTCCTGCAGGACGACGAACTTCTCCTTGGAGATGTTCGGGTCGGTGGTGAAGATGTCCGCGACCTGCACCGTGTTCTGCTTCAGGGCCGCCAGCGTGAGCGGGCCGGACGTGTCCAGCGCCTTGAAGGACTTGAACCGGAGGCCGTAGACGGACTTCAGGCCCACCAGGCCCTGCTTGCGGGTCTGGAACTCCGGCGAGGCGCCGATGACCAGGTCCTTCGCGATGCCCTTCAGATCGGCGATGGAGGACTTCCCGGTCAGGTGGTACTTCTTCGCGGTGGCCGCGTTGACCGTCACCGAGTCCTTGTCCTGCGCCGGCGCCGGGTCCAGCAGGGTGAGCCGGGAGTCCAGCTTCGCGTCGATGGCCGCCGTGGTCTCCGCGAGGGTCTTCGGCGCGGCCTTCTGGTCGAGGTGGGCCAGCAGCGCGCCGTTGTACTCCGGCAGCACCGAGACGGAGCCGTTCTTGATCAGCCCGTAGGTGGTCTCCCGGCTGCCGATGTTCGGCTTGTACGTGACCTTGACGCCCTTGGCCTTGAGGGCCTCGCCGTAGATGTCGGCGAGCAGGTTGCTCTCGGGGAAGTTGTTGGACCCGACGACGACCGAGCCGCCGCCCGTGCCGCCGTCCGTGAGGGGGTTGCCGTCCTTGCCGTCCTCGGAGGAACAGCCCGCCAGCGCGGCCGTCGCCGCCACGAGGGCGGCGACCACCGCCGCGCCTCGGTTCTTCCGGAGGGGCCTGCCGATGTGGGTCGTCGAAGTCACGCGTTGATCCAATCCAGCCTATTCGCGGTCAGTCAAGGGCCTCAGACCACCGATTGGCCCGGATCTGCGGCTTCACGCACGTGTTCGTCACGCATTCTTCATGAAGGACGCCCTGAGCGGGCCCCGGCGCGGGCCTCGCCGCTCCCTCGTCCTTCGGCTCTCAGCCGCTGCGGCGCACTCCCGGTGACACCGCGAGCCGCGCCGCCGTCCAGAACACGGCGAGGGTCACGAGGGCCAGGCCCGCGACCAGGGTGGCGCCGCCGACGACCTTCTCGTAGTCCTTCTGGTAGAGGCCGTCGATGATGTACCGGCCGAGGCCGCCGAGACTGACGTACGCGGCGATGGTGGCGGTGGAGACGATCTGGATGGCCGCCGTGCGCAGACCGCTGAGGATCAGCGGGAGCGCGACCGGCACCTCCACCTGGAGCAGCACCCGGGCCTCGGGCATGCCCATGCCCCGGGCCGCGTCCACCGGGGAGGGGTCGACGGAGCGGACCGCCTCGTAGGTGGTGACCAGGATCGGCGGTACGGCGAGCACCACCAGCGGGATCATCACCGGCAGCAGGCCGAAGCCGATCCAGATGAACATCAGCACCAGCAGCCCGAAGCTGGGCAGCGCGCGGCCGGCGGTGGCGATCAGCGCGAGCGTGTTGCCGCCGCGGCCGAAGTGCCCGGTGAGCAGGCCGACGGGCAGCCCGATCGCGGCGGCGATCAGCAGCGCTTCCAGGCAGTAGCGGATGTGCTCGGCGAACCGGGTGGGGATGCCGTCGTAGCCGTGCCAGTGGGCGCTGTCGGTGAAGAAGGCGTTCGCGTAGTCCAGGACGTTCACCGGGCGGCGCCCTTCGTCGGCATCCAGGGGGTCAGCAGGCGGCGGAGGAGGACCAGCGCGGCGTCGGCGAGGATGCCCAGGAGCGCGATGGTCAGGACGGAGTTCACGGCCAGGGCGGGCCGGTGGTAGGTCTGGGCGTCGTACAGCATGTTGCCGAGGGCGCCCTGGTTGCCGATGAGCATGCCGACGCTGACCAGTGAGATGCTCGACACGGTCGCCACCCGGAGACCGGCGATGATCGCGGGCACGGCGATGGGGAGCTGGACCTGCAGGTACCGGCGTACGGGGCCGAAGCCCATGGCCTCGGCGGCGGCCAGGGTCTCGGGGGGCACCGAGCGGACGCCGTCGACGATCGCCGGGACCAGCACCACCAGGCTGTAGAGCGCGAGCGGGACCATCACGGTCGTCTCGCTCTGCCCGAAGTAGTCGATGAGCACCACGAAGAAGGCCAGCGACGGGATGGCGTAGAGCACGGTGGTGACGCCGAGGACCGGCGGGTACATCCAGCGGAACCGCACGCACAGCTGGGCGACGGGCAGGGAGACGAGCAGCCCGGCCAGGACCGGCAGCAGGGCCTCGCGCAGGTGCAGCCCGACGAGTCCGAGGTAGCTGTGCTGGAGGTCGCTCGGCAGGTCGAAGAAGCCGCTCATCGCCCGGCCCCCACGTCGGCCCGCGCGGCGACACGGCTGTGGGCGGCACGGATCGCCTCGCCGATGACCTGCTGGGAGACCACGCCGACGGCGCGTCCCTCACCGTCCACCGCGACCGCCCACCCGGTCGGCGACAGCACGGCTCCGTCGAGCGCGGTGCGCAGCGAGTCGGCGCCGGGCACGAACGGCCGCCCGTACGGCAGGAGCTGTTCCGGGTCGACGGGCCCGGCGGTCAGCCGGTCCGGCTCGGCCCAGCCGAGCGGCCGGCCGTCGGCACCCGTGACGAGGAGGTACGGGGCCGTGGTGCGGGCGGCGATCCTGCCGGCGTCCGCGTCGACCGCGACGAGCGGCGCGGTCTGCAGCTCCAGGCCGTCGGAGGGGAAGAAGGAGAGCCGGCGGATGCCCCGGTCGGCGCCGAGGAAGTCCTCCACGAAGGAGTCGGCGGGGGCGCTGAGCAGCTCGGCGGGCGGGGCGAACTGGGCGAGCCGGCCGCCGGTGCGCAGCACGGCCACCTTGGTGCCCAGCTTGATCGCCTCGTCGATGTCGTGGGTGACGAAGACGATGGTCTTGGCCAGCTCCTCCTGGATGCGCAGCAGCTCGTCCTGCAGTCCCTTGCGCACGACGGGGTCGACGGCGGAGAACGGCTCGTCCATCAGCAGCACCGGCGGGTCGGCGGCGAGCGCGCGGGCCACGCCGACGCGCTGCTGCTGGCCGCCGGAGAGCTGGTAGGGGTAGCGCCCGGCCAGCGAGGCGTCCAGACCGACCCGCTCCATCAGCTCCGCGGCCCGGGCGCGCGCCTTCTGCCTGCTCCAGCCGAGCAGGCGGGGCACGGTGGCGATGTTGTCGAGGATGGTGCGGTGCTGGAAGAGCCCGGCGTTCTGGATGACGTACCCCATCGACCGGCGTAGCGAGTTCACCGGCTGCCGGCGGATGTCCTGGCCGTCGAGGAGGATGCTGCCCTCGCTCGGCTCCACCATCCGGTTGATCATCCGCAGGGTGGTCGTCTTGCCGCAGCCCGAGGGCCCGACGAGGACGGTGATCGCGCGGTCCGGGATGTCCAGCGACAGCCGGTCGACCGCGACCGTGCCGTCGGGGTACCGCTTCGTGACTGCATCTATCCGTATCAAAACGCCGAACGCCCTTCGGGTCTGGCGGCTCGTCCGCCCGCTTGCGGCCACCGTCCCGTCGCTGCCGGCCGCCGCGCAGCGAGTCTAGACCGCTCGTGTCACCGCAGCTCGGCAGCGGTGCGGAAGCCCGCGGGGCGGCCGGCCCGGCCCCGCGGCGCCCCTCAGCTCTCCGCGGGCGTCAGCCGCAGGGAGATGCTGTTGATGCAGTACCGCTGGTCGGTGGGGGTCGGATAGCCCTCGCCCTCGAAGACGTGCCCGAGGTGGGAGCCGCAGCGGGCGCACCTCACCTCGGTGCGGACCATGCCGTGGGAGCGGTCCTCGACCAGTTCCACGGCGTCGGTGTCCTTCGGGTCGTAGAAGGAAGGCCAGCCGCAGTGCGAGGCGAACTTGGTGTCGGACGTGAACAGCTCGGCGCCGCAGGCCCGGCAGGAGTAGACGCCCCGCGTGGTGGTGTCCGTGTACTCACCGGTGAAGGCCGGCTCGGTGGCGGCCTGGCGCAGCACGGCGTACTCGGCGGGGTCCAGCTCCGCGCGCCACTGCTCGTCCGGCTTCTCGACGTCGTACGGCATCGGCTCTCAGCCCCTTCACTGCGACAGGCGGTCCAGGATCAGCGGGCCCAGGTCGGTCACGTCGCCCGCGCCCATGGTGAGAACGAGATCACCGGCCTTCGCCATTCCCGCGACCACCGAGGGGATCTCCGTCTTGTCGTGCACGGCGGTGACGTCCGCGCCGGCCGCGCGCGCCGCCTCGATGATCAGTTCGCTGGTCACGCCCGGGATCGGGTCCTCACGGGCCGGGTAGATGTCCAGGACCGCGGAGGCGTCCGCGAGGGCCAGCGCCTGGCCCATCTCCTTGCCCAGCTCCTGGGTGCGGGAGAACAGGTGCGGCTGGAAGACGACGAGGATGCGGGCGTCGCCGGCGGCGGCGCGCATGGCCTCCAGGTCGGCGGTCATCTCGGTGGGGTGGTGGGCGTAGGAGTCGATCACCTGGACCCCGGCCGCCTCGCCCTTGAGCTGCAGGCGCCGCTTGACGCCGGTGTAGGCGGCGAGCGCGGGGGCCAGCTCCGCGGCGGGGATGCCGAGGGCGGCGCCGGCGGTGAGCGCGGCGACGGCGTTGAGGGCGTAGTGCCGGCCCGGCACGGACACCGTGAAGGTCAGCTCCCGCCCGTCCAGCAGGGCGGTGACCCGGCTGGTGAGCCCCTGCGGAACGACCGACAGCACGCGCACGTCGGCGTCCTCGGCCTCGCCGTAGGTCACGATCCGCACCTCGCGCCCGCGGACGCGGCGGGTGAGCTCGCGGGCGCCCGCCTGGTCGGCGGAGACGACCAGGGTGCCGCCCTCGGTGATGCGGTCCACGAACGTCTCGAAGGACTGGTGGATCTCGTGTATGGAGGCGTAGTTGGCGTGGTGGTCCAGCTCCACGTTGAGGACGATGGCGACCTCGGGGGCGTACTTGTGGAAGCTGCGGTCCGACTCGTCGGCCTCGGCGACGAAGACGTCCCCCTCGCCGTGGAGCGCATTGGAGCCGGGCGCGTCCAGGTCGCCGCCGATGGCGTAGGACGGGGCGAGCCCCAGCTCGCTCAGCGCGACGGCCAGCATCGAGGTGGTGGTGGTCTTGCCGTGGGTGCCGGCCACGGCGACCGGCCGCAGCCCCTCCATCAGCGCGGCCAGCGCGTCGGAGCGGTGCACCACGGGGATGCCCAGCTCGGCGGCGCGCACCAGCTCCGGGTTGTCCTCGCGGATCGCCGAGGAGACGACGACGCAGCTGGCGTCGTCGGCGAGGTGTCCGGGGGCGTGCCCGATGTGCACGGTCGCGCCGAGCGCCCGCAGCGCCCCGGCGGTCGCCGACTCCTTGGCGTCGCTGCCGGCCACCCGGGCCCCGCGCTGCGCGAGGATCTTGGCGATGCCCGACATCCCGGCGCCGCCGATGCCGATGAAGTGCGGTCGGTCCATGGCGGTAGGAAGGCCGGGTGCCATGCGTTTCTCCCCAGAGACGGTACGAGCCAGAGCGGGCCCTAGCCTATGCGCTCGGGCGCCGGGGTCCTCGCAGGAGGGCCGGGCCCGCCGGTCCGGGGGCGCGGGAGCGCGCCGGGCCGCGGCGCACCGCTTCACGCGCGTCCCGCGCCGCGGCGGGGCCGCCGTGCCGCGCGGAACGGGCACGGCCGCCGACGCCCGGCCGCGCCTACACCTTGCCGTGGGGATCAGCGCCGGCACCGGCACGCACCGCTTCGCACGCGTGACGTGCGGCGTCCGCCGTGCCGCGCGCAACAGGCACGGCCCCCGGCGCCCCGCCCGCCGCCCCCTGGCCGCGCCTACGCCTTGCTGTGCGAGAACAGCTTCAGCACCGGCACGCCCACCTTGTGCCGCGCCCGGGAGGCCCAGTCCCGGTGGAAGAACTCCTCCACGTAGTGCGGATCGGTCAGCACGATCACCTCGTCGGCGTCCACCTCGGCCACCAGGCTCTTCAGGGCGTCCAGCGGGTGGTCCTCGACCAGTCTGCCCTCGGCCCGGCCGCCCGCCGCCCGCAACGCCTGCAGCGACACGTCGAGGGCCTGCCCGCCGAGGGTCCTCGCCTCCCGGCCCTCCGGCGTCTCCCCTTCGCGCACCGCCTCGTCCAGTTCGCCGAGCGCGATGTCGTCGATGGCCCGCAGCAGACGGTCCGCCTGGTCGCCGCGCGGCTGGAGCAGCACGTGGAAGGAGACGGGCTCGTCCCCGTGCAAGGTGGTGACGAACTCGACGTCGGCGGACGTCAGGGCCTTCTCGATCATCAGAACGCTTGTGAACACCAGGCGCCTCTTCTCCCGTGCGGGCCCCCGCTCGGGGCCCTCGTCCTGCGGGGTCCGGCAGGGCCCCTGCGGAAACCATCCTTCCCCGTGATCCCACGGGTACTGCCGGTCCGGGCCGGCCCGCCGGGAGCCGACCGGTGCGAAGGGGGCGACCGAGGTCAGGAGCGGTGGTAGCGGCTGAACAGGAAACCGTCCTCCTCCAGCAGGGACACCAGCCGGAACCGGTGCGGGACGGCGACCGGCGGCCCGCCCGCGATGCGCTGCGCGTCCCCGGCGGTGAGGGTCGGCGAGACGGTCAGGCACAGCTCGTCCAGCACCTCCGCGGCGATCAGCTGGCCGAGCAGCCGGGGGCCGCCCTCGGTCAGCAGCCGGGTGTGGCCGAGGCCGGCGAGCGCCTGCACCGCGCGCGCGGGCTCGACGGCCGTGCCCTCACCGGCGACCACCACCCGCGCGCCGGCCTTCTCGGCGGCGGCGACGCGGTCCGGCGCTGCGGCGGCCCCGGTCAGGACCAGCGTGGGCACCGCGGGCGAGGTGAACAGGGGGAGCGTGAAGTCCAGGTCCAGGCTCGCGGTGACGATCGCGATCGCCGGGACCGGGCCCTGGCCCGCGGCCTCGCGGGCCCCGGCGAACTCGGCGCGCACCCGCGCCGGGCGGTACCCCTCCTGCCGTACCGTCTCCGCGCCGACCAGGACGACGTCCGCGAGCGCCCGCAGCGTGCCGAAGACACGCATGTCGGTGGCGCTGGAGATGGGCTGCGAGCGGCCCTCGTGCTGGGCGGCGCCGTCGAGCGAGGACACCATGTTGGCCCGCAGCCACGGCCGCGGGGCGCCCGCGGCGGGCTCCGGGTAGGCGTAGGCGGCGGCCAGTTCGGCGAGGCTCCACTCCCGGTCCGCGGCCGCGGCGGCGCCGGCCGTCCCGTCGGCCCGGGCCCCGCCGGCCGGGCTCCGGGCTGCTGTTTCTTCGGTCACAGGGAACAGGCGTCGCATGCCGTGCAGTGTGGCACGGCGCTTAGCATGAGTGACCGTGTCGTCCTCCACCGCCGCCCCCGGATCCGGCCCCGCGCCGGACGCGGCCCCCCTGTCCCTGTGCGCCCGTGAGCCGCACGTCCCCGCGGACCGACTGGTCGCCGAGATGGTGCCGCCGCCGCGTTTCGACTCGGTCCGCTTCTCCACCTACATCCCGGACCCCCGGCAGCCCAGCCAGAGCGAGGCCGTCCGGGTCCTGGAGGGTTTCGCGGCCGGGCTGGGCACGGGGCACGCCACCGGGGCCCGGCGGGGTTTCCTCGGCTTCGGCCGGGCCAGGGCGGCCAAGGCCCCGGCGGGCCCGCGCGGGGTCTACCTGGACGGCGGCTACGGCGTCGGCAAGACCCATCTGCTGGCCTCCCTGTGGCACGCCGCCCCGGCCGACCCGTCCCGCAAGGCCTTCGGCACCTTCGTGGAGCTGACCAACCTGGTCGGCGCCCTCGGCTTCCAGCAGACGGTGCAGACGCTGTCCGGGCACAGCCTGCTGTGCATCGACGAGTTCGAGCTGGACGACCCCGGTGACACGGTCCTCGTGTCCACCCTGCTCGGCAAGCTGGTCGAGGCGGGCGTGGCGCTGGCCGCCACCTCCAACACGCTGCCGGGCAGGCTGGGCGAGGGCCGGTTCGCCGCCGCCGACTTCCTGCGCGAGATCCAAGGCTTGTCCGCCCACTTCCGCACGCTGCGCATCGACGGCGAGGACTACCGCCACCGCGGCCTGCCGCAGGCGCCGGCGCCCTTCCCCGAGGAGGAGGTCGTCAGGACGGCCCACGCCGTGGAGGGCGCCTCGCTGGACGCCTTCCCGGCCCTGCTGGGACACCTGGCCAGGGTGCACCCGAGCCGGTACGGGGCGCTGACGGACGGGGTGCGGGCGGTGTGCCTGACCGGCGTGGAACCGGTGCCGGACCAGTCCACGGCGCTGCGGCTGGTGGTGCTCGCGGACCGGCTCTACGACCGCGAGGTCCCGGTGCTGGCCTCCGGGCTGCCGTTCGACCGGCTGTTCAGCGAGGAGATGCTGAACGGCGGTTACCGCAAGAAGTACTTCCGTGCGATATCCCGTCTGACCGCACTGGCGCGGGACGCGAAGGAACTGGTCGTCGCCTAGGAAGGTCTCCGCGACGCCCTGCCGGGTGCGGGCCGCGGCCCGCACCCGGCACCTCATACGTGCCGTAAAGGGCGAATGAGACGAACCGGGAATGGTTACTCCGGAGGCAACCCCCACAGAACGGAGACCGCCCGATGATCATCAAGAAACTGCACGACATGGGCATCCGCAGCGAGCACGCCTATCTCGCCGGCGTGGCGTCCATCGGCCTCAGCGTCCTGTCCTGGGTCACCAGTCTGAAAGCCGAACGGATGGGCGTCGAGCGCGCCGACCGCTGGGGAATCTTCGTCGGCGAGTGGGCGCCCACCTTCATCGGCCTCGGGCTCGCCCTGTCCCACTACGAGCAGCAGGAGGGCACCCTCGGCGCCACGCTGCACGCGGTCGGCCGGGCCGGCTGACCGTTCGGCGCCGACAGCGCCCGTCCCCCGGCGGCGGATTCCAAGGATCGTCGCAACACGTGATCGCCGTTGTGTGATGGCGAGCAGTCTAGACAGCCGCTCCGCCGGGATACCCGGCGGAGCGGTTGTCGGTCGTTCCTCCCCGGCCAGCTCATTTGTTCCGGTTGTGGTTTCGCAGGCGGCCGAGGGGCTGATGGACTCATGCCATGACGACATTGCTGCCCCGCATCATGCGAACACTTGAGCAGTTCCATGCCACTCACCCCTGGGACCACAACGCCCATTACCACCGGTGGATCCTGCGCCAGCTCCCCAGACGTTTCAACAGGGCTCTGGACGTCGGATCAGGCAGCGGTGACCTCGCCAGACTCCTGGCGTCACGGGCCGGAACAGTGCACGGTATCGACGTCGATCCCACGATCGTTGATCGCGCGCGGGAGCTCACAAAACCCGGTGCCCCGGTGACCTTCACCGTCGGAGACGCATTGAAGGAGGTGCCGCCTGGCCCTTACAACGTCATCACATGTGTCGCCACCATTCACCACATGCCGTTCAGCGACGCCCTCACCGGCTTCCGGCAGCACCTGGCGCCCGACGGAACCCTGGTCGTCGTCGGCGTCTATCGTCCGCAGCCTCGGAGCGATTACCTGATCGACGCCGTGGCCATTCCGGCGAACGTCGCCATGGCCTGGATCAAGAACAAGGGCCGCAAGGCGCCGCGACCAGCCTCAATGACCGCACCGACCCGACCGGCGACTATGACCTTTGCAGACATCGTTCGCGACGCCCACCAGGCGCTACCCGGTGCACGGCTGCACCGACGACTGTTTTGGCGCTACACGCTGGTCTGGCACCGGCACTAGGAAGTCGGACTCACGGCTTGCCCTAGGGCCAAAGCCACCGCGCGGCAGGCCCCTTGCGCTGTCAGGACTCCTGGACCCATCAGATTCTGCAGGCGCTCGGCTGGGGTATCCCAGCCGAGCGTTTTGCGTGGGCGGCTGTTGAGTTCGGCAGCCACCGCGTCCAGGTGCTCGCGGGTGTGCCGGGACAGGTCGGTCCCCTTGGCAAAGTACTGCCGGAGCAGGCCGTTCGTGTTCTCGTTCGAGCCGCGCTGCCAGGGACTGCCCGGATTGCAGAAGTAGACCGGCATGTTCGCGGCGACGGAGAAGAGCTCATGGCCTGCCATCTCGTTGCCCTGGTCCCAGGTCAGTGACCGTCGCAGATGGGGCGGAAGCTGGCTGATGGTGGCGGTGAGCGCTTGGTGGAAGTGCTCTGCTCGGTGCCCGTTGGGCAGGTGCACCAGCATGGTGAAGCGGGTCGTGCGCTCGACGAGTGTTCCTATGGCGGAGCGGTGGCCAGCGCCGACGATGCAGTCGCCTTCCCAGTGGCCGGGGACGGCGCGATCAGCCGCTTCGGCGGGCCGGTCGCTGATCATCACCATGGGGGCGGTGAACCGGGGCTGCCGCTTGTTTGCCTGGCGGTGGGGGCGCCGGCGGGCCCGCCCGCTCCGCAGGGCCTTGGTGAGTTCGCGGCGGAGTTCTCCACGGCCTTGGACGTAGAGGGCCTGGTAGATCGTCTCGTGCGTCACGCGCATCTCCGGGTCGTCGGGGAAGTCCCGGCGGAGCTGGTGGGCTATCTGCTCCGGGCTCCAGCGCCGTTCCAGACGCTCTTGAACGTAGTCACGCAGCCGCGGACACCGACTGATCTTCCCGCCCTTGGGGCGAGGTCGGCGGGCATCGGCGCGGGCCTGGGCGACGTAGGGCCGGTAGGTCCACTCGGTGCCGCGCCAGAGCGCGCCGTTGCGGCGTATCTCTCGGCTGATGGTCGACGGGCTGCGGCCCAGCTCGGCAGCAATCCTGCGGATGGACGCCTTCTCCCGCAGCCGGTCGGCGATGTGGATGCGCTCATCTGCACTGAGGTAGCGGCCGGACGAAACGGCGACGGCCGCCCGCTGTGAACGAACGGGCGGCTCGACTCTGCCGCTATTGAGCAGGCGGCCGTTACGCCACCCACGAGCGGTTCGCACGTGGACACCTACACGCTTGGCCGCATCTGCACTGCTGTAGCCCTGTTGCACGAGCCGGAAGTATTCCTCCCGCTCAGCATGGAGCCTCTTGCGCCCCTGCGGCCTGCGGTCCTTCCGAGCTTCGAACCCCATCGCATCCCCTGAGCTGGGGTGTTGCGACGATCGCTAGAACGGAGGGGCCCCGGGGGGCGGGCGCTCCCGCTGGGACGCTCCTCCGCCGACCGCCCGATAGTCCGTCGGCCACTGCCGGTCAAGAGCGGGTTCCCGCCACGCCACCCACGGTTTTCACGCTCTTTTGCGCGGGCCGCGCGCAGTCGACCCTGCAAAGGGCCGCGCGCGGCTAACGTGTTTCTTGACCATCCGTTGACCAAGACTTGGTACGGACAAAAGCATGAAGACCGGGGAGGGGGCCCATGTCGCGAGGCACGACCGCCCGGACCCTGCTCGCCCTCCTCGGCGTCACACTGCTCGCACTGCAACTCGTCGCCCCCGCCCGACCCTTCGCATCCGCGCACACGTTCGGTCGGACACTGACCGGGACCGAGACCGGAATCACTCTCTCCGCGCCCTCGGGGCGCGAGGGCGCGGACACCGTCCGCGCCCCGGGCCGCACAGGTGAGCCCGCGGGCCTCCCGCACGCGCACCACCGGCACCGCGGCACGGCCTCCGGCTGGACGCAGCAGCACCCGCTCGTACCCGGCCGCACCACCGGCACGGCCCTTCCCGCCTCCTCCACCGGCCCGCACCGCCACGCCTCCAGAGCGTCACGGGAGCGCACCGCGGCGGCACTTCAGGTCTTCCGCTGCTGACAGCCGGGCCGCCCACCGCCTCCCCCTCCCCCGCACACATCTGCCGTTCGAGTCCGACGCGCCGGGCCGGCGCGCCAGGAGGAACCCACACATGCAGCCCCTCATCGACAACGCCCGTTCCTTCGGACAGCGCCCTGAGGAGTTCGCCGAGCTCGCCGCGGGCCAGTCCCCGCAGGTGCTGTTCATCACCTGCTCCGACTCCCGGGTCGTCCCGGCCCTGATCACGGGCGCCCGCCCCGGCGAGCTGTTCGAGCTGCGCACCGCGGGCAACATCGTCCCGCCCTGCACCTCCGCACACCCCACCAGCGAGGCCGCCACCATCGAGTACGCCGTCGAGGTGCTCGGCGTGCGCGACATCGTGGTCTGCGGCCACTCGCACTGCGGCGCCGTCGGCGCCCTGGTCCGCGGCGACGACCTGACCGCCGTGCCCGCCGTGCGCGACTGGCTGGCGTCCGCCACCCCGCGCCCGGCCGGCGCGGCCGAGGATCCGGAGGTCGCCGAGGGCGTGCAGAGCCATGTCCTGACCCAGCTGCTGCGCCTGCGCTCGTACCCCTGCGTCCAGCGGAGGCTGGCGGAGGGCCGGCTCGGCCTGCACGCCTGGTACTACGAGGTGCACACCGGCGCCGTACGGACGCACCGCCCGCAGACCGACACCTTCGAGGCCCTGTGAGCGCGCCCATGACCGACCACCGCACCCTGATATCCCGTTTCCCCTTCCTGAGGCAGGACTTCGCCGCCTCGCTGGTCGTCTTCCTGGTCGCGCTGCCGCTGTGCCTGGGCGTGGCCGTCGCCTCCGGCGTCCCGGCCGAACTCGGCCTGGTCACCGGCATCGTGGGCGGCATCGTGACCGGGCTGATGCGCGGCAGCAGTCTGCAGGTGTCCGGCCCGGCGGCCGGCATGACCGTCCTCGTCTTCGACGCGGTCGAGGAGTTCGGGCTGCCGGTCCTCGGCGTCATCGTGCTCGCCGCGGGCGTCCTCCAGGTGGCCATGGGCCTGCTGCGGCTGGGCCGCTACTTCCGGGCGATCTCGGTCTCCGTCGTCGAGGGCATGCTGGCCGGCATCGGCCTGGTGATCATCGCCGGACAGCTCTACCCGGCGCTGGCGGCGAAGGCCCCCGGCTCCGGACTCGGCAAGATCGCCGGGCTGCCCCGCGCGTTCTGGGAGGCCTCGGGCGACGCCGACGCCCTGGCCTCGCTCGTGGTGTGCGCGGGCACCGTGGCGGTGCTGCTGCTGTGGAAGCGCACCCCGGCGAAGGTGCGCGCGGTGCCCGGCCCGCTGGCCGCGGTCGGCCTCGCCACACTGGCCGCGTTCGCACTGGACCTGCCGGTGGCCACGGTCGAGGTGCAGGGCCTGCTCGGCTCGATCCAGCCGCCCCCGCCGAGCGCCTTCGGCGAGCTGGCCGGCGTCGGGGTGCTGGGCACGATCGCCGCCTTCACCCTGATCGCGTCGGCCGAGTCGCTGTTCAGCGCGGCTGCCGTGGACCGGCTGCACTCCGGTCCGCGCACCCAGTACAATCGGGAGCTCGTCGCCCAGGGCGCCGGCAACGCGGTGTGCGGGCTGCTCGGCGCACTGCCGATGACGGCGGTGATCGTGCGCAGCGCGGCCAACGTCCAGGCCGGCGCCCGGACGAAGGCCTCCCGGGTGCTGCACGGCGTCTGGCTGCTGCTGTTCGCGGCGCTGCTGCCGGAGGTGCTCGCCTACATCCCGATCCCGGCGCTGGCGGGCATCCTGATCCACGCGGGCGGCAAGCTGATCCCGGTGCGCGCGCTGGCCGGGCTGTGGCGCGAGCACCGCGGGGAGGCGCTGGTCCTCACCGCCACGGCCGTCTCCATCGTCGCGGTCAGCATGTTCGAGGGGGTGCTCATCGGCCTCGCCCTGGCCGTGGTGAAGGCAGCCTGGGAGGCTTCCCACATCAGGCTGGAGGTCGTCGACAAGGGCGCCGGCCCGGTCGAGGCGCACCTGTCGGGCAACGCGACCTTCCTGCGGCTGCCGAAGATCCTCGACACGCTGGAGTCGCTGCCCCAGGACCGCCCGGTGCGGCTCGACCTCTCCGGGCTGCACCACCTGGACCACGCCTGCCGCACCGCACTGGAGAACTGGGCCGAACGGCACAGCGCGGCGGGCACCGAGCCGGTGAAGCTGGTCAGGGCGGCCTGAGAGCCGGACGGGGAGCCGGGCGCCGGTACCGCCGGCACCCGGCTCCGTACGCCGATCGCGGCAATGGGCATAGTGTGGCAGCAGCAGACGAAACGGACCTCTGGGCGAGGAGGTCACCATGGGCGTGGACCTGCTGGTGGCCGTGGCGGCGGCGGGCTCCGCCGCAGTGGTGTACCTGGCGTCGGCGGCGCGGGTGGTCAAGCAGTACGAACGGGGTGTGCTGTTCCGGCTCGGCCGGGTCGCCGGGGAGGTGCGGCCGCCGGGCCTGACCCTGATCATTCCCTTCGTGGACCGGTTGCAGAAGGTCAACATGCAGATCGTGACCCTGCCGATCCCGGCCCAGGAGGGCATCACCCGCGACAACGTCACCGTGCGAGTGGACGCCGTCGTCTACTTCCGGGTGGTCGACGCGTCGAGCGCCCTGGTGAAGGTGGAGGACTACAAGTTCGCGGTGTCGCAGATGGCGCAGACCTCCCTGCGGTCGATCATCGGCAAGAGCGATCTGGACGACCTGCTGTCCAACCGCGAGAAGCTCAACCAGGGCCTGGAGCTGATGATCGACAGCCCGGCCGTGGGCTGGGGCGTCCAGGTGGACCGCGTCGAGATCAAGGACGTCTCCCTACCGGACACGATGAAGCGGTCCATGGCCCGCCAGGCCGAGGCGGACCGCGAGCGCCGGGCGCGGATCATCAACGCCGACGCCGAGCTGCAGGCCTCCCACAAGCTCGCCGAGGCCGCCCAGCAGATGTCCGGGACACCGGCGGCGCTCCAGCTGCGGCTGCTGCAGACGGTGATGGCGGTGTCGGCCGAGAAGAACTCCACGCTGGTGCTGCCCATCCCGGTGGAACTGCTGCACTTCCTGGAGCGGGGCGGGCAGCAGCAGCTGCCGGGCCGGGCGCCGGACACCGGCGCACCGGACACGGGCCCGGAGGCGGCCCGGCAGCCGCCCGCGCCGCACACCGACGGCGGACCGCGTCCCGGCTAGCCTGCCGCCCTCGCCCGTGTCCGGCGCCTGGTCCGGTCCGCCGAGATCGGCAGCCGCTACGGCCTGATCGACGACTTCGAGCGCGCCCTCGCCGAGGACGGCGTCACCCTCGTCACATGCTTCCTGCACCTGTCCTGTGAGGAGCAGGGACGCCGGCTGCTGCGCCGCCTCGACCGCCCCGGCAAGCGGCGGAAGTTCACCCCCGGCGACATCGACGCGCGCGCCCTGTGGCCCGCCTACCGGGAGGCGTACGAGCCGGCGCTGGAGCGCTGCGCGGCCCCGTACGGGCCGTCGTACCTGGTCCCGGCGGACCGCAAGTGGTGCCGCGACTGGGCGGTCGGCCAGCTGCTGCTGGAACACCGGCAGGAGCTGGACCCCCGGTACCCGGAGCCCGCCTTCGACGTGGCCGAGGCCCGGGAGCGGCTGCTGAAGCGGAGGTGAGCCGGCCGGGGACGCCGGGCGGCGCAGCGGGCGGACGTGAGCCGGGCCGCCCGGGGTACCCGGCGGGCATGCGCGATCAGCGGAAGGTCACCGAGTCGTACTGGCTGCGGACCGCCCCCGGGCCGTCCCGTCCCCCGCTGACCGGGGATCTCAAGGTCGACGTGGCGGTCGTCGGCGCGGGCATCGCCGGGCTGAGCACCGCCCACGAGCTGGCGCGGGCCGGGCGCCGGGTCGCGGTGCTGGAGGCCGGGCGGGCCGCGGCCGGCGTCACCGGACACACCACCGCCAAGCTGACCGCGCAGCACACCCTCGTCTACGACCGGCTCCGCCGCACCCGGGACCCGGAGGCGGCGCGGCTGTACGCCCGTTCGCAGACGGAGGCGATCGAGCACGCGGCGGCGCTGGTGGACGAGCTGGGGATCGACTGCGAGTGGGAGACGAGGGACGCGTACACCTACGTCCGGGACCGCTCGCGGGTGGAGGAGGTGCGCGCGGAGGCGGAGGCGGCGCGGGAGGCGGGGCTGCCCGCGGAGTTCACCACGGAGACCGGGCTGCCGTTCCCGGTGGCCGGTGCGGTCCGGGTGTCCGGGCAGGCGCAGTTCCATCCGGTCAAGTACCTGCGGGCGCTCACCGCGGACCTGCTGGCGCACGGCGGCCAGGTGTTCGAGCGGACGCGGGTCACCGGCCTGACCGAGGGCGAGCCGTGCCGGCTGACGACCGAGGGGGGCGCCACGGTGACGGCCCGCGACGTCGTGGTCGCCACCCACTACCCGGTGTTCGACCGGGCTCTGCTGTTCTCCCGGCTGTCACCGCGCCGCGAACTGGTCGTCGCCGGCCCGCTGGGCGCCGGCCCCGACCCGGACGGCATGTACATCACGCCCGACGAGAACACCCGCTCGGTGCGCACGGCCCCGTACGGGCCGGACGGGGAGCGTCTGCTCGTCGTCACCGGCGAGCACTTCACGCCCGGCACCGGCGATCCCGAGGCCGGCTTCCAGCGGCTCGCCGCCTGGGCCGAGGAGCACTTCCCCGCAGTGGCCCTGGAGCACGCCTGGGCCACCCAGGACAACGAGTCCACCGACACGGTCCCGCTGATCGGCCCCTTCCATCCGGGCGCCCGGCACAGTTACGTGGCGACCGGCTTCGGCGGCTGGGGCCTGAGCGGCGGCATCATGGCCGGGCTGCTGCTGACCGCGCTGATCACCGGCCGGGAGTGCGCCTGGCGGGAGCTGTACGACCCGCGCCGGCTGAAGCCGGTGCTGCGGGAGGCGCCGTCGCTGCTGAAGACGCAGGCGCAGGTGGCCCGGCACTTCGTCGGCGACCGGCTGAAGCCGCCGGCCTCGGTGGACGACCTGGCGCCGGGGGACGGCGCGCTGGTCCGGTCGGGCGGCGAACGGCTCGCCGTGCACCGCGACGAGGAGGGCGCCCTGCACGCCGTGTCGGCCCGCTGCACCCACCTCGGCTGCCTGGTCGACTTCAACCGGGCCGAACGCGCCTGGGAGTGCCCCTGCCACGGTTCGCGTTTCGATGTCGACGGCAAGGTGATCCAGGGCCCGGCGGTCGAGCCGCTGGAGCAGCGCGACCTCGGCTGATCCGGGCCCGGGCCGGAGGCCGGCCGCCGCGCGGGTGACCGCAGCGCCGCGCCACGCGGCATATCACCATACAAACGGACATTCAGCCCTACGTTCGTACGGTGATCCCACGAGTACGCCGTATCGTCGCCGTCTGCGCCCTCGGCGCGGCGCTCACCGCCTGCGGTGGCGCGGGAGGGCAGCGCCCGGCCCCCGCCGGCTCCCCCGCCCCGACGTCCCCGACGCCCACCCGTCCCCCTCTGCTCGCCCCCGGTCCCGGCGGGCTCACCCCGGTCTTCGAGCACGGCCCGCGCACCCCGGACAAGGTCGTCGCGCTCACCTTCGACGCCGACATGACCGCCGACCAGGGGCCCCGGGCGGCCTCCGGGGAACACTTCGACAACCCCGGTCTGATCGGCGCCCTGCGTGCCCTGAAAGTGCCGGCGACCGTCTTCATGACCGGCCGCTGGGCCGAGCAGTACCCGGCCCAGGCGCGCAGTCTCGGCCGCGACCCGCAGTTCGAGGTGGCCAACCACTCGTGGAGCCACTACGCGTTCACCGACGACTGCTACGGCCTGCCGACCGTCGCCGCCGACCGGATGCGGGCGGACGTCCAGCGGGCCTACGCCTCCTTCCGCAGGGCCGGGGTGCCGAACCCGATGCCGTACTTCCGTTTCCCCGGAGGCTGTTACGACCGGCGGGCGCTGCGCGCGCTGAACGGGCTCGGGGTGACCGCGGTGCAGTGGGACGTGGTGAGCGGTGACGCGTTCGCCACGGACGCCGACGCGGTGGTCCGGCAGGTGCTGGACGGGGTGAAGCCGGGGTCGGTGGTCGTCATGCACTGCACCCGCAGCGCCGCCCCCACCACCGAGCGGGTCGTCCGCACGGTCGTCCCGGAGCTGCGCGGGCGCGGCTACCGCTTCGTGAAGGTCTCCGAGCTGATCGGCAGGAGCGGCGGACACCGCTGACCGTCCCGCGCCGGGGGGACGAGCGGCGACCGCCTCCGCGCCGCGGCTGGGAACCGCCTCCGCATCGCGACTGGCACCGCGACTCCGGACCGCCTCCGCGCCTCGGCTCGGGACCGCCTCCGCATCGCGGCTGGCACCGCGACTCCGGACCGCCTCCGCGCCGCGGCTCTGGACCGCCGGCGGCCGTGGACGCGCCGGCTCCGGACCGCCCGTGCGCGCGGGCCGGCGGCGGACCGCGTTGATCGCGGCGTCGGCGGCTTCGTAGGGTGGGGTTCCGTGAGCCACGTACCCGATCCCTCCGGTGACCGCCCCTCCCCCGCGCCGCGCGGCCCCCGCGACGAGGCCCCGCAGTTCGTGCTGCCGCTCGTCGTGCGGATCGAGCGCACCGCCCCGCCCGCCCGCACCGACGCGCTCCGGACCGCCGCCCGGGCCGTCCTCCTCCTGCTCGGCGACGAGCGCGCGCACGGGGACGGCGCCTGGGCCGAAGCGGTCCGCGCCTGGGAGGACGCGCGCATCCGGAAGGTGGTCCGGCGGGCCCGCGGCGCCGAGTGGCGGCGCGCCGAGGCGCTGCCCGGGATCACGGTGACGGGCGACACCGCGCAGGTACGGGTCTTCCCGCCGATCCCGCTGGACGGCTGGCCCAAGGACCTGGCGAGGCTCCAGGTGTCGGGCACCGAGCTGGACGACCCCGAGCCGCCCCTGCCGCCCGGCCCCGCGGAGCCCGTGCTCTGGCTCAGCCCCCACCTGCGGATGTCGGCCGGGAAGGCCATGGCACAGGCCGGTCACGGCGCGCAGCTGGCCTGGTGGGCGCTGTCCGGCGACGAGCGCGCCGCCTGGCGCGACGCCGGCTTCCCGCTCTCGGTCCGCACCGCCGCCCCCGCCGACTGGAGCCGGCTGACCGCCAGCGGTCTGCCGCTGGTCCGGGACGCCGGCTTCACGGAGGTCGCGCCGGGGTCGTGCACGGTGGTGGCGGAGCACCCGGCGCTGCTCCGCGCGGCGGCCCGCCCCTGAGCGGAACCTCAAATGTTGCTCTGAACGGGGCGCGGGAGGGGTTCGGGGCCGTGCCCGGGGGCCATACCCCCCTCACTCGACGCACGAGCACGGGCCGAGGAGGGGGAAGCGCCATGCGGGAACTGGGGACGGGCATCGGCTGGCGGCCGGAGATCGCGGAGGCCGTGGAGCGCATGCCGGGCATCGACTGGGTGGAGGTCGTGGCGGAGAACGTCTGCCCCGGCCACCTCCCTGAGTCGCTGCTGCGGCTGCGCGAGCGCGGGGTGACCGTGGTCCCGCACGGCGTCTCGCTCGGTCTCGGGGGCGCGGAACGCCCCGACGCGGGACGGCTGGCGGCGCTCGCCGAGCGCGTCGAGGCGCTCGGCGCCCCCCTGGTCACCGAGCACATCGCGTTCGTCCGGGCGGGCGGCGCGCTCACCGCCTCCCCGCACCTGGAGGCCGGCCATCTGCTGCCCGTACCGCGCACCCGTGACGCGCTCGACGTGCTGTGCGAGAACGTCCGCATCGCCCAGGACGCGCTGCCCGTGCCGCTGGCCCTGGAGAACATCGCCGCGCTGTTCTCCTGGCCGGACGAGGAGCTGACCGAGGGTCAGTTCCTGTCCGAGCTGGCCGAGCGGACCGGCGTACGCCTGCTCGTCGACGTGGCCAACCTGCACACCAACCGCGTCAACCGGGGCGAGGACCCGGCCGAGGCGCTGGCCGCGCTGCCGCTGGAGGCGATCGCCTACGTGCACGTCGCGGGCGGCGTCGAGCGCGACGGCGTCTGGCACGACAGCCACGCGCACCCCGTGCCGCGCCCGGTGCTGGACATCCTGACCGGCCTCGCCGCGCGGGTCGCGCCGCCCGGGGTGCTGCTGGAGCGGGACGACGACTTCCCCGGACCGGACGAGCTGGAGCGCGAACTGGGAGCGATCCGGGAGGCGGTGGCGGCGGGCCGCGCGCGCTGTGCGGGGGGCGGCGCCGGGGCGGGGGGCGCGGGCGCGGCGGGCGCGGCCGGCCCGGGGCGCGGGCGGGTCGGTGTGCTGGCACGGCCGGTGGCCGGCGTGCGCGAGCGGCTCGGGGTGGCCCAGGCCGCGGTGCTGTCGTCGCTGGTGGCGGGGACGCCGGTGCCGGAGGGGTTCGACCGGGTGCGGATGCGGGTGCAGGCACGGGCGCTCGCGGCCAAGCGGGCGGACGTGGTGGCGAAGGTGGCCCCCGAGCTGCCGGTGATTCTCGGGGCGGAGTACCGGGAGGCGTTCCTCGCGTACGCGCGGCAGCGGCCGATGAGCGGCGGGTACCGGCGCGACGCGCTGGACTTCGCCGGTCATCTGCTGAAGCTGGGGCGGCCGGGGGACGCGCGGGCGCGGCGGGAGCTGCGGGAGTGGTGGCTGGACCGCGCCGGGCCCGAGCCGCGGCGGGCTTCGCTCGCGGCGCGGCTCGCGCGGCGGGTGTCGCGGGGACGGCTGCCGGGCCGGCGGTGAGCGCTCGCCGTGCAGGGGCGGGCCGGCCGTCCGCTGGGCCGGCACCTGGCGGTCCGCGCACCGGCCGGGCCCGCGTGATCCGGTGCGGCGGGGCGCACGCCTTCCGCACGGCTGCGGACGGCGGAGGGCGGCTGCGGACGGCGGGCGCCCGGCGGTGACCGGCGCGGCCGGGTGACGGGGCGTCGGCCGCGGGGCCGCCGGGCGTCTTCCCCGCTTCCCGCCTCGCCGCGACCGGCCGGCACCGGCGCCACCCTGGTGATTCCGGCCGCTGCGGCCGCCCGGGCAGCGGCGGGACCGCGCCGGCACCCGGCCGCGCCGTGCGGGCGTGACCGGCCACGACGCGGCCGCACCCCGCCGCCCGGCCGCCACCCGCCGAGGCGCCGCGAACGGCCGCCGGCGGCCCCGAAGTACGAGGCCCAGCCCGCACCCAGTCCCGAGCACACCCCCACGCGTGCGGTGCAGGAGGCACCGTGCGACCGCGTCCACCGATCAAGGGCCGAGGCGTCTTCAGCGGTACCGGGCTCGTCATCGCCGCCCTGGCGGCGACGGCCGTCGCGCTGCTCGTCCCGCTCCGGTCCTCCGTCGGCCGTCAGGACCCGGCGAGCGCCGGCCTGTCGAGCGCGCCGACGGTGACGACACCGTACGGTCCGCTGTCCGCGCGGGACCGGGACTTCGTCACCGAGGTCCGGCTGGCGGGGCTGTGGGAGCTGAGCGCCGGAGAGCCGGCGCAGCGGAAGGGGACCACCGCGGCCGTCCGCACGGCCGGGCGGCACCTGGTCGACGGCCGCACCTCCCTGGACGCGCACGTGCGCACCGTCGCCACGCGGCTCGGCGTGCCCCTGCCCAACGAGCCCGGCGCACAGCAGAAGCAGTGGCTCGGCACGCTGCACGCGGCCCGGGGCCAGGACTTCGACCGCCGGTTCGCCTCGATCCTGCGGCTCGCGCACGGCCGCATGTTCCCGCTGGTCGCCGAGGTCCGGGCCGGTACGCAGAACGCGCTGGTCCGCGATCTGGCCGACGCCGCCGACGCCACCGTGCTGGATCACATCAAGGTGCTGGAGGCGACGGGGTACGTGGACTTCGCCGCCCTGGCCCGGGACCTGGCGGCCTCCCCGTCCGCGGTGCCGGACCCGCCCAAGGTCGAACCGGGTGCCGCGGTGCCCCTCGCGCCGTCGCCGGACGCGGCGTACACGGCGCCGCCGGCGACGGACGGGCCCTGATCCGCCCGGGGAACGGAACGCCACGGACGACGGCACCCCGTCCGGATCGTGAACACGGCATGGCGCTCGTGCGCGCATCTGGCATAGAAACACGTCATGTTCTGGGTCCTTCTCCTCCTCGTGGCCTGGGCCCTCGCCGGCACGGCCTGCGCCCGCCTCTGTCTGGCGGCCGTCTCCGCGGCGGCCGCGGAGACGGCCGGCGCGCCGGCGGACCGGGAACGCGCGCTGACGCTGTACGAGGCGGCCTTCCTGTCCGGCGGCCCCGCGCGGGTCGCCGACGTGACCCTGGTCTCCCTCGCCCGCCAGCGGCGGCTGCTGCTCGCGCACACCGGCTGGGCCACCGTGGTGGACCCGCGGGGGCGCGACGACATCGAACGGTCCGTCATAGAGGCCGTAGGACCCGGCGGGCAGTCGCGGATCGCCCCGGTGCGGGCGCGGGCGGCCGGCGCGGAGGCCGTGCGCCGGCTGGCCGACGGTCTGGTGCGGGCGGGCCTCGCGGCGCCCGAGGGCGCGGCGACGACCGTGGGGGCCGCCGTCCGCGGGGTGCGGGCCGCCGCGCTCGCCGGTGCGGCGCTGGGCGTGACGGCGCTGCTGCTGCCCGTCCCGAGCGGGACGCCGCGCCTGCTGGTGGGCCTGTGGTTCGCCCTGCCCGTGGTCCTGTCGCTGAGCTGTCTGGTCATCGCCCGGTTCGAGGTGCATCCGTACGCGCGCTGGGCCTCACCGGCCGGGCAGCGGCTGCTGGACGCGCTGGCGGGCGACCGGGCCGGGGACGAGCGGTCGTTCCTCACCTCCGTGGCCGTGCGGGGCGTCCGGGCGATCGGCGAACCGGAGTTGCGGGCGGCCTTCGCCCACCGCGACCAGCCCTGGCGGGAGTGAAGGCGTCCCCCGGGGGCGCACGGGGGGCATTGGCGCCGACACCGGCCCGGTGGTGCTTGCCTTCGCCTGCCGCCGGACGAAACATCCCTTGGTGTCGCCGGGCCGTGGCAGCCGTGCCATCGCCGCCGCGCACCGGAGGGATACGCGATGAGGAACGCCGCCCTGAGTTCGGCCGCCGGGTCCCTGCTCCTGACCGCCCTGGCCGCGGCCCCGGCGGGCGGCACGCCCGGCGCCGCGGCGGCCCCCGACGCGGCCGAACTGCGCGGCACCGCCGTGGCCGTGGCCCGGGCCCGGCAGGCCGGCATCGACTTCGGTCCCTGCTCCGCCGCCGACGTGCCGAAGGCGCCGGCCGGGCTGCGCTGCGGCACGGTCTCCGTCCCGCTGGACTACGCGCATCCCGAGGGCAGGCAGATCCTGCTGACCGTCAGTCGCGCCCGGGCCACCCAGAAGGACCCGCACAACGGCAAGCGGAAGGTTCCCCGGCGGGGCGCCCTCGTCTACAACCCGGGCGGCCCCGGCGCCTCCGGCATGTACTTCCCGCTGGTCGGCGCGATGCCGGAGTGGAAGCGGATCGCCGCCGCCTACGACCTGGTCGGCTACGCCCCGCGCGGGGTGGGCCGCTCGGCGCCGCTGTCCTGCGAGGACCCCGGGCGGTTCTTCAAGGCGCCCACCGCGTCGCCGGCGCATCCGTCGGAGGCGTACAAGCGGCAGCGCGTCGCGCGGGCGAAGGCGTACGCCCGCGGCTGCGCCGAGCGCTCCGGCAGCCGGCTGCGCTTCTACACGTCCCTCGCCAACGCCCGGGACCTGGACGTGCTGCGCGCGGCGCTGGGCGAGGACCGGCTGACGTTCATGGGCGCGTCGTACGGCACGTACTTCGGCGCGCTGTACGCGACGATGTTCCCCTCGCACGTGCGGCGCATGGTGCTGGACTCGGCGGTGAACCCGGACCCGCGGCAGATCTGGTACCGCAGCAACCTCGACCAGTCGGCGGCGTTCGAGGAGCGGTGGGCGGACTTCCGCGACTGGATCGCCCGGCACGACGACGTGTACCGGCTCGGCGACACGCCCGAGGAGGTGCAGCGCGCCTACGACACCGCGCGCGAGCGGCTCGGCCGGCGGGCGGCGGGCGGGAAGGTGGGCCCGGGCCAGCTGCAGAACGCGTTCCTGACGGCCGGGTACTACGACGACTTCTGGCCGGGCCGGGCCGCGGCCCTGTCGGCGTACCTGCACGGCGACCCCGGGCCGCTGGTGCGGCTGGCGGCCCCGGCGCCCGAGACGGCCGCCGAGGCGGAGAACGGCCGCGCGGTCTACACGGCCGTCGAGTGCAACGACGCTCCCTGGCCGACGGACTTCCGGGTGTGGGACCGCGACAACACACGGCTCGCCCGGGTCGCGCCCTTCGAGACCTGGGACAACGCCTGGATGAACCTGCCGTGCGCCTACTGGCCGGCGCCCCGGCAGCAACCGCTCGACGTGCGGACCGGACCGGGCGAGCTGCCGCCGGTGCTGATCCTGGCGGCGGAGCGGGACGCGGCGGCTCCGTACCCGGGCGCCCTGGAGATGAACCGGCGGCTGGCCGGATCGGTCCTGGTCACCGAGCGGGACGCGGGCACGCACGGCATCGGCGGCGGGCCCAACCGGTGCGTCAACGCGCACCTGTGGGCGTACCTGCTGGAGGGCCGCCTCCCGGCGCGGCACGCGTCCTGCGCGCCGCGCCCGGAGCCGGTCGCGTCCGCCGGCCGGGCCGGTGCGTCGACGCGGGACGCCCTCAAGGGCAAGGCCGACCCGAGCTGAGGGGCTGCACGCCGGCGGCGCCCGCGCCACGGGGCGGCGGCAGGGGGCGCACGGAAAGGCGCGGCAGGTGCGGGCGCCGGCCGGGCGTCCGGCCGGGCGTCCGTCCGGTCCCGACCTCGGTCACGCGCCGGGCGGCGAGCACGCGGTGTCGATGGCGGTCGGGGCCGCCGCGGGCGCCTGGGCGGGCGCGGCGGCGGGGTGCTCGTCACGCCCGCGGGCGGCGTGGATCCGCAGCAGTCCGTCGATGCCGCGCAGCAGGGTCTCGCCGGCCAGGACGGGGTCGCCCAGGTAGCCGGCGCTCATCGCCCCGTCGCGCAGCATCACGAAGTGCCGCCCGGCGTGCTCGGCCTCCGCGGCCGTGATCCCGGCGAACAGCCCGGTGACCGTCTCCAGGAACCACGCGCGGTGCCGCACCACGGCACGGTGGACGGGGTGGTCCGGGTCGGGGAATTCCGCCGCCGCGTTGAGGAAGGCGCAGCCGCGGTAGCCGGGCGAGCGGATCTGCTCGACCAGGGACGCGCCGATGCCCCGCAGAATGCCGTCGGGCGGCACGTCCGCGGCCGCCAGGGAGTCGATCCCGGTGCGGATCGCCTGGTCCACGCTGTCGATGTAGGCGACGGCGAGCTCCTCCTTGCTGCGGAAGTGGCGGTAGAAGGTGGCGTTGGTGACCTTCGACTCGGCGACCAGACGGTCGACGCCGACGGTGTGGATGCCCTCCGCGTAGAACAGCTGTCCCGCGGTCCTCAGGAGCCGCTCCCGGGCCTCGGAGACCCTCCTGCCGGTGCGTGTGCCGACTTCCGTCTGTGTCATACCCCCATGCTATCGGGTAGAACGCTCTCTCTTGTTTTCGCCGTGACGCTGTGCCAGGCTACAAACAAGAGAGAACGTTCTCTCTACTTTGCGACCACGGGAGAACCCGCCATGGCATCCACCGCCTCCGCCGAGCAGATCGGCGCCCCCGGCACCCTGCGCCGGCTGTACCTCGTCCGCTTCGTCTTCGCCGCCGCCTGGGCGGGGCTCCTGCTGGCGTCCGGCCCGGACCTCACCCTAGGGGTCCGCCTGCTGCTGTTCGTCTATCCGGCCTTCGACGTGGCCGCGGCCGTCGTCGACGCCAGGTCGGCCCGCGCCGGCGGGCCGGCCGGAGGGCTGTACGCCAACATCGCCGTCAGCTCGCTCGCCGCGGTCGGCGTCGCGGTCGCCGGCGCCTCCGGCACCTCCGACGTGCTGCGTGTCTGGGGCGCGTGGGCCGTCGTCTCCGGGCTGGTCCAGCTCCTCGTGGGCGTCGCGCGCCGGCCGATGGGCGGCCAGTGGGCCATGATCGTCAGCGGCGGCATCTCGGTACTGGCCGGCGCGACGTTCATCCGCAGCGCCGCGCAGCACGACCCCTCGCTGACCGCCCTCGCCGGCTACGCCACGCTCGGGGGGATCTTCTTCCTCGTCTCGGCGTTCCGCCTGTCCCGCGCGAACGCCAGGGGCTGAACGACGGCGGCCGACGCGGCCCGGCCGCGGAACCCCGTACAACCCTGGGGCCGGTGTCCGAGTCCCCACAGGTGCAGGCGACGCACCCGGGCTCGCCGCGGCGGATCTCCGAAGGGGACACATGATGAGACGGGCCGCGCCGGGCCGGATGCGGGCACTGACGGCCGCCGTGCTGGGCGGGGGGCTGCTCCTGGGCGTGCCGGCGGCACACGCGCCCGGCCGGACGGACCTGCGGCCCCTGCCCGCGGCCGGCAGCCACGCGCTCCACACCGCCGCCACGACGGACGGGAAGAGGATGACGCTCGACCGCCTGGACCGGGACGGCGGCGAACGCCCGCGCGTCGGGGCCACGTTCCACGTCCGCGCCGGTTTCACCCATCACGGCGAGCATGCGCTGCACCAGGTGGCGGTCTCCATCAATCTCTCCGAGAGACTCTCGTTCGCGACGGAGTACCGCAACTGCGAGTACGGCACCGATGTGGAGGAGAACCCGGCGAGCCGCACGCACCACCAAGCGCTGTGCCTGATCGACACGCGCGTCCAGCCCGGCGAGTCCGTCGACCTGGCGCCCGTCGCCGTGACCGTGGGGAAGGCGGCGCTGGACGAGGTGGTGTCCGTGGAGGACGCGACCGGAATGGGCTGGCCGCCCTACGGCAAGTGGCGGGACCGGCACCGGGGCCGGGGCCGGGGCAAAGAGCTGACCCTCGTGAAACGGACCGGTGGCGTGCCTCCCGCCGCCCGCGTGACCGACGGCATGTCGAGCGGCAGGCTGGAGGTGTCCGTGGACAACGCCTGGGACCTCGCGGTCAAGGGCGCCGCGGTCAAGGGCCGCAAGGGCGACACGGTCACGGCGAAGCTGTCCCTGGACTTCCACGGCGCCGACGTCAAAGCGCAACTGGACGCCGAGAACAGCATCCCCTTCGCCAGGGTCGCGGTGCGGCTCCCCCGAGGCGTGACCGTCGTGAGCACCCCTGAGCACTGCGGCGGCGGCGACCCCGGAAAGGGGAAGCCGTACCTGTGCGAGTACGGCCTGTACACCACCGGCTTCGACCTGCCCATGCTCCGGGACGGCTTCCACCGCGACTATCCCTTCGAGCTCCGGATCGACGACACCTCCGAGCTCGACGGCGGCATGGTCCGGGTCGACGCCCCGCCGGAACGGCTGCGGGACGACGCCGCCCCGGAGAACGACACCGCTCCCCTCACCATCGAGGCCACCGGCGCAGCCGGCGGCCCGAGCTGGACGGCGGGCTTCCTCGCCGCGGGCGCGGCGGTCCTGGTCCCGGCCGGGCTCATCGCCCGGCTCCGCGCCCGTCGCCGCGCACCCTGACAGCCCCCGAGCGCGCCACGCCGGCCTGCCGGGCGGCTGCCCGGCAGGGCCGCCGTGCGGGGTGTTACGCCAGGCCCGCCACCAGCTCGGCGATGTCCTTGCGGCGGCCCGTGAAGAACGGCACCTCCTCGCGGACGTGCATCCGGGCCTCGGAGCCGCGCAGGTGGCGCATGAGGTCGACGATGCGGTACAGCTCGTCGGCCTCGAACGCCAGGATCCACTCGTAGTCGCCGAGGGAGAACGAGGCGACCGTGTTGGCCCGCACGTCCGGGTAGCCGCGGGCCATCTTGCCGTGGTCGGCGAGCATGCGGCGGCGGTCCTCGTCGGGCAGCAGGTACCAGTCGTAGGAGCGCACGAACGGGTAGACGCTCACGTAGGCGCGGGGCGTCTCGTCGGCGAGGAACGCCGGGATGTGCGAGCGGTTGAACTCGGCGGGGCGGTGCAGCGCCATGTTCGACCACACCGGCTCCAGGGCGCGGCCCAGCCTGGTGCGGCGGAAGAGGTTGTACGCCTCCTGCAGCTGGTCGCTGGTCTCGGCGTGCCACCAGATCATGAGGTCGGCGTCCGCGCGCAGGCCGGAGACGTCGTAGGTGCCGCGGACCGTCACGTCCTTGGCGGCGAGCTGGTCGAACAGCTCCTGGACCTCGTCGGCGTAGCCCGCGCGGTCCTCCGGCAGCACGTCCTTCAGCCTGAAGACCGACCACAGGGTGTAGCGGATGACCTCGTTCAGGTCCTTGGCCAGCTTGCCCTTGTTCGGGATCCTGCCGGACTCGGTGGTGGTGGCGTCGTCACTCATGGCCCCTATTCTCCCGCCCCGCCGTGCAGGCTCTGCACCGGGTCGGCGGTCAGCGCCCGCGCCGCGGCCGGGTCGCCGGCCAGCTGGTCCACGGCGGCGTACGCGCTCGCGATGCACGCCGGGACGCCGACGCCGTCGTACTGCGCGCCGCACACGGCGAGGCCGGGGAGCTTGGCGACGTGCTCGCGGACGCGGGCCACGCGCGCGTGGTGGCCGACGGGGTACTGCGGCAGGCCGTCGGTCCAGCGGGTGACCCGGGTCTCCAGGGGCACGGCGTCCAGGCCGGTCGCCTCCCGCAGGTCGTGCCGGGAGATCTCCACCAGCTCGGCGTCGTCCCGGCCGAGCACCTCCGTCTCGCCGTAGCGGCCCACGGAGGTGCGCAGCACGACCACGTCCGGGTCCTGCTCGGCGATCCAGTCCCACTTCTGCGAGGCGAACGTGGACGCCTTGATGGTGCGGCCGTCCACGGGCGGCACCAGGAAGCCGCTGCCCTCCGGCAGGTTCAGGCCGGTGCGCCGGTAGGCGAGGGTGACCAGGGCCATCGAGGCGTACTCGACGGCGGCCAGTTCGGCGGCGGCCTCCGGGGACTCGGCGCGCAGCAGCCCGGCGGCCGCGGGGGCGGGGACGGCGAGGACGACGGCGTCCGCGTGCAGCACCCGGTCGCCGGCCACGATCCGCCAGGCGCCTTCCGACGGCGCGGCCGCCGCGGCGTCCCCCGCGCCGGCGCTTCCCGCCGCGCCCGGCCGCGCCGTGCCGCCCCGGCGCAGCTCCCGCACCGGCGTCCCGGTCAGGACCTCGCCGCCGCGCGCCCGCACGGTCGCGGCGACCGCCGGCGGGAGGCTGCCGACGCCGCCCTCGATGCCCATGAACACCGGTCCGGCCGCCCGGTCCGCCGCGGCCCGCGCCTGGAGCGCGCGGACCGCCGCCGTCAGGGAGTCGTGGCCGCGCGCCGCCCGGAAGAGCTGCGGGACGGCCGAGCGCATCGAGAGGCGGTAGGCGTCGCCCGCGTAGACCCCGCCCAGCAGCGGCTCCACCAGGCGGTCGACGACCTCGCGGCCGAGCCGGGCCGCCACGTACTCGCCCACGGCCACGTCGTCGCCGATCTCGGTGCGGGGCAGGTCGGTGTCGCGCGCGATACGGGCCAAACCCTCGTCGGACAGCACACCGCGCAGCGCGTCGGCGGTGCCGGGGACGCCCATCACATGGCCCTTGGGCATGGGCCGCAGCGCACCGCGGGTCCAGATCGCGGCGGTCGCGGTGGCCGGCGGCCGCAGCCGCTCGCCGAGGCCCGCCTCACGCGCGAGCGCCACCGCCTCGGGGCGGCGGGCGAGCAGGGACTCGGCGCCCAGGTCGACGCGCACTCCGGCGATCTCGCCGGGCAGCAGCTTGCCGCCGACCCGGTCGCTCGCCTCCAGCACGGTCACCCGCGCCCCCCGGTCCAGCAGCCGGTGCGCGGCGGCCAGCCCGGAGATGCCCGCCCCGATGACGACGACGTGCCCCAGGCCCCCGCCCGCGGCACCGCTACCCGTTGCGCTCATGCGCCCACTCTCTCAGACCGCGTCCGCGCTCCCGCCGGGGCCCGGGGTGTCCGGAACGAGTCGGGACCGTGACCTCATCGGGACCGGCGCCGCCGAACGCCGCCGCCGCGGACGCCGTCGTAGGAGCGTCGTCCACCGCAGTCCCGGGGGTACCCATGCGCACACCACGTTCCGCCCGTCCGGCTCGTTCCCCGCGGCCCCTGGCCGGGGTCCTGCTCGCCGTCTGCCTCGCGCTCGCCGGGTGCGGCGGGCCGGGCGACGGGGGCGGCGACTCGGCGAAGTCCGCGGCGGACGCCGGGGCCCGGCGGGCGGGCGCCCCCGGCGGCACGGCGGAGGGCGGGAAGGCCGCCCGCGGGACGTCCGCGGCCCTGCCGACGGCGATCGTCCGCACCGCCTCCCTCACCGTCGAGGTCGAGGACGTCGCCGAGGCCCTGGGGGCGGCCCGCGCGACCGCCGAGGAGGCGGGCGGCTACGTCGGCGAGGAGAGCACCCGCCGGGACGCCGGCGGCCGCGAGCGCACCCGGGTGGTGCTGCGCGTGCCCGCCGAGAAGTACGAGGAGGTGCTGACCGGCCTGCAGGGCGCGGGGAAGCTGGTGGACCGCACGGTCCGGGCGGTGGACGTCACCGACCGGGTCGTGGACGTGGACAGCCGGATCAGGTCGCAGCGGGCCAGCGTGAACCGGATCCGCGCGCTGATGGACCGGGCGACCAGGCTGAGCGACATCGTGTCCCTGGAAGGGGAGTTGAGCAGCCGTCAGGCCGATCTGGAGGCGCTGCTGGCCCGGCAGGCGTCCCTGAAGGACCGCACGGACATGGCCACCGTCACCCTGTCGCTGTCGGAGGCGCCGGTGCGGCGGGCGGCCGGTGACGGCACGCCGGGGTTCACGGACGCGCTCACGGGCGGCTGGCGCGTGTTGGTGACGCTGCTGCGCTGGACCGCCCTCGCGCTCGGCGCCGCCCTGCCGTTCGCGGCCCTCGCCGGACTGCTGGCGCTGCTGTGGCTGCGGGCCGTACGCCCCCGGCTGCCGCGCCGCCGGGGAGCGTCCCCGGCCCCGTTCGGCCCGCTGCCGCCGGCGCGTCCGGCGCCGGAGTCCGCCAGGGAGGCCGGGGAGGCCGGGGAGGCCGGCCGGGACTGAACGGCCCGCTGCCCGTAGCGTGTTCCCATGAGCATCGGCGGTGGGCGGGGCGGCGGCAGCCGCAGGGAACGGCTGGTCGTGATCGGCGGCGACGCCACGGGCATGTCCGCGGCGTCGCAGGCGCGTCGGCTGAAGGACCGGGACGAACTGGAGATCGTGGCCTTCGAGCGCGGCCACTTCACCTCCTACTCGGCGTGCGGCATCCCGTACTGGGTGGGCGGCGAGGTCACGGAGCGGGACGAGCTCATCGCGCGTACGCCCGGGGAGCACCGGGCGCGCGGGATCGAGGTGCGGCTGCGCACCGAGGTCACGGAGATCGACGTGGCCGGACAGCGGGTGCGCGCGCGTGACCTGGATTCCGGCGCCGAGTCCTGGACGCCGTACGACAAGCTCGTCATCGCCACCGGCGCCCGCCCGGTACGCCCGGACCTGCCCGGCGCGGACGCCCCCGGCGTGCACGGCGTGCAGACCCTGGACGACGGCCAGGCCCTGCTGGACACGCTGGGACGCACCCGCGGGCGGCGGGCGGTCGTCGTCGGCGCCGGGTACATCGGCGTGGAGATGGCGGAGGCGCTGATCAACCGGGGCTTCGAGGTCACGGTCGTCAACCGCGGCAAGGAGCCGATGTCGACGCTCGACCCGGACATGGGACGGCTGGTGCACCGGGCCATGGAGGGCCTGGGCATCACCATGGTGAACGACGCCGAGGTGACCGGGATCCTCACCGGCGCCGACGGCCGCGTCCGGGCCGTCGTCACCGAGGACGCCGAATACCCGGCTGACCTGGTGGTCCTCGGCATCGGCGTCCGCCCCGAGACCGCCCTCGCGCGCGCGGCGGGCCTCCCGCTCGGCGGCCACGGCGGCCTGCTCACCGACCTCGCGATGCGGGTGCGCGGCCACGGGAACGTCTGGGCGGGCGGCGACTGCGTGGAGGTGCTGAACCTGGTCTCGGGGCAGGAGCAGTACGTGCCGCTCGGCACCCATGCCAACAAGCACGGGCAGGTCATCGGCACCAACGCCGGCGGCGGCTACGCGACGTTCCCGGGGGTCGTCGGCACGGCGGTCAGCAAGGTCTGCGACCTGGAGATCGCCCGCACCGGCCTGCGGGAGAAGGACGCCCGGCGGGTGGGCCTCCGCTTCGAGGCGGTCACGATCGAGTCGACCAGCCGCGCCGGCTACTACCCGGGCGCCGCCCCGATGACGGTGAAGATGCTCGCCGAGCCGGGCACGGGCCGGCTGCTGGGCGTGCAGATCGTCGGCCGGGAGGGCGCGGCGAAGCGGGTCGACACGGCGGCGGTGGCGCTGACCGCGCGGATGACGGTGGAGCAGATGACCGCACTGGACCTGGGGTACGCGCCGCCGTTCTCGCCGGTGTGGGACCCGGTGCTGGTCGCGGCGAGGAAGGCGGCGGCGAAGGTGCGCGAGGGGCGCGGCTGAGGCGGCGGCTCCGCGGCGGGCGCGGGGCCGCGCCCGGGATGCGGGGCCGCGCCCGGGACGCGGCGCCGCCGCACGTCGGCGCGGCCGGCCGGGCCGCGCGCCGCGGTCAGGCGGTCCCGCTGATCCGCGGCAGGGAGGTGACGCCCGCGCCGGGGGTCACGGGCGCGGGCTGCTCCCCGGAGGGCCTGGCGTGCGACGCCGCCGGCCGCGCGGAGCGCAGCCGGTGACTCACCGCCTCGTCCAGCGTCACCGGCCGCTTCATCTGCGCGGCGAGCCGTCCCGCCTCCTGGCCGAGCCGAGCGACGTCCTCCCAGGGGAGCCGCAGCACCAAGGACAGCTCGGCCTCGCCGTCGGGCAGGGCGTGCATCGCCGGAACCTGGGGAGCGTTCGTCATCGCCTGATCCTCACGTCGGTTGAGCACACATACGGACCGGCGCCCGGCGGCGTTCACCGATTCACCCGGCACATCGCGGGCACTACTTCTGTGTGGTCATCCCCGTCCATGACGTGAACCCCGCGCGCCGCACGCCCTGGGTGACGTACGCGCTCGTCGCCGCCAACGTGCTGGTGTTCCTCACCACGCCCGGCACAGCCGGTTCGGTGGCCGGCGCCGACGAGCTGGCGCAGCTGTGCCATCTGCAGGCCTTCATGGACCATTACGCGGCGGTGCCGCGGGAGCTGATCCACCATCAGCTGCCGACGGTGGTGCCGACCGGCGACGTCGGCGTGGGCGCGCACGGCCCGGGCTGCGTCGTCGGACCGCCCGCCTACGACAAGTCGCCGGAGCTGTCGGTCTTCACGGCGATGTTCCTGCACGGCGGCTGGCTGCACCTGCTGGGCAACATGCTCTTCCTGATGATCTTCGGCAACAACGTCGAGGACCGGATGGGCCACGTCCGGTACTTCCTCTTCTACGTCGTCTGCGGCTACGCGGCCGGGTACGGCTTCGCGCTGCTCAACGACACCTCCGGCGAGCCGCTGATCGGCGCGTCCGGCGCGATCGCCGGGGTCCTCGGCGCCTATCTGGTGCTGTACCCGAAGGCCAGGGTGTGGGTCCTGGTCCCGTTCCTGATCTTCCTGCCGCTGCGGCTGCCCGCCTGGCTGGTGCTGGGCTTCTGGTTCGGGCTGCAGGCGGTGTACTCCTCCGGGCACGGCGTCTCCGGCGCCGGAACGGTGGCGTACGCGGCGCACGTGGTGGGCTTCGTGGCCGGCATGCTGCTGGCCTGGCCGCTCAAGCCGGGCACGCCCCCGCCGCCGGAGCCGCCCGGCCTGCTGTTCGGCAGGCGGGCCCGGCCCCACTACTCCTGGTGAGTCAGCGCGCGGTGGCGGTGTGGACGTACTCCACGAGATGGGTCAGCGCGTCCGGGTCGGTGTTCGGCAGGACGCCGTGGCCGAGGTTGAAGACGTGCCCCCCGATGCCGGCGGCGGCGTCGAGGACCTCGCGGGCCTTGGCCTCGACGGTGTCGCGGTCGGTGAACAGGACCGTGGGGTCCAGGTTGCCCTGGAGCGCCTTGCCGGGGCCGACGCGGCGCCGGGCCTCGTCCAGCGGGACCCGCCAGTCGACGCCGACGACGTCCGCGCCGGCCTCGCCCATGAGCTTCAGCAGCTCGCCGGTGCCGACGCCGAAGTGGATGCGCGGGACGCCGTAGCCGGCGACGGCGTCGAAGACCTTCGCCGAGGCGGGCATGACCGAGGTCCGGTAGTCGGCGGGGGCCAGGGCGCCGGCCCAGGAGTCGAAGAGCTGGACGGCGCTCGCGCCGGCCTCGATCTGCACCTTCAGGAAGGCGGCCGTGATCTCGGCGAGGCGGTCCAGCAGGTCGGCCCACAGCTCCGGGTCGCCGTACATCATCGCCTTGGCATTCTCGTACGTCCGGGACGGGCCGCCCTCGACCAGGTAGCTCGCGAGGGTGAACGGCGCGCCGGCGAAGCCGATCAGCGGGGTGGCGCCCAGTTCGCGGGTGAGCAGGCCGATGGCCTCGGTGACGTAGGGCACGTCCTCGGGGGTGAGGTCGCGCAGCCGGGCCAGGTCGGCGCGGGTGCGCACCGGCTGCTCCACGACCGGGCCGACGCCGGGCCTGATGTCGAGGTCGATGCCGATGGCCTTGAGCGGGACGACGATGTCGCTGAAGAAGATCGCCGCGTCCACGTCGTGCCGGCGCACCGGCTGCAGGGTGATCTCGGTGACCAGTTCGGGCCGCATGCAGGATTCCAGCATGGGGATGCCCTCGCGCACCTTGCGGTACTCGGGGAGGGAGCGGCCGGCCTGGCGCATGAACCACACGGGGGTGTGCGGCACGGGTTCGCGCCGGCACGCCTTGAGGAAGGCGCTGTGGTACGTCGCTGCCTGCTGGCGGTCCGTGAGGATGTCGTTGGCGGTCACGGGCCAAGTCTCGCACGACACCGGTGACCGGCGGCGCGGGGTGTCTTGCCCTGCGCGGAGGCCCGCTTCCCCTTACTCTTCCCCGCATGGCTGCGGCTCAGGGACGATCGTCGGACGGCGCTGACGGAATGGACGACGCGAAGGACACGGCTCAGGGGCGGGAGGGCGGTGCGCCGCCCCCGGCGTTCCGGGCCGCGGTCGACGCGCTGCGCACGGCGCGGCTGCGGCCGCAGGTCGAGGTGGAGCCGACGCCCGCCCCGCAGCGGCTCGCGCCGTACGCGTACGCGCTGGAGGCCGTCGTGGTCGACGGGGAGCAGGAACTGGCCGACGGGCGGCTGGTGCTGCTGCACGACCCGGCCGGTCACGACGCCTGGCGGGGCACGTTCCGGCTGGTGACGCTGGTGCGCGCCGAGCTGGAGGCGGAGATGGCGGCCGATCCGCTGCTGCCGGAGGTGTGCTGGTCGTGGCTGACCGGGGCGCTGCAGGCGCGCGGGCTCGGCTACGGCGAGCCGAGCGGCACGATCACGCGCGCGAGCTCCCACTACTTCGGCGGGCTGGCCGACCGGCCGGCCGCTTCCCAGATCGAGATCCGGGCCTCCTGGACGCCCCGCGAGGGCATCGGCGGGGTGCCGGACACGGCCGCCCACCTGACCTCCTGGTGCGATCTGCTGGCGCAGGTCGCGGGCCTGCCGCCGGCCGGTCCGGGGGACGCGTCGGTGGTGACCCTGCCGCAGCGCAGGGGCCCGCAGTCGCGCTGAGCCGACCGCATCGTTTCGCCGGCTTGATCCCCATGGGCGCCTTGTTGACCATCTCTTTGTCGATACGGCCACTTTCCGCACTGAAAGTGCGTCCGTGCGAACCGACTCGGTCTTCGGATGATCGATCGCGTGTCCGAATTGCACGGATTGTTACTCACTAGATCGTGATCACTCTCTAAAGGCGGACGAGTTTGCTGCCGAAGACGACTGTGACCTTGAAAGCACGGTTCGTCCCGGCTTCATCCCCACAAGCCGGCCCCGTCCCCCACCCAGGAGGCCTGGTGTCCGTTCTCCTCGAGCAACCCGCAAGCCTGGTCGCCTACCGCCCGAACAAGCCGACCGCCATGGTGGTCGTGGCCGACCCGCGCGTCCGCTCCACCGTCACCCGCCATCTGTGGGCGCTCGGCGTGCGCGATGTCATCGAGGCCTCGTCCATCGCGGAGGCTCGTCCCCGCATCGGCAACCCGCGCGACATCTGCGTCGCCGACGTCCACCTGCCCGACGGCTCCGGCCTGACCCTGCTGTCCGAGACCCGCGCCGCGGGCTGGCCCAACGGCCTCGCGCTCTCCGCCGCCGACGACATCGGCGCCGTCCGCAACGCGCTGGCCGGCGGCGTCAAGGGCTACGTCGTCACCGGCACCCGCACCAACATCGGGCTCCCCACCCGACCCGGCGCCGCTCCCCTCGGCGCCGCCCGCATGCACCGCCGCCCCCCGGGTGCCCCGAGCCACCCGGGCGGCTACCGCGAACTGTCCGGACGCGAGGTCGAGGTGCTGCGGCTGGTCGCGGAGGGCCAGTCGAACAAGGCGATCGGCGTGTCCATGGGCCTGTCCGCCCTCACCGTGAAGAGCCACCTCGCCCGCATCGCCCGCAAGCTCGGCACGGGCGACCGGGCCGGCATGGTGGCCGTCGCGCTGCGCACCGGGATCATCCACTGAGCCCTCCGGATGCCCCGTCCGGAGGAACGCCGGCACATCCCCGTGAACCCGGCGTTGCCGCCGAGTGACTGGTTTACGCCCCTGCGGCGCCCGTGGACGGAACGTTCCGTCGACGGGCGCCGTGCGCACACCGATACCCTTGACAGGTGACCGACGCCCAAGACACCGCAGCAGACAGCACCCTGCGCCCCGCCGGAAGCACCCCTCCGGACGACGCCGGATCTTCTGTGACGGGGGCGCCGACTCCGCTGCTCGAACCCCGCGAGGGCATACCGCCCGTGATCGCCGACGAGGCGGCCCTCGCCGAGGTGACCGCCGCCTTCGCCGCCGGCTCCGGCCCCGTCGCCGTGGACGCCGAGCGCGCCTCCGGCTACCGCTACGGACAGCGCGCCTACCTGGTGCAGCTGCGCCGCGAGGGCGCCGGCACCGCGCTGATCGACCCCGTCGCCTGCCCCGACCTGTCCGGCCTCGGCAAGGCCCTCTCCGGTGCCGAGTGGGTGCTGCACGCGGCCACCCAGGACCTGCCCTGCCTGCGCGAGATAGGCATGGTCCCGGCGCGCCTGTTCGACACCGAACTGGCCGGCCGGCTCGCCGGGTTCCCCCGGGTCGGGCTCGGCGCCATGGTGGAGGGCGTCCTCGGCTACGTCCTGGAGAAGGGCCACTCGGCGGTCGACTGGTCGACCCGGCCGCTGCCCGAGCCGTGGCTGCGGTACGCCGCGCTCGACGTCGAACTGCTCGTCGATCTGCGGGACGCGCTGGAGAAGGAGCTGGAGCGGCAGGGCAAGCTGGAGTGGGCCCTGCAGGAGTTCGACGCGATCGCGACCGCCCCGCCCGCCGAGCCGCGGAAGGACCCCTGGCGCCGTACGTCCGGGATGCACAAGGTGCGGCGCCGCCGGCAGCTCGCCGTCGTACGGGAGCTGTGGCAGACCCGGGACCGGATCGCGCAGCGGCGCGACGTGTCCCCGGGCAAGGTGCTCAGCGACGCGGCCATCGTGGAGGCCGCGCTCTCCCTTCCGGGCAGTGTGCACGCGCTCGCCGCGCTGAACGGGTTCGGCCACCGGATGGGGCGCCGGCAGCTGGAGCAGTGGCAGGCGGCCGTGGACCGGGCCAAGGCCCTTCCCGAGTCCGCGCTGCCGCAGCCGGGGCAGCCAGTGACGGGCCCCCCGCCGCCCCGGGCGTGGGCCGACAAGGACCCGGCCGCCGCGGCCCGGCTGTCCGCCGCGCGGGCGGGGGTGTCCGCCCTGGCCGAGCAGCTGAACATGCCCCAGGAGAACCTGATCGCCCCGGACACGGTGCGGCGGATCTGCTGGGAGCCGCCGGCGTCCCCGGACGCGGACGCCGTGGGCGCCGCGCTCGCGGGGTACGGGGCACGGCCCTGGCAGGTGGAGCAGGTCACCCCGGTCCTGCTGAAGGCGCTGACGACCACGGACGCCTGACCGGCCCTTCCGCGGCACGCCGCGCGAGCTCCGCAGCGGCGGCACCCCGGCGTCTCGGGCGCCGCCGGGGCTCCGGCGGCGCGCTGCGGCCGCATGGCGGCGGCCTCACCGCGGCACGCCGCGCGAACCCCCCACATACCGTGCGGCCGGGTGGTGCCGCCGCGGAGTCCCGTCTCGCGGCAGCCACGGAGGTGCCCCCGGCGGCGGCCGAGCGGGCGATCGGCGGCATCCACGGAGGTGAACCCGGCGGTGCGCCGCCGCGTCGCCACGGCGTCCCCGGGCACGCCTGGCGAGCACCGCAGCGGCGGCGGCGCCCTGGCAGGCGGTGCGGCCGGGCCGCGGCAGCGCAGAGTCTCACCCGTGGCAGCCGCAGAGGTGGCCCGCGGGGAGCCCCAACGTCGGCGCCACGACCCTCACCCCGGCACACCCCCGCGAGCACCGCAGCGGCGGTGCGGCCGGGCCGCGGCGGCGCGGAGTCTCACCCCGCAGCAGCCGCACGGACATCCCCGACGACGCACAGCGACAGCGACACCCGGCAGGCAGCGCGGCGGGGTCGATCCGGCGCTGGGCCTCGCCACGGCAGCCACAGAGGTGCCCCGCGGGGAGCCCCGACGGCGGCGCCACCACCCTCACCCCAGCACGCCCCGCAAGCACCGCAGCGACAGCGGCATCCGGCAGGCAGCGCAGCGGGGTCGATCCGGCGCTGAGCCTCGCCGCACGGCAGCCACAGAGGTCCCCCGGCGGCCTGCTGCGACGGCGCGCCACGGCATCCCCGGCACACCGCGCGCGCACCGCAGCGGCGGTGCGGCCGGGCCGCGGCGGCGCGGGGTCTCGTCCCGCGGCAGCCGCAGAGGCATCCCCGACGGCGCGCCCGCGCGCACCGCAGCGGCGGTGCGGCCGGGCCGCGGCGGCGCGGGGTCTCGTCCCGCGGCAGCCGCACGGGCATCCCCGACGGCGCGCAGTGACAGCGGCACCCGGCAGGCAGCGCGGCGGGGTCGATTCGGCGCTGGGCCTCGCCGCACGGCAGCCACAGGGGTGCCCCGGCGGGTGCCGCGGCGGCGCGTCAGGAGGCGTGGGCCAACTGTGCAGCCGGGCCCGGCGGCGGCCGCGGGGGCGGTCGCTGTGCCTCAGCGGGCCGTGGAAGCGGAACGGGGGCATCGATATCGCGCCAAGATCCCTGGACGGCACGGTGTGACGTTCGCCGCTCCAGGCGGCAGGACTGTGCAGCTACGTTACCCATAAGTAGCATGGTTCTGAGCGCGCGCTCAGCGCCGCGCAGCAGTGCCATCCCGCACCCTGGAGGAGAGCCATCGTGCCTCGTACCGTCAGGGACGTCGTCTTCGTCGACGGCGTCCGCACCCCGTTCGGCAAGGCGGGCCCGAAGGGCATCTACCACGAGACCCGTGCCGACGACCTCGTCGTGAAGGCGATCCGGGAGCTGCTGCGCCGCAACCCCGGTCTGGACCCGAAGAAGATCGACGAGGTCGCCATCGCCGCGACCACCCAGATCGGCGACCAGGGGCTCACGCTCGGCCGCACCGCGGGCATCCTCGCCGGTCTGCCGCAGTCCGTCCCCGGCTACTCGATCGACCGCATGTGCGCCGGCGCCCTGACCGCCGTGACGACCACCGCCGGTTCGATCGCGTTCGGCGCCTACGACGCCGTCATCGCCGGTGGCGTCGAGCACATGGGCCGCCACCCGATGGGCGAGGGCGTGGACCCCAACCCGCGGTTCGTCTCCGAGAAGCTGGTCGACGAGTCCGCCCTGTTCATGGGCATGACCGCAGAGAACCTGCACGACCGCTACCCGCAGATCACCAAGCTGCGCGCCGACGAGTACGCGGTGCGCTCGCAGGAGAAGGCCGCCAAGGCGTACGCCAACGGCAAGATCCAGCAGGACCTGGTGCCGATCTCGGTGCGCCGGACCAACCCCGAGGGCGGCGAGACCGGCTGGGGCCTGGTCACCGCCGACGAGCCGATGCGCCCGGGCACCACGCTGGAGAGCCTGGCCGGCCTGAAGACCCCGTTCCGCGTGCACGGCCGGGTCACCGCCGGCAACGCGGCCGGTCTGAACGACGGCGCGACCGCGTCCATCATCGCCAGCGAGGACTTCGCCCGCGAGAACGGCCTGCCGGTCAAGATGCGCCTGGTGTCGTACGCCTTCGCGGGCGTCGAGCCGGAGGTCATGGGCTACGGCCCGATCCCGGCCACGGAGAAGGCCCTCGCCAAGGCGGGCCTGTCCATCTCCGACATCGGCCTGTTCGAGATCAACGAGGCCTTCGCCGTCCAGGTCCTGGCCTTCCTCGACCACTACGGCATCGCCGACGACGACGAGCGCGTCAACCAGTACGGCGGCGCCATCGCCTTCGGCCACCCGCTGGCCTCCTCCGGCGTCCGCCTGATGACGCAGCTGGCGCGCCAGTTCGAGGAGCAGCCGCACGTCCGCTACGGCCTGACCACCATGTGCGTCGGCTTCGGCATGGGCGCGACGGTCGTCTGGGAGAACCCGAACTTCGAGGGGGACAAGTGAGCACCACCGCCGAACTGCTGAAGGGCGCGGCCGAGCTGTTCCCGGACGAGGTCGTCACTCAGGCGCACGTACGCCACTTCGACCTCCCCCTCGGCGCGGGCAGGTTCGCCCTGATCACGCTGGACAACGGCTTCGACCACACCAAGCCGACCACCTTCGGCCCCGCCTCGCTCGCCAACCTCGACACCGCGATCGACCAGGTGGAGAAGGAGGCCGCGGACGGCGAGATCGTCGGCGCGGGCATCACCGGCAAGCCGTTCATCTTCGCCGTCGGCGCCGACCTCAAGGGCGTCGAACTGCTGAAGAGGCACGAGGACGCGCTCGCCATCGGCAAGGGCGGCCACGAGGTCTTCAAGCGCCTGTCGAAGCTGGCCGTCCCCACCTTCGCCTACTACAACGGCGCGGCGATGGGCGGCGGCGTCGAGGTCGGCCTGCACTGCACCTACCGCACGGTGTCCGCGGCCATTCCGGCGTTCTCCCTGCCGGAGGTCTTCCTCGGCCTGGTCCCCGGCTGGGGCGGCTGCACCCTGCTGCCGAACCTGATCGGCGCCGACAAGGCCGTCTCGGTGATCATCGAGAACAGCCTCAACCAGAACAGGCAGCTCAAGGGCGAGCAGGTCTACGAGCTCGGCATCGCGGACGCGATCTTCGAGGGCGCCGACTTCCTGGAGCAGTCGCTGATCTGGACGGCGGCGGTCCTCAAGGGCGAGATCGAGATCGAGCGCCCGGTGATCGACCGCGGCGAGGCCTGGGACCAGGCCGTCGCCAGGGGCCGCTCCATCGCGGACTCCAAGGTGCACGGCGCCGCCCCGGCCGCCTACCGCGCCCTGGACATCATCGCCGCCGCCAGGAACGGCGACCTGCAGCAGGGTTACGACGCCGAGGACCGGGCCCTCGCCGACCTCATCATGGGCGGTGAACTGCGCGCGGGCATCTACGCGTTCAACCTCGTCCAGAAGCGCGGCAAGCGTCCCGCGGGCGCCCCGGACAAGAACCTGGCCCGCCCGGTCACCAAGGTCGGCGTCGTCGGCGCCGGTCTGATGGCCAGTCAGCTCGCGCTGCTGTTCCTGCGCCGCCTGGAGGTGCCGGTCGTGCTGACCGACATCGACCAGGAGCGCGTCGACAAGGGCGTGGGCTACGTCCACGCCGAGATCGACAAGCTGCTCGCCAAGGGCCGTGTGAACCAGGACAAGGCCAACCGCCTCAAGGCGCTGGTGACCGGTGTGCTGGACAAGGCCGAGGGCTTCGCGGACGCGGACTTCGTCATCGAGGCCGTGTTCGAGGAGATGGGCGTCAAGCAGCAGGTGTTCGCGGAGGTCGAGGCGGTCGCCCCGGCGCACGCGATCCTGGCCACCAACACCTCCTCGCTGTCGGTGACGGAGATGGCGTCGAAGCTGCGGCACCCCGAGCGGGTCGTCGGCTTCCACTTCTTCAACCCGGTCGCGGTCCTGCCGCTGCTGGAGATCGTCCGCGGCGAGAAGACGGACGACGCCTCGCTCGCGACCGCGTTCGCCGTGGCCAAGAAGCTGAAGAAGACCGCGGTGCTCGTCAAGGACGCCCCGGCGTTCGTCGTGAACCGCATCCTGACGCGCTTCATGGGCGAGATCCAGAACGTCATCGACGAGGGCACCCCGGTCGAGGTCGCCGAGAAGGCCGTCGAGCCGCTCGGTCTGCCGATGTCCCCGCTGGTGCTGCTGGAGCTGGTCGGCCCGGCGATCGGACTGCACGTCTCCGAGACGCTGCACGGCGCGTTCCCGGACCGCTTCACGGTCTCCCCCAACCTCAAGGCGGTCGTGGAGGCGGGCAAGCGCGGCTTCTACGTCTACGACAGCGGCAAGCCGGAGCTGGACCTGGAGGTCGCCGCGCTGCTCAAGCAGGGCGACACCGCGTTGACGGAGGAGCAGGTCCGCGCCCGGGTCCTGGACGCGGTGGCCCAGGAGATCGGGCTCATGCTCGAGGAGGGCGTCGTGGCCGAGGCGCAGGACATCGACCTGTGCCTGATCACGGGCGCCGGCTGGCCCTTCCACCTGGGCGGCATCACGCCGTACCTGGACCGCGAGGGCGTCTCGGAGCGCGTCAACGGCAAGCGGTTCCTGGAGCCGGGCGTGGCCAGCGTGCCCGCGTGACGCCCCGCCGCTGAACGCCGGGTGCCCGCGCCCCTCCCCGGGGTGCGGGCACCCGGCGTCCCGGTGTCCGGCCGCGCCTTCGCGGTGGAGCGGACGTGCTCCGCCTCCCTGTGGGCCGCGAGCCGCCGGAGCCCGACCCGGGTGGCCGTGACGCCCCGGCCGACCGCCGGACGGGTGCGGGTCCCGCGCGCCGCGCGCCGTGCGCGGGGCGGACCACGGGCCGCCGGACGGGACCGCCCGGCCGCCGGGCGGTCCCGTCCGGCGGCCGGCGGACACGAGCCGTCCGTCTCGGCCACGGGTGGCCAGGCCGCCTCCCGGTCCCCCGGCCCGTGGCACCCTTGCAGCATGACCGACCGGCCGGACACCCCGCCCTCCCCCGCCCCGCTGCTCGTCGTCGTGGACGGCGCGAACGTCGTCGGCTCCCGGCCCGACGGCTGGTGGCGGGACCGCAAGGGCGCGGCCGAGCGGCTGCGGGACCGGCTGGCGAGCGAGGGGCTGCCCGGACATGCGGGGCCCGCGGAGATCGTGCTGGTGGTCGAGGGCGCGGCCCGCGGGGTGACGTCCGTACCGGGCGTGCGGGTGGAGCCGGCGCCGGGCAGCGGGGACGACCGGATCGTGGAGCTGACCGCCCAGAGCACCGGCCGGCCCCGCCTGGTGATCACCGCCGACCGGGAACTGCGGCGCCGGGTGACCGAGCTCGGCGCTCAGGTCGCCGGCCCGCGTACGGTCCTGCCCTGATCCCGGCCGCAGCTCCTGCGGCAGCCCGCGCGCCGGGCGCACGTCACCCGTCCGGCGTCCTGGCGTACAGCACCGCACCGTCCACCCGGCCCACCTCGGCGTACCGCGCGGCCAGCAGGCGGCGCAGGGTGGGGATCCGGCCGGGGGCGTACGGCTCGCCCCGGGAGTCGTCCACGACCAGCGCGGGGGCGCGCGCCGCCATCTCCCGCCGGAAGACCGGCCAGGCGCCGGGGACGGCGTACTGCTCGCCCACCCGGGGGCCGTCGCGGCCGCCGCTGTAGTTGGTGAGCAGGCCCGCGGTCAGGTAGCGGGTGGCGGGGGTGCGGCCGGCCAGCCAGTACGTCTCCGGGTGCATGCCCCAGACCAGGACCCGGTCGCCGGGCGCCGTGCGGTGGGCGAGGGCCGCCGCCAGCCGCTCGGCGTGCGCGAGATCCGGGCGGGGCACCACCAGCCCCCAGGTGAGGAAGAGGGCGCAGCAGCAGGCCGAGGTGCGGACGGCGGCCGTGTGCCGGTGCCGGGGCAGGGCGTGCAGCGCGGCGGTCGCCAGCAGGGCGAGCGGCGGGGTGAGCTGCAGGTAGTAGTGGCCGAAGAAGTGCAGGCCGAGGGCGACGGCGGCGGCCGAGGAGGCCAGCCACAGCCACAGGTCGGGCGCTCCGGCGCGCGCGGTGCGCAGGGCCCGTGCGACGGGCGGGAGCAGCCCGGCCGACGCCACGGCCAGGATCGCGGTGTTGATGAGGGCGCGGGCCAGGACGTGCAGTCCGGAGCCGCTGAAGGAGGCGTACCCGGCGGAGCCGGTCACCGTCCAGAACAGGAATCCGCCCGCGTCCGTCAGCAGCGCCGCGCCGAGCACGGGGACCGCGCACCCGGCCGTCAGCCGCAGCAGCCCGGCCCGCGTGGCGCCCCGGCGGTGCAGCAGCCAGGCCACCGGCAGCAGGACCGCACCGCCGGTCTGCTTCGTCAGGAACGCGGCGGCGACGGCGGCTCCGGCCGAGCCCCAGCGCCCGCGGTCGGCGCACCACAGGGCGGCGGCCGTCCAGGGCAGCATGAACAGCTCGAAGGCGGCCGCCTGGGCGTCCTCGGGGTTGAGCCCGACGGAGACCAGCAGGTACAGCACTCCGGCGGTGAAGCCCGCGCTGCCGCCCCACCGTCGCCGGGCGAGGGAGGCCAGCAGCGCGGCGGTGAGGAGCTGGGCGACGACGGCGAGCACCCGCAGCGGGGTGAGCGAGCCGGAGCCGCACAGCGCGAACGCGGCCTGGTACAGCCAGGGCAGCAGCGGCGGCTTGCGGTCGACGACGGTGTCGTACAGCTGCCCGCCGTGGGCCAGCAGCCGGGCCTGGACGGCGAGGTAGCCCTCGTCCGGGTTCCACAGCGGGCGGGCGAAGGAGGGGACGCGGGTGACGCAGGCGAGGACCGCCAGGAGGGGCAGCAGCCGGGTCCAGTACGCCGTCCGGGTGGTCGCGGGCCGTGCGGGGGCGAGCGGGGCGGCGAGCATGGGCAGCACGCTATCCGGCCCCGGCGCCTGTGCCGGGCGGGACATACGGGGCCGGGGCGCGGGATGCGGGCGGCTATGCGGTGCCGCCGCGCAGCATGCGGGCGGCTATGCGGTGCCGCCGCGCAGCATGCGGGCGGCTATGCGGTGCCGCCGCGCGGCGGGGGCGCGGCCTGGGCGGCCTCGGCCGCCTCCCGCCGGCCGAGACGGCTGTGGGAGCGGCCGTAGAGGAAGTAGACGAAGAAGCCGATGACCATCCAGACCGCGAACCGGACCCAGGTCTCCGCCGGCAGGTTGAGCATCAGCCACAGGGAGGCGCACACGGACAGGATCGGGACGACCGGGACCCACGGGGTGCGGAACGCCCGGTGCAGGTCCGGGCGGGTCCTGCGGAGGATGATGACGCTGAGGGCGACGACGACGAACGCGAACAGCGTGCCGATGTTCACCAGTTCGGCCAGTTCGGCCAGGCTGGTGAAGCCGGCCACGATCGCGATGACCACGCCGAGCAGGATGGTCGGCCGGTGCGGGGTCCTGAAACGCGGGTGGACGCGGGAGAAGAAGCGCGGCAGCAGTCCGTCCCGGCTCATCGCGAAGAACACCCGGGTCTGGCCGAGCAGCAGGATCATGCAGACCGTGGTCAGGCCGACGGCGGCCCCGAAGCTGATGACGCCCGCGTACCAGGGGTGGCCGATGGACTTGAACGCGTCGGCCAGCGGGGCGTCCACGGAGAGCCTGCTGTAGTGCTGCATGCCGGTGACGACGATGGAGACGGCGACGTAGAGCACGGTGCAGATGAGCAGCGAGCCGAGGATGCCGCGCGGCATGTCCCGCTGCGGGTTGCGGGTCTCCTCGGCGGCCGTGGCGACGATGTCGAAGCCGATGAACGCGAAGAACACCACCGACGCGGCGGTGAAGATGCCCATCACGCCGAAGTTGGACGGCGCCCAGCCGAACAGCAGCTGGATGAGCGGGGCCTTGAGGTTGCCGCCCGCCTCCACCGCCTGGGCCTTGGGGACGAACGGCTGGTAGTTGCGGCCGTTGACGAAGAAGGCGCCCGCGACGATCACGATGAGGACGACGGTCACCTTGATCGCGACGACGAGGGAGGTGATCCGGGCGGACAGCTTCATGCCGACGACGAGGATGGCGGTGAGCACCAGCACCAGCGCGGCGGCGAGGATGTCGAAGCCGAAGCCGGTGGCGCCGTCCCGGCCGGACAGGTAGGCCGGCAGGTGCCAGCCCCAGTTGTCCATCAGGGAGCGGATGTAGCCCGACCAGCCGACCGCCACCACCGCCGTGCCGAGCGCGAACTCCAGGACCAGGTCCCAGCCGATGATCCAGGCGGGCAGCTCGCCGAGGGAGGCGTAGGAGAAGGTGTACGCGGAGCCGGCCACCGGGACGGTGGAGGCGAACTCGGCGTAGCAGAGGGCGGCGAGCGCGCAGGCCACGCCGGCCGCCACGAAGGCCAGGGACACCGCCGGTCCGGCGTTGTTCTTGGCGACCTGTCCGGTGAGGACGAAGATGCCGGTGCCGATGATGACGCCGACGCCGAAGACGGTCAGGTCCAGCGCGGAGAGGGATTTCTTGAGCGCGTGCTCGGGTTCCTCGGTGTCCTGGATGGACTGCTCGATCTTCTTCGTCCGGAAGAGCGTGCTGCTCACGGCCTACCTCCCACACGCGTGTCGTCCTCGACATGATCGAGAGGGCTGGGGATGCGTATGCCCCGGCACAGGCAGGTTCACGCAGAAAAGCCGGTTCCGCCACCGGGAGGGCGGCGGAACCGGCTTCTGACGGGCTTGCGCCAGGACCCCCTAGTCCCGCGCGGTCTCCACGTCCACGGAGTCGACCGCCTGCGCCGTACGGTCGAACCGGCCGTCCAGCCGGGAGACCAGGCCGGTGACCTGGCGGGCGATGTCGGGCGCGGTCAGCCCGATCTCGGCGAGCACCTCGGCGCGGGAGGCGTGGTCGAGGAAGCGCGGCGGGATGCCGAAGTCGCGCAGCGGCACGTCCACGCCCGCGTCGCGCAGCGCCTGGGCGATCGCCGAGCCGACACCGCCGACGCGGCTGTTGTCCTCGACGGTGACGACGACCCGGTGACGGTCGGCCAGCGGGGCCATGGCCTCGTCGACCGGCTTGACCCAGCGCGGGTCGACCACGGTGGTGGAGATGCCCTGCTTCTCCAGGAGTGCGGCGACGTCCAGGCACATCGGGGCCAGGGCGCCCACGGAGACCAGCAGCACGTCCGGGCGGTCGGTGCCGGGCTCGCGGAGCACGTCCATGCCGCCGACCCGGCCCACGGCGGGCACGGCGGGGCCGACGGCGCCCTTGGAGAAGCGCACCACGGTCGGCGCGTCCTCGACGGCGACGGCCTCCCGCAGCTGGGCCCGCACCTGGTCGGCGTCGCGCGGCGCGGCGAGCCGGAGCCCGGGCACCACCTGCAGGATCGACATGTCCCACATGCCGTTGTGCGAGGCGCCGTCCGTTCCGGTGATGCCGGCCCGGTCCAGCACGAAGGTCACTCCGCACTTGTGCAGGGCCACGTCCATGAGGACCTGGTCGAAGGCGCGGTTGAGGAAGGTGGCGTACACGGCGAAGACGGGGTGCAGGCCGCCGTGGGCGAGGCCGGCCGCGGAGACGGCGCCGTGCTGCTCGGCGATGCCGACGTCGTACACGCGCTCGGGGAAGCGCTTGGCGAACTTGTCCAGGCCGACCGGCTGAAGCATGGCCGCGGTGATGGCGACGATGTCCTCGCGCTCCTCGCCGAGCTTCACCATCTCCTCGCCGAACACGGAGGTCCAGTCGGCGCCGGAGGAGGCGATGGGCAGGCCCGTGTCCGGGTGGATCTTGCCGACGGCGTGGAAGCGGTCGGCCTCGTCCTGGAGGGCGGGCTGGTAGCCGCGGCCCTTCTCGGTGAGGCAGTGCACGATCACCGGTCCGCCGAACCGCTTGGCGCGGGCCAGCGCCGACTCCAGCGCCTCGATGTCGTGTCCGTCGATCGGGCCGACGTACTTCAGGCCCAGGTCCTCGAACATGCCCTGCGGGGCGATGAAGTCCTTCAGCCCCTTCTTGGCGCCGTGCAGGGTCTCGTACAGCGGCCTGCCGACGACGGGGGTGCGGTCGAGGATGTCCTTGGTCCGGGCGAGGAAGCGCTCGTAGCCGTCGGTGGTGCGCAGGGTCGCCAGGTGGTTGGCGAGGCCGCCGATGGTCGGCGCGTAGGAACGCTCGTTGTCGTTGACGACGATGACGAGCGGACGGTCCTTGGCCTCGGCGATGTTGTTGAGCGCCTCCCAGGCCATGCCGCCGGTCAGGGCGCCGTCGCCGATGACGGCGGCCACGTGGCTGTCACGTTTCAGCAGCTGGTTGGCCTTGGCGATGCCGTCCGCCCAGCCCAGCACGGTCGAGGCGTGGCTGTTCTCGATGACGTCGTGCTCGGACTCGGCCTGCGAGGGGTAGCCGGACAGGCCGCCCTTCATCTTCAGGCGGGAGAAGTCCTGCCGGCCGGTGAGCAGCTTGTGCACGTAGGACTGGTGACCGGTGTCCCACAGCACCTTGTCCTTCGGGGACTCGAAGACCCGGTGCAGGGCGATGGTCAGCTCCACCACACCGAGGTTGGGACCCAGGTGCCCGCCGGTCTTGGAGACCTCCTGGACGAGGAAGCTCCGGATCTCCTCCGCCAGCTGGTCCAGCTCCTCCAGGCTGAGCCGGTCCAGATCGCGCGGTCCCGTGATGCGGGTCAGCAGCGGCACCCGTGCCTCCTTGCAATAGAGCTGATCGAGCTTTCGCCGGGCTCGCCCGAGTCTAATGTTCCGGCCCGACGGCACATGACAGCGCCCGGCACCTTTCCGGTGCCGGGCACAGTGAGAAAACTCAAGGGGGGCACGGGGAACCGCGGGCGCCGGCACCGGTGGCCGGCGCCCGCGGCCGCCCCGTGGCCCGGGCGGCTCCGGGGCGTCAGGCGCGCCCGGCCGTCTTCTGCGTCTTGCGGGTGATGGAGTCGATCACCACGGTGGTCAGCAGGACCGCGGCGGTGATCATGTACTTCACCGGCTCCGCGATGGACTCCAGCTGGAGGCCGTACTGGATGGAGACGATGACCAGCACACCCAGCAGGGCGTTCCAGGTGCGACCGCGTCCGCCGAAGAGCGATGTGCCGCCGATGACGGCCGCGGCGATCGCGTTCATCAGCAGGTCGCCGGTACCGGCGCTCTGGTTGGCGGAGGCGATCTTCGAGGCCAGGAACAGACCGCCGATCGCCGCGAACCCGCCGGAGACGGCGAACACGGAGATGCGGACCGCGGTGACGTTGATGCCGGCGCGGCGGGAGGCCTCGACGCTGCCGCCGAGCGCGAAGATCTTGCGGCCGTAGGTGGTGCGCCGCAGCACGAAGTCCGTGGCGACCAGCAGGGCAAGGAAGATGACCGTGGCCAGCGGCAGGCCCTTGTACTGGTTGTACATGAACGCGGCGGCGAAGGAGACCACGGCCAGCAGCGCCGTGCGCAGCAGGGTGTCGCTGAGCGGCCGGGACGGGACGCCCGCGGCCTCCCGGCGCCGGTTGCCGAGGAAGGAGCTGACGAAGAACAGCGCCACCACGACGACCGCCAGGCCGTAGGCGGCGGCGACGTCGGTGAAGGTGTACGTGGTCAGCTGGCCGATCAGACCGTCGCTGTCGAGGTTGATCGTGCCGTCCTCGCCCAGCACCTTGAGCATGAAGCCGAGCCAGAACAGCAGGCCGGCCAGGGTGACGGCGAAGGCGGGGGCGCCGAGCACCGCGAAGAAGAAGCCGTGCAGCGCGCCGATGGCGGCGCCGGCGGCGATGGCGACAAGCACGGCCATCCACTCGGGCCAGCCCTGGTTCACCGTCAGGACGGCGGCGAGGGCGCTGGCGGCGCCGCTGACCGAGCCGACCGACAGGTCGATCTCGCCGAGCAGCAGCACGAAGACGATGCCGACGGAGATCATGCCCGTGCCGACCATCGTGACCGTGATGTTGCTGATGTTCTGCGCGGAGAGGAACTCGGAGTTGAGGACCTGGAAGATGATGCAGATGATCGCGAGGCCCAGGACGACCGGCAGGGAGCCCAGCTCACCGGCCTTCATCTTGCGCTTGAACTCGCTCCAGTAGCCGAGCAGGCCCTGCTCGCGCACGAGGAGACGCGGGTCGACGGCGGTGACCGCGGCGGCCGCGGCCTCCGGGTTGACGACCGGGGCGTCCTGCGGCTCCGGCGTCTTGTCGAGGTTCGCGGAGGTCTTGTCGATGCTCACTTGGAAACCTCCCCGTTCGTGCGCGCCGCACGGCGGGTCACGGCGTTGTCGGTGGCGCCCGTGATGGCGGAGATGATCTCCTCCTGCGAGGTCGTCTTGACCTCGAAGACGCCGTTGTTGCGGCCGAGGCGCAGGACGGCGACCTTGTCGGCCACCGCCTTCACGTCCGCCATGTTGTGGCTGATGAGGATGACGGCGTGGCCGCGCTCGCGCAGCCGCTCCACCAGGTCGAGGACCTGGGCGGTCTGCTCGACGCCGAGGGCGGCGGTGGGCTCGTCCAGGATCACCAGCTTGGGGTCGCCGAGCATGGAGCGGGCGATGGCCACGGTCTGGCGCTGGCCGCCGGAGAGCGAGGCGATCGGGATGCGGACGCTCGGGATGCGGATCGACAGCGTGGTGAGCAGCTCGCGGGAGCGGCGCTCCATCTCGACCTCGTCCAGGACGCCCCACTTCCTCAGCTCACGGCCGAGGAAGAGGTTGCCGACGACGTCGATGTTGTCGCACAGCGCGAGATCCTGGTAGACCGTCGCGATGCCCAGGGCCTGGGCGTCGTGCGGGCGGCTGATCGACACGGGCTTGCCATCCCACTCGATGACGCCCTCGTCGATGGGGTGCACGCCGGCGATCGTCTTGACCAGCGTGGACTTTCCGGCGCCGTTGTCGCCCACCAGGGCGACCACCTCACCGGCGTGGACCTCAAGCTCTACGTCGGTGAGCGCCTGGACGGCACCGAATCGCTTGGAGACCCCGCGCAACGCCAGCACGGGCGTAGCGGACACGTGAACCATCTCCTTCGCCGCCTGACCCGGCGGGAGGTTGTGCAGAAGTTTGGGGGAGTTCCGTCCGGCGCCCCGCGCCGAGCTTGCGGGGCTGTGTGATGCGCGAGGCGCCGGAGGAGCCTGGGGCGGCCGGCGGCCTTCCCCCCGGGTGTCCGGGTACGGACGCCCGGGCCGGGGAAGGGGCCGCTGACCGCTTACTTGTTGAGGCCGAGCTTGTCGCAGGCGGCCTTGTACTTGCCGGTGCAGATCTCGGCGGCGGTGTAGACGCCGTCCTTGATGACCGTGTCCTTGATGTTGTCCTTGGTCAGCGAGGTGACCGGAACCAGCACCGCCGGGACGTCCTTGGCGGAGTTGCTGGAGACCTTGTCCTTGGCGACGGAGTCGAGCGACTTGCCCTGGGCGAGCGCGACGGCCATCTCGGCGGCGGCGTCGGCCTCGGGGGCGTACGGCTTGTAGACGCTCATGTACTGCTCACCGGCGACGATGCGCTGCACACCGGCCAGCTCGGCGTCCTGGCCGGTGACCGGGACCTTGATGCCGGCGGCGTTGAGGGCGGTGATGATGCCGCCGGCCATGCCGTCGTTGGCGGAGTAGACGCCCGCGATGTTCTTCTTGCCGACCGAGGAGATCGCCGCCTCCATCTCGGAGTTGGCGTTGTCCGGCGACCACTCCTTGGTGTCGTACTCCTTGGCGACGGTGACCTTGCCGTCGAGGACGGAGTGGGCGCCCTTCTTGAACTGGGCGGCGTTCGGGTCGGTCACCGAGCCGTTGATCATGACGATCTTGCTGGACTTCTCGGCCTTGTCGCCCAGCGCCTTCAGCAGGGCCTCGCCCTGGGTCCTGCCGACCTCCTCGTTGTCGAAGGAGGTGTACGCGCTGATCGGGCCCTCGGCGAGGCGGTCGTAGGCGACGACCTTGATGCCCTGGTCGACCGCCTTCTTGACGGAGTTCTGGATGGCCTTGGCGTCCACCGCGTCCAGGATGAGGACGTCCACCTTGTTGGTGATCATGGTGTCGACCTGCTGGGCCTGCAGGTTCGCGTCCTGGCGGGCGTTGTTGTACTGGACCTCCGCCTTGCCGTTCGTCAGCTCCTTGATCTTCTTCTCGATCAGCGGCTTGTCGAACTTCTCGTAGCGGGCGGTCTTGTTCTCCGGCAGGAGCAGGCCGACCTTGATGTCGTCGCCCTTCTTGGCCGAGCCGGAGGAAGAGCTGTCCCCGCCCTTCGACTCCTTGGCACTGCCACAGGCAGCGAGCGAGACGGCCATCGCACCAGCGGCAACGGCAACGGCGGCACGACGCATACGTGCGTTCACTTCGTAAACCTCCCTGACGAGGCCGCGTCGTTGCGGCCGAGGTGGCTGGAAGTCAACTCGGCCACACGTGCGACGTCAAGAAGTAAATCCTTAACGAGATGGCAACGGTGCCATCCGTTCTCTAAGTGAAGGCAGGGGTCGCCGCAGGCAGCGCACCCTCCAAAAGGGTCGAATCGCCCATCTCGCTGAGGGCGAGGGCGAGCGCTCCGAGCACCTCCGCCCGGCCACCGAGTGCCCCGGGGAGAACGGACAGCTGCCGCGCCGCGCTGGGGATCGCATAGCGGCCGACGGACTCCCTGATGGGCCCGAGCACCAGCTCACCGGCCTCGGCGAGATCACCGCCGAGGACCACCCTGCTCGGGTTGAGCAAGTTGCAGAGATTGGCCACTCCACTGCCGATGTGGCGGCCGACGTCGGCGATCACCCGACGGCAGCCCGGGTCACCGTCCCTGGCCAGCCGTACGACGCCTTCCATCGTCAGGTCGGTGCCGTGGCTGGGCTGGAGCAGCGGGAGCACATAGCGTGCGGCCGCGAACGTCTCCAGGCAGCCGCGGTTCCCGCAGCGGCAGACCGGGCCGGATTCATCGAGTGTAATATGTCCTATTTCGCCCGCGGTGCCGCCGGGGCCGCGATAGATTTTCCCGTCGATCACCAGGCCGGCGCCGACACCGCTCGCGACCTTGATGTACGCGAGGTCGCGCACCCCTTTGCCGCTGCCCCAGACCAGCTCGCCCAGGGCGCCGAGATTGGCGTCGTTGTCCACGTGGACGGGCACGCCGAGCCGCTCGCGCAGCTCCTCGGCGGGCTTGGTGCCGCCCCAGCCGGGCAGGATCGCGGTGGACCCCAGCGTCCCCGACTCCACGTCGATCGGCCCCGGCACGCCGAGCCCCACGCCGGCCACCTTGGACCGGGTGACCCCCGTTGCCGCGATCAGGCGAGTGACCAGTCGTTCGGCCCGGTCGAATCCCTGGTCGGCGGAGGCGTCGACGTCCAGCGGCTCGGACTCCTCGGCCAGCACCTGGTGGGCGAGGTTCCCGACCGCGACGCGCAGATGCGTGTGGCCGAAATCGACCCCGATCACGATGCCGGCGTCCCCGCTCAGGCTGACGCTGCGGGCCCGCCGCCCGCCCGCCGACGTGGGCGTGACCTCGACGGTTCCGCCGTCCTTCAGCTCCCGCACGATGTTGGAGACGGTCGCGGCGGACAGACCGGTCGTCCGCGCGATCTCCGCCTGCGTGAGGGACCCGGCCAGGCGTACGGCCCGGACGACCCGCTCCAGGTTGGCTCGGTGCAGTGACGACTGCGACCCTGGAGTCTCCACGACGACCTCCTGAGCGCGGGGCCGCTTCGATGAGGCCCCGTGTATGTCCAACTAGTGAACTCTAAGCTGAGCCGTTCGGGGTTACTCCCGTCAAGAGGTTGAACCGTTTCCGAGTATCCGGACAGCCCGCGCGGACGCCGCCCCCGATCCCCGGGACGGCGTGCGGGCGGGCGGTCGCGGTACGGGCCTATTTCAGGGTCGCCGAGGTCAGCCCCGCCTGCACCTGGCGCTGGAAGGACAGGTACACCACCAGCATCGGCACCATCGCGATGGTCACACCCGCGAACAGCACGGGCAGGTCGGAGGCGTACCCCTGCTGCTGGTTCAACTGGATCAGGCCCTGGGTGAGGACGTACCGCTCGGGGTCGGAACCGCTCTGGGGCTGCATGAGGACCGTCGGCAGGATGAACTGGTTCCACTGGCCCAGCGTGTTGAAGATCCCGACGCTGATCAGTCCGGGCTTCGCCATTGGCAGCATCACCTGGAAGAAGGTCCGGGTGTGCGAGGCGCCGTCGAGGACCGCCGCCTCGAAGACCGCCGTGGGCAGGGTCCGGAAGAAGGCGTGCATGAAGAACACCGTGAACGGCATCGAGTAGGCGACGTAGACCAGGATCAGCCCTTGGTAGGTGTTGAGCATGTCCAGCCGCTTGACCATGAAGAACAGCGGGACCAGGGCCAGGAACACCGGGAACATCGCGCCGGCCACGAAGAAGTAGTACAGCAGCCGGTTGCCCCGGAAGCGGTAGCGGGCCAGCACGTAGGCGGCCATCGAGCCGAAGAGCATGGTCAGCGGCACGGAGAACACCAGGACGATCACGGTGTTCAGGAAGTAGTCGCCGATGCCCTTGTCCCAGGCGCGGCGGAAGACGTCCGGGGACCAGTGCTGCGGCCAGCCGAAGGCCGAGCCGCCGATCTGGGCGTCGGTCTTGAAGGAGCTGAGCACCAGCCACAGCAGGGGCAGCACGACCAGCAGGGCCCACAGGGCGAGGAAGCCGTGGGAGAAGACGTTCAGGACGACGCCCTCGCCGCGCCGGTCGCCGCGCCGGGCGGGAACCCCGGCGGCGGGCCGCTCGGCCGGAGCGGGGGCGGTCTCCTTGGTGGGTGCGCTCATGGTCGTCCCTTGCTCAGAACTCGATGCGCTCGCGGCGGGTGGCGCGCAGCGTGACCACGGACAGGACCAGCGTGAGCAGCAGCATGACGACACCCATCGCGCAGGCGTAGCCGCTCTTGCCGTAGTAGAGGAAGTTCCGCATCATCACCGTCGACATCACGTCGCTGTGGTGGTCGGGACCGCCGCCGTAGGCGCCCATGTTCTGGGTCATCGAGGCGACCAGTACGAACATGTCCATGGCGACGATGCCGAGGTAGACCCAGGCGGTCTGCACGGCGTCCCACAGCAGCGGCAGGGTGATGCGGAAGAAGGACTGGCCGCGGCCCGCCCCGTCGATCAGGGCGGCTTCGTAGATGTCCCGGGGCACGGACTGCATGGCGGCCGAGAACAGCACCAGGTAGAAGCCGACGCCGTGCCACACCACGACGAGCATCAGCGCCCACAGCACCATGTCCGGCTCGTTGAGCCACTCCACCGGGTGGTCGGCGTCGGCGAGTCCCAGTCCGATCAGCGTGCCGTTGAGCAGACCGCCGCCGTCGCTGCGGTACACGGCGTTGAACAGCACCGCGAGAATCGCCAGGGACAGCACCTGCGGGAAGAAGTAGAGGATCTTGTAGAACGACGATCCGGCGACGCCCCGGACCGCGCCGGCCCGGCCCCGTCCGCCCGCGTTCAGCATGAAGGCGAAGAACAGGGCGAGCAGGATCGTGATCACCGGGATGAAGACCAGGAAGAGGATGTTGTGCCAGATGGCCTGGCGGAAGACGTCGTCCTCCCACAGCGCCCGGTAATTGTCGAGACCGACGAAGCGGAAGGTCTGCGACTGCCCCTTCCAGTCGGTCAGCGAATAGCCGAACGTCTGGAGGTAGGGCCAGATCACGAAGATCAGATAAAGCGCCACGGGAATGAGGAGAAACCCCGCGACGAACCGGTACTGCCCTTTGCGCATCGGCGTCCCTGCCCTTGGTGTCTCCGGTCGGCGCCGGCGCCCCCGGAAGGGGGCGCGGGGCGTTGTCACTATGCGGCTTCCGCCGCGCGGGGGCGTCACGCCACGACGGACCGGCGCCCGCGGTCACACCCGCACGCACCCTCGCGGCGCACCGGCGCCCGGAGGGACTAGTCCCGGTGGTTCTTCTTCGACGCGGGGTCCTTGGCCTGCTTGTCCACCGCGGCCTGACACCTCTTCAGCCACTCCTTCGGCTGAATGCGCTTGGCCATCAGTTCGTTGGAGGCGGCCTCCAGGGCGGTCCCCATCTCGCTGTACCACTCGGTGTAGAGGTAGCGGAAGGTGTGGTCGCCGGCCGCCTTGGACGCCTCGACCGTGGACTGGGTGCCCGGGCGCAGCCGGACGCCCGGATCGACGCCGTCCTTGAGGATGGTCAGGGAGTTCGCCTCCTTGGCGAACAGCGTCGACCACTCCTTGGAGAGCATGCGCCGCAGGAACTCCTGGGCCGCCGGCCGGTTGTGCGCCTTCGCCGGGATGATGAAGGGCTCCCCCGAGCCGGCCCGGATGGCCTCGAAGGGCAGCGCGCTGCCGGGCAGCAGCGGCATCGGCAGGAACTTCATGTCGAAGTCCGGCGGAGTCTGCTTGAGCTGCTCGTTCTCCAGCCAGGAGCCGCAGGTGATGAACGCGGCCTTGTACTGGTTCCACCGGGTCTGCGACTCGGTGTGGGTCAGGCCGTTGGTGCCGGGCATCAGGTAGCCCTTCTCGACCACCTCGTACACGGCCTCGACGGCGGCCTGGGCCGCCTCGGAGCCGACGAACGCCCTGGGATCGAGGTTGTCGATGGCCTTCATGGCGTCCAGACCGCCCTTCTTGGCGATCAGGTCCATGATGGCGACGTTGATGTAGTAGGGGAACTTGCCCTGGTGGGCGAGACCGCCGATGCCCTGCGACGTGGCGTCCTTGCAGACGGCGAGGAAGTCGTCCCAGGTCTTCGGCTCCTGCCAGCCCTTGTCCCGGAACAGCTTGCCGGAGTACCACAGGCCCCACACCGTGTAGATGTAGTTGAGCGCGACGACCTTGCCCTCCTGCATGCCCGGGTCGAGCGTGCCGGGGATCAGGGTGTCGCGGACCTTCTTGGCGGGGTCGTCGACCGAGGGCGCGTCCAGCACCTCGGTGAGGTCCAGCAGCTGGCCGTTCCGGTAGAGGACGTCGACCTTGATCTGCTGGGCGCCGGAGTCGTCGACGACGTCCGGCGGGTTGCCGGCGTTGAAGCGCGGCTGCAGCTTGCCGGTGATCTCCTGGGTGCCGGTGTGGGTGGAGGTGATGCCGAGTTCCTCCCTGAAGTCGGCCTCCCACGCCTTGGCGTAGTCGTCGCCGTACCCGCCCTTGAAGACGACGACGTCGAGCTTGCTGTTCTTCTCGGCGCCGAAGGGGTTGTCCGCGGACGTCTTCCCCTTGGTGCCGCCGCCGTCCGGGCCGCCGTCCCCGCCGCCGCTGGCGCACGCGGCCAGCAGGCCCATCGCCGGCACGCCGAGCAGGCCGAGGGCGGCGGACCGTTTCATCAGATCGCGGCGGTCTACACCTGCAAGACCGTGGTTCTCTCCGGAAGTGGATCCCATGCTCAAGTCCTCGCCTTCTCCAGGACTCAGGCGGTGAACCGGATCCTCCCCGGCACCGCGGTCGGGTGAAGCTGGGTGTGCAGGAAGTGCGGAACGCGTGTTTCGCCGGACGTGCGTTCTGTACCGGGCGCGGACAGGTATAGTCCATTTTCCGCCGCCGGAGCAAGATCGAATACAAGGTTCGCAATGGGTCTTTTCCGAGTTGAGACCTCGCGGGAATATGCGCCGCCGATGTGTGCCGCGCGCCGGGAAATCGCGCCATTAATGCCTGAATGCCACAGCCAACACCCTTGACATCACGGGTCACTTGACGACCTACTGGTTCCTGCGCCCGGTAACTGACAACGTTGTCCTCGTGGCGGCGCAGGAGGGGAAATCCGTAGATGCAGCGGAGAACTCGGCACAGATGGGGTCCGGCGGTCGTCCTCACGGCCGCCTTTGTCATGGCCGTCGGCGCTCAGGGGGCGGCGGTCGCCCTGCCCGAAAGGGCTCCGGCGCCCGACCGTGAGTTCGCCTCCTCGTTCGAGGCGGACGATCCGGCGCCGGACTGGCTGAACACCGTCGACACCGGCCCCGACGGCCGCAAGCACGCCTCGGGCGTCGACGGCGGGTACACCACCGGCATCCCGGGCAATGTGACCGACCATGTCACCGAGGTCCGGGCGAGCGGCGAGAACGCGGGCGCCGGCGAGGTGAAGGAGAACCTCGTCGACGGCGAGCCCGGCACCAAGTGGCTGACCTTCGCATCCACCGGCTGGGCGGAGTTCGAGCTGGACAAGCCCGCCAGGATAACGACCTACGCGCTCACCTCGGCCAACGACTACGACGAGCGCGACCCCAAGGACTGGACCCTGCGCGGCTCCAGCGACGGCAAGGAATGGAAGACGATCGACACCCGCTCGGGCGAGAGCTTCCCCGAGCGGTTCCGGACGAAGTCCTACGACCTCGCCGAGCCGGCCGAGTACCGGCACTTCCGGCTGGAGGTGACGGGGAACAACGGCGCCCCGGGCGTCCTGCAGATCGCCGACGTGCAGTTCTCCACCGGCAGCGCAGGCGGTCCGGTGCCGCAGGACATGCTGACGCTGGTCGACCGGGGCCCGAGCGGCTCACCGACCGCCAAGGCGCGGGCCGGTTTCACCGGAAAGCGGGCCCTGCGCTACGCCGGACGGCACACGGCGGCCGGCCGCGCGTACTCCTCCAACAAGGTCTTCGACGTGAACGTGAAGGTCGGCCGCGACACCCAGCTGTCGTACCGCGTCTTCCCCTCGATGGCCGACGGCGACCGCGACTACGACGCCACCAACGTCTCCGTCGACCTCGCCTTCACCGACGGCACCCGGCTGAGCGGCCTGGGCGCGCGGGACCAGCACGGCTTCCCGCTCTCACCGCGCGGGCAGGGGGCGTCGAAGGCGCTGTACGTCAACCAGTGGAACAACGTGGCCGCGCGGATCGGCTCGGTGGCGGCCGGGAAGACCGTCGACCGGATAGTGGTGGCGTACGACTCCCCCGACGGCCCGGCGAAGTTCCGCGGCTGGATCGACGACGTGTCCCTGAAGCCGGTGCCGCCCGCGAAGCCGAAGGCGCACCTGGCGGACTACGCGCTGACCACCCGCGGCACCAACTCCAGCGGCAGCTTCTCGCGCGGCAACGACTTCCCGGCGACGGCCCTGCCGCACGGCTTCAACTTCTGGACGCCGGTCACCAACGCCTCCTCGCTGAGCTGGCTCTACGAGTACGCGCGGGCCAACAACGCCGACAACCTGCCGACGGTCCAGGCGTTCAGCGCGAGCCACGAGCCGAGCCCCTGGATGGGCGACCGGCAGACGTTCCAGGTGATGCCGTCGGCCGCGTCCGGCACCCCGGACACCGGCCGGGAGGCCCGCGCGCTGCCGTTCCGGCACGAGAACGAGACCGCGCGGCCCTACTACTACGGCGTCCGGTTCGAGAACGGCCTGAAGGCCGAGATGGCCCCGACCGACCACGCGGCCGTGCTCCGCTTCACCTACCCCGGCGACGACGCGAGCGTCTTCTTCGACAACGTCACGGATCAGGCGGGCCTCACGCTCGACCGGGAGCACGGGACCGTCACCGGCTACTCGGACGTGAAGTCGGGCCTGTCCACCGGCGCGACCCGGCTGTTCGTGTACGGCACGTTCGACAAGCCGGTGACGGACGGCGCAGCCGGCGGGGTGAAGGGCTACCTGCGCTTCGACGCGGGCGCCGACCGCACCGTGACCCTGCGCCTGGCGACCTCGCTGATCAGCCTCGACCAGGCGAAGGACAACCTGCGCCAGGAGATCCCCGACGGCACCTCCTTCGACGCCGTCAAGGCGCACGCCCGGCACGTCTGGGACGGCCTGCTCGGCAAGGTCGAGGTGGAGGGCGCGACCCCGGACCAGCTGACCACGCTGTACTCCGGCCTGTACCGGCTGTACCTGTACCCCAACTCCGGTTTCGAGAAGGTCGACGGCAGGAACCGCTACGCCTCGCCGTTCTCCCCCATGCCGGGCCCGGACACCCCGACGCACACCGGCGCGAAGATCGTCGACGGCAAGGTGTACGTCAACAACGGCTTCTGGGACACCTACCGGACCACCTGGCCCGCCTACTCGTTCCTGACGCCGTCCCAGGCGGGCGAGATGGTCGACGGGTTCGTGCAGCAGTACAAGGACGGCGGCTGGACCTCCCGCTGGTCCTCCCCCGGCTACGCCGACCTGATGACCGGCACCTCCTCGGACGTGGCGTTCGCCGACGCCTACGTCAAGGGCGTGAAGTTCGACGCGAAGGCGGCGTACGAGGCGGCGGTGAAGAACGCCACCGTCGTCCCGCCCGCCTCGGGCGTCGGCCGCAAGGGCATGAGCACCTCGCCCTTCCTCGGCTACACCCCCACCGACACGCACGAGGGCCTGTCCTGGGCGATGGAGGGCTACGTCAACGACTACGGCATCGCCCGGATGGGCCAGGCGCTGTACCGGAAGACGGGCGAGAAACGCTACCGGGAGGAGTCGCAGTACTTCCTCAACCGGGCCCGCGACTACGTGAAGCTGTTCGACTCCCGGGCCGGCTTCTTCCAGGGCCGGGACGCCGAGGGCCGCTGGCGCGTGGACTCCGCGAAGTACGACCCCCGCGTGTGGGGCTACGACTACACCGAGACCAACGGCTGGGGCTACGCCTTCACCGCCCCGCAGGACAGCCGGGGCCTGGCCAACCTGTACGGCGGCCGGCAGGGCCTCGCCGACAAGCTCGACGAGTACTTCGCCACGCCGGAGACCGCCTCCCCGGACAACGTCGGCTCCTACGGCGGGGTCATCCACGAGATGACCGAGGCCCGCGACGTCCGCATGGGCATGTACGGGCACTCCAACCAGGTCGCGCACCACGTCATCTACATGTACGACGCGGCCGGCGAGCCCTGGAAGGCGCAGGCGTACGTGCGCGAGGCGCTCTCCCGCCTCTACACCGGCAGCGAGATCGGGCAGGGCTACCACGGCGACGAGGACAACGGCGAGCAGTCGGCCTGGTACCTCTTCTCCGCGCTCGGCTTCTACCCGCTGGTCATGGGCAGCGGCGAGTACTCCATCGGCTCCCCGCTGTTCAAGAAGGTCACCGTGCACCTGGAGAACGGCCGCGACCTGGTCGTCAGGGCGCCGCGCAACAGCGCGAAGAACGTCTACGTGCAGGGCGTCATGGTCAACGGCCGCCCCTGGACGTCGACGTCGCTCCCGCACTCGCTGCTGGCCAAGGGCGGGGTCGTGGACTTCTTCATGGGCTCCGAGCCGTCGACGTGGGGCACGGGCGAGAAGGCCGCGCCCGTCTCCATCACCCGCGACGACAAGGTGCCGGCGCCCCGCGCGGACGTCCTGAAGGGTGAGGGCGCCCTGTTCGACGACACCTCGGCGACGAGCGCGACGGTCACCTCCGCCGGCCTGCCGCTTCAGGGCGCCGTGAAGGCGGTGCAGTACACGCTGACCTCGGGGGCGGACCGCGCGAAGGCGCCGACCGGCTGGACGCTCCAGGGCTCCGCCGACGGCACCGCCTGGCGCACCCTGGACCGCCGCTCGGGCGAGAGGTTCGCCTGGGACCGCCAGACCCGGGCCTTCACCGTCGCCGCTCCGGGCCGGTACGCGCAGTACCGCCTCGTCCTGGACGGCGAGTCGACCCTGGCGGAGGTGGAGCTGCTGGCCTGACCGGCCGGGCCGGACGGCCCGCGGACCGAGCGACAGGGAGCGGCCCGCCCCCGGGAAGCCGGGGCCGGGCCGCTCCGGTGCGCCGGGACCCGGTCCGTCGCGAGCGGCTGACAAGGATGTCGCGCCGCATCTCGCCGCTCACGCCGTGCAGTCCCTCACCCGCCCGGCCCGCGGACAGCCGGCGCGGCACTGCCGCCGGCCGCCCGAGCTGAGAGCGGGGCCCGGCGTTCCGCCCGCCGGAGGTCCACCCGTGGCACGGCTGCCGTGGGACGGGGCGGCGACCTCGTGGTGCGGCTGTCCTGGAGCGAGCGGCTCCGGGCGCGGCGCCGCGCGGTCCGGGTACCGGACGCGCGGATCAGGGTCGTGCGGATCCAGCCCGACTGGTGGCGCGCGCTGCGCGGCGCACCGGAGGGAGGCGGGCAGGGGCCTGCCCGCTGCCCGGGTGAGCTCCGGCGTCCCGGAGGACGAGGCGGGGTGTGGGCGAGCGCCGGGGAGCGTGCTGGGGGAGACTTGACAGGGGTCGGCTCAAGTCCTAAGCCGATGGATAGGCGGCCCGGTCCGCGGCCGCGGGTCGCGGTGGGTGAGGAGGTGACCCGCATGAGGGAGCCGGACCTGTACGCGGTGCTGGGCGTGGAGCCCTCGGCCACGACCCGGGCGATCATCTCCGCCTTCCGCCGCAGGGCACGGGAACTGCGGCCGGACACCCGGGTGGACGCGGTCACCGCAGCCCGGTTCGGCTCGGTGACCGCGGCGTACGAGACGCTCCGGGACCCGGTGCGGCGCGCGGCCTACGACCGGGCGCGCCGGCGGCCGTCCCGCGGCCCCGCCGGTCTTGCGCAACCGGACCGGCCTGCCCGCGGCCACCCCGTCGTACCGGGCGCCGCGGCTCCCGAGCCGCCGCTGCGCGCGGGCCCGGTGCACTGGGAACCCGGTGGGCGCACCACCCGGTGAGCGGCCCTGCCGGCACGAGTGAGGACGAGAGGGGAGAACGCAGATGGCGCGTCCGGTCGGTATCGACCTCGGTACGACGAACTCGGTGGTCTCCGTCCTGGAGGGCGGTGAGCCCACCGTCATCACCAACACGGAGGGAGGGCGGACCACGCCGTCGGTCGTGGCGTTCGCCAAGAACGGCGAGGTGCTGGTCGGCGAGGTGGCCAAGCGGCAGGCCGTGACGAACGTGGAGCGCACCGCGCGCTCGGTCAAGCGGTACATGGGCGACCACGCCTGGCGGTTCCCCGAGCACGGGGACATCGACGGCAAGCGGTACACGGCGCAGGAGATCTCCGCGCGCGTGCTGCAGAAGCTGAAGCGCGACGCGGAGGCGTACCTCGGCGAGGACGTGACGGACGCGGTGATCACCGTGCCCGCCTACTTCGACGACGCCCAGCGCCAGGCGACCAAGGAGGCCGGGGAGATCGCGGGCCTGAACGTCCTGCGGATCATCAACGAGCCGACGGCGGCGGCGCTGGCGTACGGCCTGGACCGGGAGAACGACCAGACGGTCCTCGTCTTCGACCTGGGCGGCGGCACCTTCGACGTGTCGCTGCTGGAGATGGGCGAGGGCGTCATCGAGGTGAAGGCCACCAACGGCGACACACGGCTCGGCGGCGACGACTGGGACCAGCGGCTCGTGGACCACCTGGTCCAGCGGTTCAGGAACAACTACGGCGTCGACCTGTCCCGGGACAAGATGGCCGTGCAGCGGCTGCGGGAGGCGGCGGAGCGGGCGAAGATCGAACTGTCCTCCTCCAGCGAGACCTCGATCAACCTGCCGTACATCACGGCGTCCGCGGAGGGCCCGCTGCACCTGGACGAGAAGCTCACCCGGACCCAGCTGCAGCAGCTGACCGCGGATCTGCTGGAGCGCTGCAAGACGCCGTTCCACAACGCGGTGAAGGACGCCGGGATCAAGGTGTCCGACATCGACCACGTCGTCCTGGTGGGCGGTTCGACGCGGATGCCGGCCGTCACGGAGCTGGTGAAGGAGCTGACCGGCAAGGAGCCGCACAAGGGGGTGAACCCGGACGAGGTGGTGGCCGTCGGCGCCAGCCTGCAGGCCGGTGTGCTCAAGGGCGAGGTCAAGGACGTCCTGCTGCTCGACGTCACCCCGCTGTCCCTCGGCATCGAGACCAAGGGCGGCATCATGACCAAGCTGATCGAGCGGAACACCACGATCCCGACCCGGCGCTCGGAGATCTTCACCACGGCCGAGGACAACCAGCCCTCGGTGACGGTCCAGGTCTACCAGGGCGAGCGGGAGATCGCCGCGTACAACAAGAAGCTCGGCATGTTCGAGCTGAGCGGCCTGCCGCCGGCGCCCCGCGGGGTGCCTCAGGTCGAGGTGGCGTTCGACATCGACGCCAACGGCATCATGCACGTCTCCGCGAAGGACCTCGGCACCGGCAGGGAGCAGAAGATGACGGTGACCGGCGGTTCGGCGCTCCCCCGCGACGACATCGACCGGATGGTCCGGGAGGCGGAGCAGCACGCGGAGGAGGACCGCAGGCGACGGGAGGCCGCGGAGACGCGGAACCAGGCCGAGCAGCTCGTCTACTCCACCGAGAAGCTGATCAGGGACAGCGGCGACCGGATCCCGGCCGACGCGAGGACCGAGACGGAGGCGGCGCTGGCCGACCTGAAGGAGAAGCTGAAGTCGCAGGACACGGCGGCGATCCGGCAGGCCCTGGACCGTGCGGCGCTGGCCGCCCAGAAGATCGGTACGGCGCTGTACGAACGCTCGCGCGGCGAACAGGACGCGCACAGCGGCGCCGGCGGCACGGCGGCCGCCTCCGGCGGGGACGACGAGGTGGTGGACGCCGAGGTCGTGGACGACGACAAGCCGGAGGCGGGGTGACGATGGACGGACTGCGGACGCGCGGCACGGGTGAGGCGGAGCGCCTGCTCGAGGAGCGCACCGCCGACGTGCAGCGGGTGAAGGCGGAGTACGACAACTACCGCAAGCGGGTGCGGCGGGACCGCATGGCCGTGCGCGAGATCGCCGTCGGCAACGTGCTGACCGCCCTGCTGCCGGTGGTGGACGCGGTGGACCGGGCGTGCGCCCACGAACCGCTGACCCCCGGCCTGCGGGACGTCCGCGACACGCTGCGCACGCAGCTGGGCTCGCTGGGCCTGCAGGCGTTCGGGGAGCGGGGCGAGCCGTTCGACCCGGCGTGCCACGAGGCGGTCGTGCACCGTGCGGCGCCGGGCGCCGAAGGGCTGGTCTGCGCGGAGGTCCTGCGCCCCGGCTACCGGGTCGGCGACCGCCTGCTGCGTCCCGCGCGGGTGGTTGTCGCCGGGCCGTCGTGACCGGAACGCGCCGCCCGGTGCGGCGCGGTCCGTCTGTCCAGCTCGTGAACGACCGTAGCCACCCGGTGGACACCGGTGCTACAAATGCCGCATGTCGGACGCATCTGCCCGATTTCAGCGCATCGCATGGCGCGCCGTGATCGGCAAGAGTCCCCGGAGCGTCGCCGGCCAGGTCTTCCTGCTGCAGGTGGCGCTGGTCGTCCTGCTCGTGCTCGGTGCCGTCCTGGCGCTCGTCCTGCAGTCGAGGCGGGACACCAGTACCGAGGCCCGGCGGCGGTCGGTGGCCGTCGCCCAGACCTTCGCCCACTCCCCGGGCCTGCTCCAGGCCCTGCGCAGCCCTGATCCCTCCCGGGTCCTGCAGCCGCTGACCGAGGCGGGGCGCAGATCCGCGGGCGTCGACTTCATCGTCGTCATGGACACCCACGGCATCCGCTACACCCATCCGCTGCCCAGCCGGATCGGCCACCGGTTCGTGGGGCGGATCGGGCCGTCGCTGGCCGGGAGGGTGTACACGGAGAGCGTCCACGGCCCGCTGGGCCACGAGGTGCAGGCCACGGTGCCCGTCGACGACACGCACGGCAAGGTGGTCGCCCTCGTCTCGGCCGGGCTGAAGGTCAAGAACGTCACCAGCGAGCTGGACCGGCAGCTGCCGATCATCCTGGCCGCGGGGGCCGGGGCGCTGGTGGTGTCGACGGGCGGCACGGCGCTGGTGGGCAGGAGGCTGCAGCGGCAGACCCACAGCCTGGCCCCGGACGAGATGACCCGTATGTACGAGCATCACGACACGGTCCTGCACTCGGTGCGGGAGGGCGTGCTCATCATCGGTGCGGACGGCCGGCTGCTGCTCGTCAACGACGAGGCGAGACGGCTGCTGGAGCTGCCCGCCGACGCCGAGGGGCGCCAGGTGCGGGACCTGCCCGGCCTCGACCCGTCGACGGTGTCGCTGCTCGCCTCCGGGCGCGAGGCCAGCGACGAGGTGCACTTCGCCAAGGGCCGCCTCCTGGCGGTCAACCAGCGGCCCACCGACCGTGCGGGAGGGCCCGGCGGCACCGTGGTGACGCTCCGCGACTCCACCGAGCTGCAGGCGGTGTCCGGCAGGGCGGAGGTCGCCAGGGAGCGGCTGGAGCTGCTGTACGACGCCGGGCTCGGCATCGGCACCACCCTGGACGTGGTCCGCACGGCCGACGAGCTGGCGCATGTCGCCGTCCCCCGGTTCGCCGACTTCGTCACCGTCGACCTGGCCGACGCCGTGCTCCAGGGCGAGGAGCCGGCTCCGGCGGCGACGGAGATGCGGCGGGTCGCCGTGGGCGGCATCCGGGACGACCATCCCCTCTACGAGGAGGGCCGGCTGATCGAGTTCCTGCCCTCCACCCCGCAGGCCCGCGGTTACGGCGCCGGGCGCTCCATGCTGGTGACCGACCTGTCGGCGGCCGAGGGCTGGCGCGCGCAGGACCCGGAGCGGACCCGGCAGATCCTCGACTACGGCATCCACTCGCTGATCGCCGCGCCGATCCGGGCCCGCGGCGTCGTGCTGGGCATGGCCAACTTCTGGCGCGCCAAACGGGAGCCGTTCGACGCGGAGGAGCTGTCCCTGGCGGAGGAGCTGGTGGCGCGTGCCGCGGTCAGCATCGACAACGCCCGCCGGTACACCCGCGAACACGCGCTCGCGGTCACCCTGCAGCGCAGCCTGCTGCCGCGGGCCCTGCCCGTGCAGAGCGCCCTCGACGTCGGCTACCGCTATCTGCCCGCGCAGTCGGGGGTGAGCGGCGACTGGTTCGACGTCATCCCGCTGCCCGGCAGCCGGGTGGCGCTGGTCGTCGGCGACGTGGTGGGGCACGGTCTGCACGCGGCCGCGACGATGGGCCGGCTGCGGACCGCGGTGCACAACTTCTCCACGCTCGACCTGCCGCCCGACGAGCTGCTCGGCCACCTCGACGACCTGGTCGGCCGGATCGACCAGGACGAGGCCTGCGCCCGGGGCGGCGTGGAGATCGCGGGCGCCACCTGCCTGTACGCGATCTACGATCCGGTGACCCGCCGCTGCGTCATGGCCCGTGCCGGGCACCTGGCGCCCGCGCTGGTCCGGCCCGACGGCTCCGTCGTCTTCCCCGACCTTCCGGCCGGGCCCCCGCTGGGCCTCGGCGGCATGCCGTTCGAGACGGCGGAGCTGGAACTGGCCGAGGGGAGCCAGCTCGTGCTGTACACCGACGGCCTCGTCGAGGACCGCACCCGGGACCTGGACGAGGGCATGGAGATGCTGCGCCGGGCCCTGGCGGACCACCCCGGCCGGCCGCCGGAGGAGAGCTGCCGGGCGGTGCTGGAGCGGCTGCTGCCCGAGCGTCCCGGGGACGACGTCGCGCTGCTCGTCGCGCGCACCCGCGCGCTGCCGGCCGACCGGGTCGCCGACTGGGACGTGCCGCGCGATCCGGCCGCCGTGTCCGGGATGCGCGGCGCCGTCTCCGGCAAGCTGGAGGAGTGGGGACTGGCCGAGCTGGGCTTCGGCATGGAACTCGTGCTGAGCGAGCTGATCACCAATGCGATCCGCTACGGCTCCGACCCGGTGCACGTGCGGCTCATCCACGACCGCACGCTGATCTGCGAGGTGGCCGACGGCAGCAGCACCTCGCCGCATCTGCGGTACGCGGCGACGACCGACGAGGGCGGCCGGGGCCTGTTCCTGGTCTCGCAGCTCGCGGAGCGCTGGGGCACCCGGTACAACCCGCACGGCAAGGTGATCTGGGCCGAACTGGCGCTGCCGAACGTCCCGGACTGCCCGGACGACTGACCCGGCGGGCGTCGGGCGACGCGCGAAGGGCCGCACCCCCGGTGACGGGGGTGCGGCCCTGGACGGCCCGGCCGTGCCGCTTGCGCGCGGAGCAGGCCGCTACTTGCGGATCAGGCTGCGCAGCACGTACTGCATGATGCCGCCGTTGCGGTAGTAGTCGGCCTCACCGGGGGTGTCGATGCGGACGACCGCGTCGAACTCGACACCGGTGTCGGTGGCGACCTTCACCGTGCGCGGCGTGCGGCCCTCGTTGAGCTCGGTGACGCCGGTGATGGAGAAGGTCTCCTCGCCGGTCAGGCCGAGGGACTCCGCGGAGGCGCCCTCCGGGAACTGCAGCGGCAGGACGCCCATGCCGATGAGGTTCGAGCGGTGGATGCGCTCGTACGACTCGGCGATGACGGCCTTGACGCCGAGGAGCGCGGTGCCCTTGGCCGCCCAGTCGCGGGACGAGCCGGAGCCGTACTCCTTGCCGGCCAGGACGACCAGCGGGATGCCGGCGGCCTGGTAGTTCTGCGAGGCGTCGTAGATGAAGGAGACCGGGCCGCCCTCCTGCGTGAAGTCACGCGTGTAGCCGCCCTCGGTGCCCGGCGCGATCTGGTTGCGCAGGCGGATGTTGGCGAACGTGCCGCGGATCATGACCTCGTGGTTGCCGCGGCGGGAGCCGTAGCTGTTGAAGTCGCGGCGCTCCACACCGTGCTCGGTGAGGTACTTGCCCGCCGGGGTGTCGGCCTTGATCGCGCCGGCCGGGGAGATGTGGTCGGTGGTGACCGAGTCGCCCAGCTTGGCGAGGACGCGGGCGCCGGAGATGTCGGTGACGGGCTCCGGGTCCATCTGCATGCCCTCGAAGTACGGGGGCTTGCGGACGTAGGTGGACTGCGGGTCCCACTCGAAGGTGTCGCCGGTCGGGACCGGGAGCGACTGCCACTGGGCGTCGCCGGCGAAGACGTCGCTGTAGGACTTGGAGAACATGTCCTCGCCGATGGCGCTGGCGACGACCTCGTTCACCTCGGCCTCGGAGGGCCAGATGTCCTTGAGGTAGACCGGGTTGCCGTCCTGGTCGGCGCCCAGGGGCTCACGGGTGATGTCCACCTTCATCGAGCCCGCGATAGCGTACGCGACGACCAGCGGCGGGGACGCCAGGTAGTTCATCTTGACGTCGGGGTTGATCCGGCCCTCGAAGTTGCGGTTGCCGGACAGGACCGAGACGACGGCCAGGTCGTTGTCGTTGACGGCCTTGGAGACCTCCTCCGGCAGCGGGCCGGAGTTGCCGATGCAGGTGGTGCAGCCGTAGCCGACGAGGTTGAAGCCCAGCTTGTCCAGGTACGGGGTGAGGCCGGCCTTCTCGAAGTAGTCGGTGACGACCTTCGAGCCCGGGGCGAGGGTGCTCTTCACCCACGGCTTGCGGGTGAGGCCCTTCTCGACCGCCTTCTTGGCGACGAGGGCCGCGCCGATCATGACGTACGGGTTGGAGGTGTTGGTGCAGGAGGTGATGGCGGCGACCGTCACCGCACCGTGGTCCAGCTCGTAGGTGGTGCCGTCGGCGGCGGTCACCTGGACGGGGTTGGACGGCACGGCGCCGTTGCCCTGGCCGTGCTGCGGGGCGCCGGCGCCGTTCTCCTGGTGGCCGTAGGCGGGGGCGTCGGAGGCCGGGAAGGACTCGGCGCTGGCCTCGTCGACCGGGGAGGCGGCGGCGTCCGGCGTCTGCCCGGCAGGCGCCTCGACGTAGTTGAGGACGTCCTTGGCGAACTGCTGGGCGGCCTCGGCGAGGACGATGCGGTCCTGCGGGCGCTTGGGGCCGGCGATGGACGGGACGACCGTGGACAGGTCCAGCTCGAGCTTCTCGGAGAAGTCGGGCTCGGCCGCCGGGTCCAGCCACAGGCCCTGCTCCTTGGCGTAGGCCTCGACCAGGGCGACCTGCTGCTCGCTGCGGCCGGTCAGGCGCAGGTAGTTCAGGGTCTCGTCGTCGATCGGGAAGATCGCGGCGGTGGAGCCGAACTCCGGCGACATGTTGCCGATGGTGGCGCGGTTGGCCAGGGAGGTCGCGGCCACGCCCTCGCCGTAGAACTCGACGAACTTGCCGACCACACCGTGCTTGCGGAGCATCTCGGTGATGGTGAGCACGAGGTCGGTGGCGGTGGTGCCGGGCTGCAGCTCGCCGGTGAGCTTGAAGCCGACGACGCGCGGGATCAGCATGGAGACCGGCTGGCCGAGCATGGCGGCCTCGGCCTCGATGCCGCCGACGCCCCAGCCGAGGACGCCGAGGCCGTTGACCATGGTGGTGTGCGAGTCGGTGCCGACCAGCGTGTCCGGGTAGGCCTTGCCGTCGCGGACCATGACGACACGGGCCAGGTGCTCGATGTTCACCTGGTGGACGATGCCGGTGCCCGGCGGGACGACCTTGAACTCGTCGAAGGCGGTCTGGCCCCAGCGCAGGAACTGGTAGCGCTCCTTGTTGCGGCCGTACTCCAGCTCGACGTTCTGCTTGAAGGCGTCGTTCGTGCCGAACTTGTCGGCGATGACGGAGTGGTCGATGACCAGCTCGGCCGGCGCCAGCGGGTTGATCTTGGCCGGGTCGCCGCCCAGCTCCTTGACGGCCTCGCGCATCGTGGCCAGGTCCACGACGCAGGGGACGCCGGTGAAGTCCTGCATGATCACGCGGGCCGGCGTGAACTGGATCTCCTGGGAGGGCTGGGCCTGGGAGTCCCAGGTGCCGAGGGCGCGGATGTGGTCGGCGGTGATGTTCGCGCCGTCCTCCGTGCGGAGCAGGTTCTCCAGCAGGACCTTGAGGCTGTACGGCAGCCGGGCCGAGCCCTCCACCTTGTCCAGCCGGAAGATCTCGTACGACTCGCCGCCCACCTGCAGCGTGCTGCGGGCGTCGAAGCTGTTCGCCGACACGACAGTCTCCTTCATTGATGTGCGCGTACCACCGTCAATCGTGCCGCCACGCCGTCTCGGCCGGTCCGCTGAGGTCAGGCTAAGTTAGGTAGCCCTTACTGGCTGGCGGCTGCGGTGCGCCTCGGCAGATATCTCGATGTCGAGATAACTCTAGTACATGAGGGCCGACAGGTCATGCCCGGACCTCGCCGGATCCCCGCTCCGCCGGGCAGCCGTGCGGCCGTGCCGCCGGGCGGGGGCGCCGCCGGGCGGGGCTGCCGGCGCACCGCCGGGAGGGGGCGCCGGCGCGCGGGGGGCGAGGCCGGCGCGAGGCGGCGACGACCGCCACGCGGCAGGACGTCGGCCCTGAGCGCCCATCAGTTCGCGAGGCGGGGGTAACCGGACCTGGAGGACGCGTACGGACGCGTATGGACGCGGACGGACGCGGACGGACGCGGACGGACGCGTACCGCGAGTCCCGCGAAAGGAGCCACGATGCCCCTCACGTTCCGCAAGAGCTTCCGCATCCTCCCCGGGGTGCGCCTGAACATCAACAAGCGGTCCTGGTCCCTCACCACCGGCGGGAAGCACGGCCCCCGCCACACCCGCAGCAGCAACGGGCGCCGTACGACGTCGATGGACCTGCCTGGGCCGTTCGGGTGGCGCCGCACCCGCTCGACCAGGGAGCGTTGACGGCCCGTCACCCGAACGGCCCCCCCAAGAGGCGCCATCTCATATCTGAGATAGCCTCAACCTCATGTCAGACGACTACCTCGTACGCATCGGCAAGCTCATCCGTGACGCCCGGCAGCACCGGGGCTGGACCCAGGCGCAGCTCGCGGAGGCGCTCGGCACCAGTCAGAGCGCGGTCAACCGCATCGAGCGCGGCAACCAGAACATCAGCCTTGAGATGATCGCCCGAATCGGCGAAGCCCTGGACAGCGAGATCGTGTCGCTGGGCTATGCGGGTCCGATGCATCTGCGTGTGGTCGGCGGCCGCCGGCTGTCCGGCGCCATCGACGTCAAGACCAGCAAGAACGCCTGCGTGGCCCTGCTGTGCGCCTCGCTGCTGAACAAGGGGCGCACGGTGCTGCGCCGGGTGGCGCGGATCGAGGAGGTGTACCGCCTGCTGGAGGTGCTCAACTCCATCGGCGTGCGCACCCGTTGGATCAACGACGGCGTCGACCTCGAACTCGTGCCGCCGGCCGAGCTGGAGATGGCGGCGATCGACGCGGAGGCCGCCGTCCGCACCCGCTCCATCATCATGTTCCTGGGTCCGCTGCTGCACCGCATGGACCGCTTCAAGCTGCCCTACGCCGGCGGCTGCGACCTGGGCACGCGGACCATCGAGCCGCACATGATCGCGCTGCGCCGGTTCGGCCTCGACGTCGCGGCCACCGAGGGGCAGTACCACGCCCGGGTGGACCGCACCGTCCGCCCCGACCGGCCCATCGTGCTGACCGAACGCGGCGACACGGTGACCGAGAACGCGCTGCTGGCCGCCGCCCGGCACGACGGCGTCACCGTCATCCGCAACGCCTCCTCCAACTACATGGTCCAGGACCTGTGCTTCTTCCTGGAGGCGCTGGGCGTCAAGGTGGAGGGCATCGGCACCACCACCCTCACCGTGCACGGCGTGCCCAACATCGACGTGGACGTCGACTACTCCCCCTCCGAGGACCCGGTCGAGGCGATGAGCCTGCTGGCCGCGGCCGTGGTGACGGAGTCGGAGCTGACGGTGCGCCGGGTGCCGATCGAGTTCCTGGAGATCGAGCTGGCGGTCCTGGAGGAGATGGGCCTGGACCACGACCGGTCCCCGGAGTACTTCGCGGACAACGGCCGCACCCGCCTGGTCGACCTGACGGTCCGCCCCTCCAAGCTGGAGGCGCCGATCGACAAGATCCACCCCATGCCGTTCCCCGGCCTGAACATCGACAACGTCCCGTTCTTCGCGGCCATCGCCGCGTCCGCGCAGGGCCAGACCCTCATCCACGACTGGGTCTACGACAACCGCGCGATCTACCTGACCGACCTCAACCGCCTCGGCGGGCGCCTGCAGCTCCTGGACCCGCACCGGGTGCTGGTCGAGGGCCCGACCCGCTGGCGCGCCGCCGAGATGATGTGCCCGCCGGCCCTGCGTCCCGCGGTGGTCGTCCTGCTGGCGATGATGGCGGCCGAGGGCACGTCGGTGCTGCGCAACGTGTACGTCATCAACCGCGGTTACGAGGACCTCGCCGAGCGCCTGAACTCCATCGGCGCGCAGATCGAGATCTTCCGGGACATCTGACGCCTTCGAAGGAGCGCCGCCACACCCGTCCTGAGCTGCATGAGCGCGAGGAGGGAGGGGGCGTGGCGGCGCCTGGGACTTTTTCCGGGACTTCTGGCCGCGACCGAAGCATTCCGGTCGCCGCGCCCTCCACGTGACCGGGTTCGATGAACTCCGTGCGTCTGGCGCGGCTCGGTGCGGCCCTGCGGAGTGCGGGCCGGACGTGGGCTGGGCAGCCGCGGGATCAGGGGGAGTCGGCGGGGACGGGCGAAAGCCGGTAGGCGCCCTCGTGCGTGACGACGCGGCCGGCGGTGGGTGGCGCGAAGTGGGTGCCCAGGACGAGGGTGTCCGTTCCGGCGAGCGAGCCGAGCAGCGTGCGGCGCGTCGCCTCGGACCGCTCGGGCTCGATGTCGACGCAGGCCCCGATCTCGGGGTGGGCGAGCTGAACGGGGTGGTGGACGCAGTCGCCGGTGATCAGAGCCGTCTCGCCGCGGCTGGTCAGCTCAAGGGCGATGTGGCCGGGGGTGTGCCCGGGGGTGGGGATCAGGCGCAGGCCCGGGACGACCTCGACGCCGTCGGCGGGGACGTCGACGAGGTCGAGCAGCCCGGCTTCCTCCACCGGGATCACGGAGTCGCGGAACATCTGCCGGCGCGCCTCCTCCATGTTGTACCCGGCCCAGAACTCCCGCTCGACGCGCGAGGTGAGGTAGCGGGCGTTGCGGAAGGTGGGCACCCACTCTCCGTTCACCTCACGCGTGTTCCAGCCGACGTGGTCGGCGTGCAGGTGGGTGAGGATCACCAGGTCGACGGAGTCCGGGGGGAATCCTGCGGCGGTGAGGCCTTGAAGGTAGTCGGTGTCCAGGTTGTGCCAGGCGGGGTTGGCCCGCTGCTTGCCGTTGCCGATGCCGGTGTCCACCAGGATGCGCAGCCCGTCCACGGTGAACGCGAAGCTGTGGCTGTCGAGGTGCAGGATGCCCTCGTCGTCGGCGAAGTGGGGGCGCAGCCAGTCCTGTCCGGCGACGACGTCCGGGGTGGCGCCGGGCAGCAGCCACGGTCCGGTGGCGGGCGGCAGGAGGATCTCGTCGATGCGGTGGACGGTGATGTCGCCCACGGTCCAGGAGGGCGCGGCGGTCGTGTCGGCGGCCGGTGGTGCGGTCATGATCGGTCCTCTCCTCTGGTCTCGTCACGGGAGGTTGCCGTGCGCGCTGTCGGCTGTCCTGCGCCCCGGCACGGCGAGTGCCGCCAGGGCCGCGACGGCGAGCAGGGCGGCGGCGATGGTGCAGGCGTGGGCGGTGGTACCCAGCCCGTAGTGCTGGGTGGCGGCTCCGGCGGCGATGGCGGGCAGGCTCATGGACAGGTAGCCGAGGACGTGGTAGGCGGCCAGGGTGGCGGCGCGGTCCCGCTCGTCGAGCGAGGTGAGCGTCATGCGCAGCGCCCCTTGGGAGACGGCCCCGAAGGCGACTCCGGCCAGGGCCGCGCCGCCGTGGACGGCGAGCAGGCCGGCGCCGTGCAGACCGAGCAGGCTCAGGGCCGCGGACGGGATGACGGCCGCGCTTCCGCCGGCGGCGGCGGCGCGCGGCGCCGTGCACCGCAGGGTCCACACGGTGAGCGTGGCCGCGGCGGTGAGCACGAAGAAGACCATGCCACCGGCCGCCTGTGAGGCGCCTGGGGCCACGAGGTGCACGAGCGCCGGCCCGAGGGAGGAGTAGAAGCCGCCCAGGGCCCACACGGCGACGACGGCGGTGCCGACCGCCGGCAGGGCGCTGCGCACCGACGGCGGCACGGCGAGGTGGGGGCGCAGCGACCGCAGGACGCCGGCGTGCGGGCGGGCCGTCTCCGCGGTGCATGTGACCGCGATCGCCTGGGCGGTGAAGAGGACCGCCAGCAGGACGTACACCGTGACCGTGGGCGCGGGGCCGAAGCGGACGAGGAGGGCGGAGGCCAGGACGCCGGTGGCCATGCCCGCCACCGGGGCGATGCTGTTGGTCAGGGCGGGCCGGCCCGGACGCAAGGGGTCCTGAAGGTCGAGCAGGGCCGCTCCCGCGGCGCTGGTGGCCGCGCCGGTGGCTGCTCCCTGCAGGATCCGGGCGGTGACCAGCGCTCCGGCGCCGTCTGCCGATGCCAGCAGCACCATGGACGCGGCCTCCAGCAGCAGGGCGCCCACCAGGACGGGGCGCCGCCCGAGGTGGTCGGAGAGCCCACCGGTGGTGAGCAGGGCCAGCAGCAGCGTCAGGGAGTAGGCGCTGAAGACCACGGTGACGGTGAGCGCGGACAGGTCCCAGTGTTCCTGGTAGCGGGGGTAGAGGGGTGTCGGCGCACTGGAGGCCGCGAGGAGCGCGGCAAGGATCGAGGCGTGCAGGACGAAGGACGCCGTGCGGTGGGCGGCCCGGGCGCCGGCACCCGGGTGGCTGGATCGCGCAGGTGCGCGTGGCGTGACGGTGGGCACGGGACTCACTCCTCGGCGCTAAACGCAATGGATTTGCGTTAAGCCACCGTAGCCTCTAAGGTCGGCTAACGCAAAACTTTAGCTTTTATCGTTATGGGTGCCCGGCACCTCCAGCTCCCGAGGAGAGAAGGTCCATGTCCTCCGTCGAACTCACCCCGCCGGAAGCGGCCCGCTGGGCCGCCCGCGCCGGCCTCCCGCTGCCGGCCGACCGCCACGCCGCGGTCGCGGCCACCGCCCACCACATGCACTCCGTCGTCGCGGTCCTGCGGGAGCTGGACTTCGGGGACACGCCGCCCGCCCCCGCCTACCGCGCCGAACAGGAGAACCGCGATGCAGCCGTATGAACTGCCCCTGGCCGCTGCAGCCGACGCGATCCGGGCTCGGCGGCTGTCCCCCGTCGAACTGGCCGACTCGGTCCTGCAGCGCATCGAGCAGGCGGAGCCGCACCTTCAGGCGTATGTCACCGTCACCGCCGAGCACACCCGCCGGGCCGCGCGCGAAGCCGAGAGCGACATCGCGGCCGGCCGCTACCGCGGTCCGCTGCACGGCATCCCGATGGCTCTCAAGGACGTGATCGACGTCGCCGGCACGGCGACGTCGGCCGGCTCCCGCGTCAGGGCGAACCATCGCGCGCAGGCCGACAGCGCCGTCGCCGCCCGCCTGGCCGCGGCCGGCGCGGTTCTGGTCGGCAAGACCCACACCCATGAGTTCGCCTACGGGCTGACCACCCCGCAGACCAACAACGCCTGGAACACCGGCCGGGTCGCCGGCGGTTCCAGCGGCGGGTCCGCCGTCGCCGTCGCCGCGGGCACCGCGACGTTCGCGCTGGGCACCGACACCGGCGGATCGATCCGGGTGCCCGCCGCGCTCAACGGGGTCGTCGGCCTCAAACCGACGTACGGCCTCGTCCCCCGCCAGGGCGTTACGCCGCTGTCCTGGTCACTGGACCACGTCGGCCCGATCACCCGCACCGTCGAGGACGCGGGCCTGGTCCTGACCGCCCTGGCCGGACACGACCCGCGCGACCCCGCGTCCCTGCCCACCCCGGCCGTGGACCACCGGCCGGGCGCGGGCACGGACCTGACGGGGCTGCGCGTAGGCGTGCCGCGCACCTACTACTTCGACCGCGTCGACGCGGAGGTGGAGGCCGCCGTCCGGCGTGCCGTCGACCAGCTTCAGTCGCTCGGCGCACGGCTCGTCGAGGTCGAGATCCCCATGACCCGCTACATCCAGGCCACCCAGTGGGGCCTGATGGTGCCCGAGGCGACCGCCTACCACGAGAGCACCCTGCGCACGGTCCCCGAGCTCTACCAGGCCGACGTCCGCATCCTCCTCGAGGCCGGCGGACTGATGCCGGCCGGAGACTACCTGCGCGCCCAGCGCGCCCGCACCCTCATGCGACAGGAATGGGCACGCATGCTGCGGGAGGTCGACCTGATCGCCGCTCCCACCGTCCCTGTGACCGCGGTCGAGGCCGGCCAGGAGACGATCACTTGGGCCGACGGCACGGTCGAGGGCGTCTCCGACGCCTACGTACGCCTCTCGTCCCCTGCCAACATCACCGGGGTGCCGTCCCTGTCCGTCCCGGTCGGCCACGACGCGGCGGGCCTGCCGATCGGCATGCAGTTGCTGGGGCGACCGCTCGGAGAGAGCGTGCTCCTGCGGGCCGGCCACGCCTACGAGCAGACCCAGCCCGCCCGCGAGCTCGCGCGCGTGGTGTGAACGAGCGCTCGGGCCCGGCCTCACCACGCGGCCGGCCGGAAGCGGCGTTCGGCTCCGATCGGCCGGGCGCCGCACGAAGGAGGCCTTCCTGCGGTAAGGGGTGAATCGCCAGACGCAAATGATTTTGCTTAAAGTGGGATTCCATGAGCAGGCAGATGGTGCGCCCCGGGGGGCGCAGCGCCCGGGTTCAGGCGTCGGTCCATGCCGCCGTACGTGAACTCACGTCGGAGGTGGGCCGGGACGCCCTGACGGTACCGCTGGTCGCCCAGCGGGCCGGCGTGACGCCGTCGACCATCTACCGCCGCTGGGGGAACCTGCAGGAGCTGCTGTCGGACGTAGCCGTCGAGCGTCTGCGGCCCGACACCGCGCCCCAGGCACACGGAACCCTGGCGTCCGACCTGACGGCCTGGGCCGAGCAGTTCCTCGACGAGATGGCCTCCCCCACCGGCCGCGCCTACACGCGTGACGCCCTGCTCGGCGACCCGGACGGCAGCAACGCCGGTCAGTGCTCGGCCTACGCCGCCGACCAGATCAGCCTCATCCTCACCCGAGCGGCCGAACGCGGTGAGAAGACGCCCGGCGTCGAGACGGTCATCGACCGCGTCGTCGCGCCCCTGATGTACCGCATCCTCTTCCGCCCGGACCGACTCGACGCCGCGTACGCGCGCCGACTCGTCGCAGAGGTCCTCGGCCGGACCGGCCCGTGACCAGGCGGCCGCGCTGACGCGCCCCCTCCGGCAGTGGTTCCGACATCCGGGCGGCCCGGTACGGCGCCGGTCAGCCGGCGGCGTACCGGACCGGCGCCGGTCAGCCGGCGACGACGGCTTCGGCCGCCGCCACCGCGCAGACGCGGGCGGCGCCGTAGGTGGCGATGTGCAGGGTGCCGCGCGGCGGGGCCTGCGGCAGGCCCATCTCGACCACGACGGTGTCGGGCCGGGCGGCGAGCAGGGTGTCCAGCGCCGAGCGCATCCAGGCGTGCCGGTGCTCGTCGCGGACCACGGCGACGATCCGGCGCCCGCCGGCCGCGGCGAGGACGGCGGCGCCGGCGCCCTCGCCGGTGAAGGAGCCGGAGGCGCTGCCGGGCAGCAGCCGCTCCAGTTCGGCGGTGACGCCCCAGGGGGTGCAGTCGCCGACGGCGATGTTGGGCGTGGGGTTGAACCGGGCGATGTAGACCGGCCCGGTGACCGGTGCGGGGGCGCCCGCGCGGGTCACGGTGAGCGCGCGGCGGGCGGCGACCAGGCCGATCTCCGGGTCGGGCGGGGTCCTCGCCCCCTCGCCGCGTGCCGCGGCGGTCCAGGCGGCCAGCTCCCGCACCCGGGCCGCGGCGTCGGCGAGGCGCTCCTCGGGCAGTTCCCCGGAGCGTACGGCGGCCACCAGCGCGTCCCGCAGGCCGAGCACCGTGCCCTCGTCGCACAGTCCGCCGCCCACGCAGATGGCGTCGGCGCCGGCCGCGATCGCGAGGACCACCCCGTGCTCCAGGCCGTAGGTGGCGGAGACGGCCCGCATCTCCATGCCGTCGGTGACGATGAGGCCCTGGTAGCCGAGTTCGCCGCGCAGCAGGTCGGTGAGGACGCGGCGGGACAGGGTGCCGGGGCGGTCCGGGTCGAGGGCGGGGACGAGGATGTGGGCGCTCATGACGGCCCGGGTGCCGGCGGCGATCGCCGCCCGGAACGGGGGCAGTTCCCGCTCGTACAGGGTGTCGGCGTCGACGTCGATGCGGGGTACGGCGTGGTGGGAGTCGACGTTGGTGTCGCCGTGGCCGGGGAAGTGCTTGGTGCAGGCGGCGACGCCGGTGGACTGCAGGCCCTCGACCCAGGCCGCGGTGTGCCGGGCCACCAGGTCGGGTCCGGCGCCGAAGGAGCGGACGCCGATGACGGGATTGTCGGGGTTGGCGTTGACGTCGGCGGAGGGCGCCCAGTCGAAGGTGATCCCGCAGGCGGCCAGGCGCCGGCCCAGCTCACGGGCGACCGCCCGGGTGAGGCCGGGGTCGTCGACGGCGCCGAGGGCGTGGTTGCCGGGGAAGGAGGATCCGGTGCGCACGTCGAGCCGGGTGACGTCGCCGCTCTCCTCGTCGATGGCGACCAGCAGGTCGTCGCGCTCGGCGCGCAACTGGGCCGTCAGCGCGGTGACCTGCTCCTCGCTGACGACGTTGCGTCCGAACAGGGCGACGGAGACGAGGCCCTCGCCGAGGCGGCGGCGCACCCAGTCGGGCGCGGTGGTGCCGTCGAACCCCGGCTGCAGCACCGCGAGGGCGTCCCGGGCGAGGGCGTCGCCCGCGGCGGAGCCGCTGCCGGACGCGGCGGTGGCGATGGTGGTCATCGGGACGTCATCCCTTCACGGCGCCGTCGGTGAGACCGCTGACAGCCTTGCGTTGCAGGAAGATGAAGAGGAGCAGGATGGGCAGCGCGAACAGGGACGAGGCGGCCATGGTGGCGCCCCAGTCGTCGCCGAAGGCGGTCTGGAACTGCGACAGCCACAGCGGCAGGGTCTGCTTCTCGACGTCCTTGTTGAGGATGAGGACGAGCGGGAACTCGTTCCAGGCGGTGATGAAGCCGAACAGCGAGGTCGCCATCAGGCCGGGCGCGAGCAGCGGGAAGATCACCTTGACGAAGGCCTGCGTGCGGGTGCATCCGTCGACCATCGCGGACTCCTCCAGCTCCTTCGGCACGGCGGCGACGTAGCCGCGCAGCGTCAGGATGGTCAGGGGCAGCACCATCATCGTGTAGAAGACGGTGAGCGGGACCAGGCTGTCGAGCATGTCGCCGTCACGGACGATCATGTAGATGGCGATGATCATGACCTCCCAGGGGGCCATCTGCGCCAGCATGAACGTCACGATGAGACCGCGCCGGCCGCGGAACCGCATCCGGGCGAGGGCGAACGCGGCGAACAGGGCGATGACGAGGGAGAACACGACCGACAGGACCGTGACGGTGACGGAGTTGAGCACCAGGGTCCAGAAGTGGTCGGCGTCGACCGCCTTCTGGAAGTGGTCGAGGGTGGCGTGGGCCGGGAACCACACCGGGTCCTCGGCAATGATGTCGCCGGTCGGCTTGAAGGCCGTCGCGAACATCCAGTAGACGGGGAACACGAAGCCGGCGAAGAGGACGACGGCGGTCGCGTTGGGCCACAGACGGCCGATGAGCGAGCGCTTCACAGCTCGTCCTCCTCTTGCTTGAGCACCATGCGCAGGTAGTACGAGGTGATGACGAGCAGCACCAGGATGGTCAGGAAGGAGATCGCCGCGCCGAGCCCGAAGTGCTGGTTGCCGACGCCCTCGACGTAGGCGTAGATCGGCAGGGTCTCGGTGAGGTGGTCCGGGCCGCCCTCGTTCAGCGCGAAGATCTGCGCGAACGCCTTGAAGATCCAGATGACCTCCAGGAAGGTCGTGGCGTACAGGAACGGCCGCAGGAAGGGCAGGGTGACCGAGGTGAAGCTCTGCCACGCGCCGGCGCCGTCCAGGGACGCGGCCTCGTACAGCTCCCGCGGGATCGTCGTGGTCGCCGCGTAGAGGTTGATCGCCACGAAGGGTACGGACTGCCAGACGAGGAGCAGGGTGACCACGGCGAAGGTGGAGAACTGGGTCTGCAGCCAGTTGTGGTCGGCCATGGAGTGCCAGCCCAGCCTGTCCAGCACCCAGTTGACGACGCCGAAGCGCTGGGCGAACAGCCACTGGTAGACGGTGGTGGCCGCGATGACCGGCATGGCCCAGGCGAGGACGAGGCCCAGCATGAGCAGCAGGCGCATCTTCTTGCCGAGGCGGGCGAGCAGCAGCCCGACCAGGGTGCCGCACACCATGATCAGTACGACGTTGGCGGCGGTGAAGAGGACGGACCGCTCGACGACGTGCCAGAACTCCCCGCCGGTCAGCACCTCCCGGTAGTTGTCGACGCCGTTCCACTCGGTGAGGTGCTGGATGAGCTGCCGCGGGTTGAGGTTCTGGAACGACAGCATGCCGTTCTTGACCAGGGGCCAGCCGAGCAGCACGACGGTGGCCAGCAGCGCGGGCAGCAGGAGCAGGTAGGGGGCGGCGGCGCGCCGGGACGCGGCCCGAGGGGTGCGGTCGTCGCCCCGCGGCGGGCCCGGCACCCGGGCCGTGCGGACAGCGGGCTCCCCGGCCGTGTCCGTGCCTTCGGTCTGCACTGACATGAGTTGCCATCTCTTCCGTGGCCGTACGGAACCGCGGCCGTACAGGACCGCGGCCGTACGAGACCGTGGCCGTGCGCACGGCACGGCACAGGCGGGTGCCGGGAGCGCCCCTCGCGGCGCTCCCGGCGCGGGTCTAGTTCTGCTGGGCCAGGCGCTTGTTGATCTCGCCCTCGACCTGCTTGGCGGCGGCCGCCGGGGACTTCCCGTTCAGGACGGCGGTCATGTACGACTTGATCGGGTTCGGGTTGTTCTCCACCGCGCCCCACTCGGGGATCAGCGGGGTGGTGCCGCCGACCGCGGCGCCCGGGGCGATGGCCTCCGCGACGGGGTTGCCCTTGAGGTTGCTCTCCAGGGCCTTCTTGTTCGGGATGACGCCGTTGAGCTTGGCCAGTTCGCCCTCGTACCGGTCGGACAGGGCGATCTTCAGGAACTCCTCGGCCAGGGCCTGCTTCTTGCTGCCGGCGGCGACGGCGAGGTTGGAACCGCCGAGGAAGACGCTCTCCGGCTTGTCCGCGCTCTCGCCGGGGATGGGGAAGTAGCCGAGGTCCTTCTCGATGGCCTTGTTGGCCTGGACGGCGGTGGCGGCCTCCCAGCCCATGCCGATGAAGGCGCCGGTCCTGCCCTTGGCGAAGACCTGGGCCTGCTGCGGGGTGGCCTCGTCCTTGTCCTTGGGGGCCTCGGAGTAGGAGGCGTACTTCTTGTAGATCTCCATCGCCTTGGCGACCTTCGGGTCGCCGAGGTTGGAGACGTACTTGTCGCCGTCCTTCTTCACCAGGTCGGCGCCCTGACCGATGGTCAGGCCGTCGAAGAAGTACCAGTTCTGGCCGGGCAGGTAGAGCGGTTCGGCGTCGGTCTTCTTGCCGATGGTCTCCAGGTCCTCGAAGAACTCGTCCCGGGTCTTCGGGGTGTCCTTGATGCCGGCCTTCGCCCAGATCTTCTTGTTGTAGACGACCACGCGGCTGGTGAAGTACCAGGGGGCGGCGTACTGCTTGCCGTCGTAGACCGAGGACGTGGAGACGGAGGGCGTCCAGTCCCGGCCGATCTCCTGCTTGAGGTCGCTCAGGTCGGCGAGGCCGCCGGTGGCCGCGTAGGCCGGGGTCTGGGTGTTGCCGACCTCCAGCACGTCCGGCGGGCTGGACTCGGAGAGGGCGGTGGTGATCTTCTGCTGGATCCCGTCCCACTTCTGGGTCTCGAACTTCAGCTTGGCGCCGGTCTTCTTCTCGAACGCGGCGGTGACGTCCTTGACCCACTGGTCCGGCGTGGAGCCGTCCATCGCCCAGACCCTCAGGGTCTGGCCCTTGAAGCTGTCCGGTCCCGCGTTCTTGCCGCTGTCGTCGCCGTCGTCTCCGCCGCACGCCGACACGGAGACCATCATGCCCGCGACCACGATCGCGACCGCAAGATTGCGCTTCACGCCACCCTCCTCAGGGATGCTGCTGACCCCCACGCCCGCTGCGGTGACCTGCGCACGACGCTGTTGCACGTAGGGCTCGGGACCTGGCCACTAATGGTGTAGACCAGTACGGTGGAGCTTGGCCTAGACCTTTTTGGGTGTCAAGGGTGGTTCGGGAAGCCGGTCCCGGCCGTTACGAGAAAGTCACCGGAGTGCGTCCGTCCGCGTTCCGCCCGCCGTCCGCGCCGTCATCCGGATCAGAGCACAAGGGAGTTGGTCGCCATGAACGGGAGTTCACCGGCACAGCCGGGAAGGCAGGCATGACCACGGACGTCAGCGGTGCCCAGCCGCACGGGCGGGCGCCCGGCCGCACCGCGCGGGTGCCGAAGTACTACCGGATCAAGCAACAGCTCCTGGCCATGGCGGACGCCCTGCAGCCCGGCGCGGCGATGCCCGCGGAACGGCTGCTCGCGGTCCGGTTCGACACCTCCCGGACCACCGTCCGGCAAGCCCTGCAGGAACTGGTGGGCGAGGGACGGCTCGACCGGATCCAGGGCAAGGGCACCTTCGTCGCCCAGCCCAAGCTGTACCGGACGCTCCAGCTCACCTCGCACACCGAGGACATGCTCGCCCAGGGCCTCGCCCCCGCCTCGCAGACGCTGGACGTCGCCGAGGCCCCCGCCGACGAGAAGCTGGCGGGCCTGCTCGGCATCGGCGCCGGCGAACGGGTGCTGCGCATCGAGCGGTTGCGGCTGGCCGGCGGCGAACCGATGGCGATCGAGACGACCCACCTGTCCGTACGGCGCTTCCCCGGCCTGCGCCGGTCCCTCGCCGCCTGCCCGTCGCTGTACACGGTGCTCGCCGAGGTGTACGGCGTCCGTCTCGCCGAGGCCGACGAGACCATCGAGACCTCGCTGTCCACCCCGCGCGAGGCGCACCTGCTCGGCACCGACGTGGGGCTGCCGATGCTGCTGCTGTCCCGGCACTCGCGGGACGCGCGGGGCACTCCGGTGGAGTGGGTGCGCTCGGTGTACCGGGGTTCGCGGTACAAGTTCGTCGCCGCGCTGCGCCGCCCCGGCCCCGGCGGTCCGGCGGAGGGGTGCCCCGCCGGACCGGGAGGGGCGGCCGCGCCTGACCCCAGGAGGGATCGGACGTCGGCCGCGGATCAGCCGGCGGGGTGACCGGCGCGGCCGGCGGCGGGAGCGGCGACGGTCTCCTCCGTCAGGGTGACGTCCTGGTCCGTCACCGCGTGGAAGGCGGGGAGCAGGAGGATGCCCGAGGGGCGCAGCTCGGTGAGGGTGGCCTGGACATGCGCCGCCCCCGCCTTCGGCTGCCCCGTCCCCGACGCGCCCTCCTTCGTCCCCTTGCCGTGCGCGGCCCTGCCCTTCGGCTGCTTGCCCTTCGTCTCTTTGCCCTTCTGCTGCGTGCCCTTCGACCGGCCCTTCGCCTGCTTGCCCTTCGCCTGCTCGGCCTTCCGCTCCCCGGCCTTGCGCTCCCCGGCCTTCGGAGCCTTCTCCTCCTTCGACGCCTTGTCGTCCGACTTCGCCGCCCCGGGCGTCCCCGCCTTCAGCGCGTCCGTCTCCAGCGTCCGGTCCGGGAGCTTCCCGGAGTTCTCCCAGCGGTGCTCGGCACCGTCGCAGCGGGCGACGCCGCCGCCGACGCCGTACTGGAAACGGGGATCGCCCTGGCTGACCGACGAGCTGATGAGCACCGGTCCGGTGCCGCCGGTGCAGCGGTAGCTGCCGGAGAGCGTCACCGTGCCGTCGGGGGCGACGCGGCCGACGGGGTCGACGGTGATGAACTCGGCGGGGTCGGCGCCGGCCGGGCCGGCGGCGGCGCACAGCAGGGCAGCGGTGCCGAGGGCCGTGGCGAGGAAGGGGCGTACGGGCATGGGATACCTCCCGGATTGCGTGGGGTCCATGGTTCCCACTCGTACCGGGCGGTCACTCCGGCGGACGTGACCGTCACCCCAACGGGGGCGCGTCATGGGCCCGTCCGGGAGAGGCACGGGTCCGCCGCCCCCGACGCGCGGCCGGCGCACGGCCGATGCGGGGTGTGCGTTCCGCCGGCGCACCGGCGGGGAGCCCCGGATGCCGACGACCTAAAATGATCAACGTGTCCGAGCAGCACGCCCCCAGGTCCCTCATCGTCACGCTCTACGGCGCGTACGGCCGCTTCATGCCCGGCCCGGTGCCCGTCGCCGAGCTGATCCGGCTCCTGGCCGCGCTCGGCGTGGACGCGCCCTCCGTGCGCTCCTCGGTGTCCCGGCTCAAACGGCGCGGTCTGCTGCTGCCCGCCCGCACGGAGTCCGGCGCGGCCGGGTACGGACTGTCCGCGGAGGCACGGCAGTTGCTGGAGGACGGCGACCGGCGCATCCACCCGACCGCCCCCGCCGAGGACGAGGGCTGGGTGCTCGCGGTGTTCTCGGTGCCGGAGTCGGAGCGGCAGAAGCGGCACGTCCTGCGGTCGCGGCTGGCCCGTCTGGGCTTCGGCACGGCGGCCCCCGGCGTGTGGATCGCCCCGGCCAGGCTGCACGAGGAGGCGGAGCACACGCTGCACCGGCTGAAACTGGATCCGTACGTGGACTTCTTCCGCGGCGAGCACCTGGGTTTCGCTCCGACGGCCGAGGCCGTGTCCCGGTGGTGGGACCTGGCCGCGATCGCCAAGGAGCACGAGCGCTTCCTGGACGTGTACGCCCCCGTGCTGCACGCCTGGCAGCAGCGCCCCGGCACCCCGCCGCCCGAGGAGGCGTACCGCGACTACGTCCTGGCCCTGGACTCCTGGCGCCGCCTCCCCTACACCGACCCGGGGCTGCCCGCCCACCTGCTGCCCTCCGGCTGGCCGGGCGTCCGCTCGGCGGAGGTCTTCCGGGGTCTGCACAACCGGCTGCGGGACGCGGGGGCGCGGTTCGCGGGCCTGTGACCCGGCCCGCCGCCCGCGCGGCAGGGGCCGGAACGGCGCCGGGGCCGGAGCCGTCGCACGGTCACCGGTCGGCGACGGCGGGGGCGACGGCGGGGTGACAGGGGGGCCGGGCGGGGGAAGGCGGACGCGGGCCGGGGTGAGCCGCCGCGCACCGGGGCGGACGGTCCCGGGCGAAGCCCGCCGACGGCCTGGGCGGCCGGGCCCGTACCATTCCTAGGGTCGAAAGCAGGACAGCCTGCTCCATGAACGGACTCGCTTTGCACGAACGCCCCGCCGAACCGGCCTCCTGGCGCATCGCGCTGCCGCACACCGCCGCCGCGGTGCCGGTGGCGCGTGCGCTGGTGCGCTCGGCCCTCACCGACGTGGAGCACACGGCCGACTGCGACACGGCGGAGCTGCTCACGGCCGAGCTGGTGGCCAACGCGGTGGAGCACACCGCCGGTCGCGGCCCGATAGAGCTGGTGGTGGAGCTGCGGCCGACGGGCTGCCAGGTCGAGGTGCACGATCCGGATCCGGCGCCGCCCGGCCATCTGACCCGGCCGGTGATCGAGGAGCCCGACGTCTGGCAGGAGGGCGGACGCGGGCTGCTGCTGATCCGCGCCCTCAGCTCCTCCTGCGGTCACCGCCCCACCCCGTCGGGCAAGGCGGTGTGGTTCAGACTGCCTGCCGTTCCCGCTCAGCGGCGTCCGGCGTGACGCCGTCCGGCGCGGCGCCGGCCAGCGTGGAGTGCCGGCGGCCGTAGCCGGCGTAGATCAGCAGGCCCACCGCGAGGAACACGGCGAACTGGAGCCAGGTCTGCCAGCCGGTCTCGTACATCAGGTACAGGCAGAAGGCGACGCCGAGCAGCGGGGCCACGGGGTAGAGGGGCACGCGGAAGCTGCGGCTGAGGCCCGGCTCGCGGCGGCGCAGGGCGATCACCGCGAGGTTGACGGCGGCCATGACGGCGAGCGTGCCGATGGTGCACAGGTTCATCACCGCGTCGAGGGAGGCGAAGGCCGCCGGGACGGCGAAGACGACGGCGACGATCAGCGTGCCGGCGACCGGCGTGGACGTCCTCGGGGAGACCTTCTCGAAGACGCGCGGGATCAGGCCGTCGCGGGACATCGACATCAGGATGCGGGTCTGGCCGTACATCACGGCGAGGACCACGGAGGCGATGGCGACGACCGCGCCGAAGGCGATGACGCCGCCGCCGACGGTGGAGCCGGTGACCTCGTTGACGACGTAGGACAGGGCCGCGGGGCGTCCGGCGACCTGGTCGCCGCCGACGGCGCCGATGGCGGCGAGCGCGACCGCGCAGTAGAGGAGAGTCACGATGCCCATGCACACCATGATCGCGACGGGGATGTCGCGGCGCGGGTTCTTCGCCTCCTCGCCGGCCGTGGTGATCGCGTCGAAGCCGATGTAGGAGAAGAACGCGGCGGTGGTGCCCGCGCCGATGCCGCCGAGGCCGGCCGGGGAGAACGGGGTGAGGTTGCCGTCCTTGAAGGCGCTGTAGCCGATGGCGCAGAAGGCGAGCAGGATCGCCAGCTTCACGGCGGCCATGGCGGCCGTCGCGCGGGCGCTCTCCCGGACGCCGCGCACCAGCAGCACGGAGGCCAGGGCGATGACGATCACCGCCGGGAGGTTGACGATCCCGCCCTCGCCGGGGCCGGCCGACAGGGCGGCCGGGAACTGCAGTCCGGTGAGGCTGTGCAGCAGCTCGTTGACGTACTGGCTCCAGCCGACGGCGACGGCCGAGATGGAGACGCCGTACTCCAGGAGCAGGCACCAGCCGACCAGGAAGGCGGTGGACTCGCCGAGGCCGGCGTAGGCGAAGGAGTACGAGGAGCCGGAGACCGGGATCGCGCCGCCCAGCTCCGCGAAGGAGAAGGCGGTGAAGACGCAGGTGAGCGCGGCGAGGACGAAGGAGAGGACGACGGCCGGGCCGGCCTGGGCGACGGAGTCGGAGAGGCCGACGAAGATGCCGGTGCCGACGATGGCGCCGACGCCGAAGCAGATGAGCTGGAAGAGGCCCATCGTGCGCTTGAGGCCGTGTCCCTCGCGGTCGGCGCCGGATTCGGCGACGAGCAGGTGCGGGGGCTTGATACGGGGAGCGGGCATGCGGGTGGTGCTCGTTTCTGGTGGTGCGGGCAGCCGTGGTGGGGCTGCGGGCGGCGGTCCCGGAAGGGGTGGGTCCGGGCCGCCGGTCAGGATACGGCTGGTCAGGCGAGTGTGGCTACCAGCACTGCCTTGATCGTGTGCAGGCGGTTCTCGGCCTCGTCGAAGACGACCGAGTGGGCGGATTCGAAGACCTCGTCCGTCACCTCCAGCGACCGCAGGCCGTAGGCGTCGTGGATCTCCCGCCCCACCGTGGTGCCGAGGTCGTGGAAGGCCGGCAGGCAGTGCAGGAACTTGACGTCCGGGTTGCCGGTGGCGCGCAGCACGTCCATGGTCACGGCGTAGGGGGCGAGGGCGGCGATCCGCTCCTTCCACACCTCCTTGGGCTCGCCCATGGAGACCCAGACGTCGGTGGCGACGAAGTCGGCGCCGGCGACGCCCTCGGCGACCTCCTCGGTGAGGGTGATGCGGGCGCCGCTGGACGCGGCGAGGCCCCGGGCGCGGTCCACGACCTCCTGGGCGGGCCAGTAGGACTTCGGGGCCACGATCCGCACGTCCATGCCGAGCAGGGCGCCGGTGACCAGGTAGGAGTTGCCCATGTTGAAGCGGGCGTCGCCGAGGTAGGCGAAGGCGATCTTCCGCAGCGGCTTGGCGCTGTGCTCGGTCATGGTGAGCACATCGGCGAGCATCTGGGTGGGGTGCCAGTCGTCGGTGAGGCCGTTGTAGACGGGCACGCCGGCGTACGCGGCCAGCTCCTCGACCTTGGCCTGGCTGTCGCCCCGGTACTCGATCGCGTCGTACATCCGGCCGAGGACCCGGGCGGTGTCCCTGACGGACTCCTTGTGCCCGATCTGCGAGCCGGAGGGGTCGAGGCAGGTGGTGTGGGCGCCCTGGTCGGCGGCGGCGACCTCGAACGCGCAGCGGGTGCGCGTCGAGGTCTTCTCGAAGATCAGCGCGATGTTCCTGCCCCGCAGGTACGGCGTCTCGGCACCGGCCTTCTTGGCGGCCTTCAGCTCGGCGGCCAGCTCGACCAGACCGCGGAACTCCTCCTCGGTGAAGTCCAGCTCCTTGAGGAAGTGGCGGCCGGCGAGGGCGGTCGGCACTGTCGCCATGGGGGCGCTCCAGACGTACGACGACACAAGACCCTGGAAGTCTATACGACCATCCACATTTCTATACGGCGTCCCGTTCGACGGGGCAGCTCATGCACCGGGGACCGCCCCGGCCCCGGCCGAGCTCGCTGCCCGGGATCTCGATCACCTCGATGCCCTGCTTGCGCAGATGGGTGTTGGTGGTCACGTTCCGCTCGTAGGCGACGACGACGCCGGGCTCGACGGCGAGGACGTTGCAGCCGTCGTCCCACTGCTCGCGTTCGGCGGCGTGCACGTCCTGCGTGGCGGTCAGCACGCGGATCTCGCCGAGGCCGAGCGCGGCGGCGATCGCGCGGTGCATGTGCTCCGGAGGATGGTCGGTGACCTTCAGCTCCCGCTCCCCGGCCCCCGGTTCGATGGTGTAGGAACGGAGCATGCCCAGGCCGGCGTACTGGGTGAAGGTGTCCCCGTCGACCATGGTCATGACCGTGTCCAGATGCATGAAGGCACGCCGCTTCGGCATGTCGAGCGCCACGATCGTACGCGCCGAGCCGGCCGCGAACAGTTTGTGCGCCAGCATCTCCACGGCCTGCGGGGTGGTGCGCTCGCTCATCCCGATGAGGACGGCCCCGTTGCCGATCACCAGCACGTCGCCGCCCTCGATGGTGGAGGGGTAGTCGACCTGGCCGCGGGACCAGATGCGGAACGTTTCGTCACGGAACTGCGGATGGTGGCGGTAGATCGCCTCGAAGTGGACGGTCTCGCGCTGCCGGGCGGGCCAGCGCATGGCGTTGATGGAGACGCCGTCGTAGATCCACGCCGAGGTGTCCCGGGTGAAGAGGTGGTTGGGCAGCGGACGCAGCAGGAAGTCGTCCAGTTCCATGACGTGGAAGCGGACCGAGGTCGGTTCGGCGTGGGCGTCCAGGAACTCCCGCTTGGTCATGCCGCCCACCAGGGCTTCGGCCAGTTCGGACGGCGGCATCCGGTCGAAGGCGGCGCGCAGGTGGTCGGTGGCGAGCGGGCCGTACTCCTTCTCGTCGAAGACGCGGTCCAGCACCAGTGCGCGGGCCTCGGGGATCTCCAGGGTCTCGGCGAGCAGGTCCCCGAAGAGGTGGACGACGACCCCGCGGTCACGCAGGACGTCGGCGAACCCGTCGTGCTCGGCGCGCGCCCGGCGCACCCAGAGCACGTCGTCGAACAGGAGGGCGTCCTTGTTGCTGGGGGTGAGCCTCTTGAGCTCCAGATCCGGCCGGTGCAGGATGACGCGGCGCAGCCGCCCGGCCTCGGAGTCGACATGGAATCCCATGTCTCCATCCTGACCGCCAGGGCCCCCCTTCATCCTCCGTGCGGCCGTTTTACGCCCCCCGCTTCTCGTCCTCGTGACGACAACCGGTCCGCGGGGGGCGGCGGCGCCGCCGCGGACCGTCGGGCGCCGGGCGGCGGGCGGCGACGGCTACCGGCGACCGGCGACCGGCGACGGCGACCGTATCGGCGTGGGGAGCGACGCCCTTCCGCTCCCCTGGGTGCGTGCGTACAACGTCGCCTGCCGGCTACGGCACTCGTCGCCCGCCTGCGGCCAGCACGGCGGCGAGGAGTCCCGGAAAGCGGGCGTCCAGCTCGGCGCGGCGCAGAGCCATCAGACGCGCCTTTCCGATCCGCCGTGTCCGGGTGATCCCGGCTTCGCGCAGGATGCGCCAATGATTGGACAGCGTCGATCTGGGCACGTCCACACCGTCCGGGCTGCACGCACACTCACCGTTCTCGGCCATTCGGCGGACCAGTTCCAACCGGACCGGATCGCCCAGGGCGCGGAGCACCGCAGCCAGATCCCAGTCCGCGTGGTCGGGCTGTCCCACCGGCCCTCCTCGTCTTCGACCGTGTGCCACCCGTAGTATGCAGATCGCTTCGATATTTCGGGAAAACCGAAATGATCTAGGAGATGGCCGTGACGGTCCTTGCCACCCTTGCCCGTGTCTACGTCGACGACCTGGACGTGGCATTGCCGACCTTCGTCGAGCTGACCGGCGAGCAGCCACGGCTGCGGTTCACCTACCGCGGTCTGGACCTCGCGAGCGTCGGCGGCTATCTGCTCCTGGCAGGTTCCGAGGAAGCCCTGGCGCCTTACCGCGGCACCCACGCCACCGCGATCGTCGAGTCCATCGACCGGATCCTGAGCCTCACCGAGCGACACGGCGGAGAGATCCTCGACGGCCCCAACGAGGTCCCCACCGGCCGGAACCTGACCGTGCAGCACCCCGGAGGCGCGGTCATCGAGTACGTGCAGTTCCACGCGGCCGCGCGATCCGCCTTCGCGTGAGCCTGACCCGGTCGACCTGAACGGGCACATGCGGGCGCGCCGTCGAGACCGGTGAACGCCGCAGGCTCACCGATCGCCGGCCACCGCCGAGCCGCCGGCGGCCGGGACCAGCGGCTCGGCGGTGGGCGGGGCCAGGGCCTCGCGGCCGGCCGGGCGGGCGGGCGGTGGCGGAACGGTCACAGGCGGGGGTCCACCGGCTCGGACTCCAGCGCCAGCACGCCGAACACCGCCTCGTGCACCCGCCACAGCGGCTCCCCGTCCGCGAGCCGGTCCAAGGCCTCCAGGCCGAGGGCGTACTCGCGCAGGGCGAGGGAGCGCTTGTGGTTCAGCACGCGCCGGCGCAGCCGGGCGAGGTTGTCCGGCCGGGTGTACTCGGGGCCGTAGACGATCCGCAGGTACTCACGGCCCCGGCACTTGAGGCCGGGCTGCACCAGGCGCCCGTCCGCGCCGCGGACCAGCGCGCCGACCGGCTTGACGACCATGCCCTCGCCGCCGCGTCCGGTCATCTCCAGCCACCAGTCGACGCCCGCGCGCACCGACTCCGGGTCGCCGGTGTCGACGTACAGCCGCCGGGTGGTCTGCAGCAGTCCGCTGCCGTCGTGCTCCACCATCCGGTCGATCAGCGCGAGTTGCGCGTCGTGCGGCAGGGCGGCGAGGCTGCGGCCCTGGACGGCGAGGATCTGGAAGGGGGCGAGCCGGACCCCGTCCAGGCCCTCGGTGGTCCAGCAGTAGCGGCGGTAGGCGGTGGTGAACGCGGCGGCGTCCGCGGCGCGTTCCCGCTGGCGGGACAGCAGCCCGGCCACATCGGCGCCGCGCGCGGCCGCCGCCTCCAGGGCGGCGAGCGCGCCCGGGAACACCGCCGCGGAGGCCGCGCCCACGGCCGCGTACTGGCTGCGCAGCAGACCCGACGCCTTCAGTGACCACGGCATCAGCTCGGCGTCCAGCAGCAGCCAGTCCGTGCCGAGTTCGTCCCACAGGCCGGCGCCCGTGATCGCCGCGCGCAGACGGCCGAGGACCTCCTCGGTCGTCTCGGGGTCGTCGAGGAACGGCCGCCCGGTGCGGGTGTACAGCGAGCCGGTGGGACCGTCCGTCCCGAACCGCTCGCGCGCCGCCTCCGCGTCCCGGCACACCAGGGCCACGGCGCGCGAGCCCATGTGCTTCTCCTCGCACACCACGCGCGCGACCCCGTCCCGCGCGTACTGCGCGAAGGCCTCCCGCGGGTGCTCCAGGTAGCCCTCGGCCTGCGAGGTCTCGGTGGGCGCCATGGTCGGCGGCAGGTACGGCAGCAGGCGCGGGTCGGTCGCGAAACGGCTCATGACCTCCAGGGCCGCCGCCGCGTTCTCCTCCCGGATCGCGACCCTGCCCGCGTGCCGGGTCTCCACGGCCCGGCGGCCGTGCACGTCCGCCAGGTCCAGCGGCCGCCCGTCGTGCCCGCCGGGCGCCTCCACGCGCAGCGGCCTCACCGGCTCGTACCAGACCTGCCGGGCGGGCACGTCGACCAGTTCCCGCTCCGGCCAGCGCAGCGCGGTCAGCTTGCCGCCGAAGACGGCGCCGGTGTCCAGGCAGATGGTGTTGTTGAGCCAGGTGGCCTCCGGCACGGGCGTGTGCCCGTAGACCACGGCCGCCCGGCCCCGGTAGTCCTCCGCCCACGGGTAGCGCACCGGCAGCCCGAACTCGTCGGTCTCGCCGGTGGTGTCGCCGTACAGGGCGTGCGAGCGGACCCGGCCCGAGGTGCGGCCGTGGTACTTCTCCGGCAGGCCGGCGTGGCAGACCACGAGCCGGCCGCCGTCCAGGACGTAGTGGCTGACCAGCTGGTCGATGAACTCCCGTACCTCGGCGCGGAACTCCTCGCTCTCGGTCTCCATCTGCGCGATGGTCTCGGCGAGCCCGTGGGTGGGCTGGACCCTGCGGCCCTTGAGGTGGCGGCCGTACTTGTTCTCGTGGTTGCCGGAGACGCACAGCGCGTCGCCGGACTTCACCATCGCCATCACGCGGCGCAGCACGCCGGGGCTGTCCGGGCCGCGGTCGACCAGGTCCCCGACGAACACGGCGGTCCGGCCCTCGGGGTGCACGCCGTCGGCGTAGCCCAGCCGGGCCAGCAGCGCCTCCAGTTCGGCGGAGCAGCCGTGCACGTCGCCGATGATGTCGAAGGGGCCGGTGAGGTGGGTGAGGTCGTTGTGGCGCTTCTCGGTGACGACGGTGGCGCTCTCGGCCTCCTCCACCCCGCGCAGCACGTGCACGGTGCGGAAGCCCTCGCGTTCCAGGTGGCGCAGCGACCGGCGCAGTTCGCGGATGTGCCGCTGGATGACCCGGCGGGGCATGCCGGCCCGGTCGGCGCGGGCCGCGTTGCGCGCGGCGCAGACCTCTTCCGGCATGTCCAGGACGATGGCGACGGGCAGCACGTCGTGCTTCCTGGCCAGCTCGACCAGCTGCCGCCGGCTGTCCTGCTGCACGCTGGTGGCGTCCACGACGGTGCGGCGGCCGGCGGCGAGCCGCTTGCCGGCGATGTAGTGCAGCACGTCGAAGGCGTCCCCGGTGGCGCTCTGGTCGTTCTCGTCGTCGGAGACGAGACCCCGGCAGAAGTCGGAGGAGATCACCTCGGTGGGCTTGAAGTGCCTGCGCGCGAACGTCGACTTGCCGGAGCCGGAGGCGCCGACGAGGACGACGAGGCAGAGGTCGGTGACGGGGAGGACCCGTCCCGTGCGCGTGCCGGTCATGCCGCCTTCGCCTCCTTCACGGTGCTGCTCTCGAACACGGCCATCTGGGTGGGCGGCCCCACCTCCGGGTCCTCGGGTCCCACGGGCCGGAACGCGACCTCGTAGCCGTGCCGTGCGGCGACCGCGCCCGCCCAGGCGCGGAACTCCTCACGGGTCCACTCGAAGCGGTGGTCGCCGTGCCGGACGTGCCCGGCGGGCAGGGTCTCCCAGCGGACGTTGTACTCGACGTTCGGGGTGGTCACGACGACCGTGCGCGGGCGGGCGTGCCCGAACACGGCGTACTCCAGGGCGGGCAGGCGAGGCGGGTCGACGTGCTCGATCACCTCGCTGAGCACGGCGGCGTCGTAGCCCCCCAGCCGCTTGTCGGTGTAGGCGAGCGAGCCCTGGACGAGCCGCACGCGGGCCGCCTGGCGTTCGCCCATGCGGTCCAGCCCGAGCCGGCGGGCCGCGACGGTGAGCGCCCGCATCGAGACGTCGACGCCCACGATCTCCGTGAACCGCGCCTCCTTGAGCAGGGCCTGCACCAACTGCCCCTGTCCGCATCCGAGATCGAGCACTCGGGCGGCGCCGGACGCGCGGAGGACGGCGAGGATCGCCTCCCTGCGCTGCACGGCGAGCGGCGCAGGCTTCTCCTCCGGCTCCCCGGTCTCCTCCTCCACCGCGTTGTCGATCTCCTCGACCCGGCTGTCGTCGGCCTCCGCCAGCCGCACCAGCTCCAGCCGCTCCCGCGCCTCGCGGGTCAGCGACCGGCGCCGGGACAGGTACCGGCTGGTGATGAGCTGCTGCTCCGGGTGGCCGGCCAGCCAGCCCTCGCCGGCCCGCAGCAGCTTGTCGACCTCCTCAGAGGAGACCCAGTAGTGCTTGGCGTCGTCGAGCACCGGCAGCAGGACGTACAGGTGGCGCAGCGCCTCGGCGAGGGTGAGGGTCTCCGACTCCAGCACCAGGCGGACGTACCGGGAGTCCCCCCACTCCGGGAACGCGGTGTCGAGCGGCACGGGGTCGGCGGTCACGGTCCAGCCGAGCGGTGCGAAGAGGCGGCGTACGAGGGCGGCGCCGCCGCGGGCCGGCAGCGCCGGCACCTCGATGCGCAGCGGCAGCGGCGTCGCCGCCCGCAGGGGGCGGGCGGCGCACACCCCCCGCAGGGCGCTGGAGAACACGCTGCTGAGCGCGACCGCGAGCAGTGAGGAGGCGGCGTAGGGGCGGTCGTTGACGTACTGCGCGAGGGCGGCGTCGGGCGCGCCGCCGCGGCCCTTGCCCTTGCCGCGCCGGGCCAGCGCGACGGGGTCGATCTCCAGCAGGAGCGCGGCCGTGCAGCGCCGGGCGTCCGCCTCGGGGTAGAACACGTGGGCCGTGCCGTACGAGGTGGAGAACGCCTGTGCCCGATCCGGGTGCTTGTGCAGCAGGTACCCCAGGTCGGTGGCCGGGTCACCGGCCGTGCCGGTGGTGGAGATCGTCACGAACATGCGGTCGAGTCTCCCGGTCCGCGACCGCGCCGACCACCGGTTTTCCGGGGCCGCGCGCGGGTCCGGCCGGTCCGCGCCGGGCCGGCCGCGGCGCTCGCGGCCGGTGGTCCGCCGGACCGTCCGTCCTTCGGCGGCCCGGACGCGCCGCGCGGAGGCCGCCCCGCGCCGCCTCGCGCCCTCCCGCGCCGTCCCGTGCCGTCTCGTGCCGGGCGGCGTGCCGGTGCGCCGGCCGGGCGCGCGCTGCCGGGGGCGCCGTCCGGGTCGGGACACGGGTGGCGCTCATGCTGCGTACGGCCGGCCGGGCGCGGTCGCTGCGCGGCACGGGCGGGCGGTCGCCGCGAGGCACGGGCAGGCTCCCGCGGGCAGGCGTTCCCGGCGGGCCTTCAGCACGCGGGAGCCCCCCCCCCCCGCTCACGCGGGCCCGGAGACGTCGGTCGGCCCGGGCTCCGTGGACGGCGCGTGCGGCTCCGGCCGGCCCTCGGACACGGTGCCCGACATCACCCCGCAGGCCACCGCGGCCAGGACCAGTCCGACCACGAGCGTGTTGATCCAGAAGTAGGCGGGACTGCTCGGCACGGTGCTGCCGTCGTCGAGGACGCAGTCGAAGCGCAGCGGCACCCAGGAGGCCGTCTGGCCGACGAGCCGGCCTGCCGGGACGTCGTCGCGGCACTCGTAGGCCGGGGTCGAGTCCGCACCGGAGGAGGCCTCGTGCACGGAAAACGCGACCGTTCCGGCGCCCAGCAGGTAGACGATGACCGCGGCCGAACCGGCCATCCAGGCACCCCAGCGCAGCAGGTCCTGCGGCCAGTCCGGGCGCCGGCCGGGCAGGGCCACGGACACGGCCTTGACGACGACCGCGATCACCCAGACGGGGACCGCCAGCAAGACTCCGGGGATGAGCAGAGCGAACAAGGCACCGAGCGGGGATTCGTCGTCCATCCGGCGATCCGACCAGGGCCGCCCCGCCGGGGCAGTGACGGACGCCACAGTTCCGGCCACAGCCCTGTCACATCGCGCTCCCCGCCCGGCGCGCCGGGCGGGGAGCGGGCCGCGCGGGGCGTGTCACGGCAGCTGCGGCTTGACCTGCGTGGCGATCAGCTCCAGGTGGTCGAGGTCGTCCAGGTCGAGGATCTGCAGGTAGATCCGCTGGGAACCGATCTCCGCGTAGCGGCCGATCTTGTCGACGACCTCGGCCGGGGAGCCGGCCAGCCCGTTGGCCTTGAGCTCGTCGACCTCGCGGCCGATCGCGGCGGCGCGGCGGGCGACCTCCTGGTCGTCCCGGCCGACGCAGACCACCAGCGCGTTGGAGTACGTCAGGTCGTCCGCGCGGCGGCCGGCCTCCTCCGCGGCGGCGCGCACCCGGCCGAACTGCCGCTCGCTGTCCTCGATCGAGGCGAACGGGATGTTGAACTCGTCGGCGTACCGGGCGGCCAGCCGCGGGGTGCGGGTGGCGCCGTGACCGCCGATCAGCACCGGAACCTTCTTCTGGGCGGGCTTGGGCAGGGCCGGCGACTCGGTGAGGTCGTAGTACGTGCCGTGGAAGTCGAAGGTCTTGCCGACCTCGGTCGCCCAGAGCCCGGTGACGATCGCGAGCTGCTCCTCCAGCCGCGCGAACTTCTCCTTCGGGAACGGAATGCCGTACGCCTTGTGCTCCTCCTCGAACCAGCCTGCGCCGAGGCCCAGTTCCACCCGGCCGCCGGACATCTGGTCGACCTGGGCGACCTGGATGGCGAGCACGCCGGGCAGGCGGAAGGTGCCGGCCGTCATCAGGGTGCCGAGGCGGATCCGCTGGGTCTCGCGGGCCAGGCCGGCCAGGGTGATCCAGGCGTCCGTGGGGCCGGGCAGGCCGTCCACGTTGCCCATGCGGAGATAGTGGTCCGAGCGGAAGAAGGCGTCGAAGCCGAGGTCCTCGGTGGCCTTCGCCACGGTGAGCAAGGTGTCGTACGTGGCCCCCTGCTGGGGCTCGGTGAAGATTCGAAGGTCCATACACCTATCCTGCACGCCGCGCGCCCCGTCCTCCCCCTCGGTGGGCCGGGCACGGCCGTCCCCGGTCGGGTGAATCGTCCGCCCGGCGCGGGCCTCGGCACCGGCCGGTGAGCGGTGCCGGCGATGGCCGCCGGGCCTGCCGGAGCCGGACTGCGGGGAGCGGGAGGCGCGGGATGCGGGGCCTGCGGGATGCGGGTGCGGGGGCGGGGTGCGGGGCCTGCGTGGTGCGGGCTCGGTCCGGGAGACTGACTTGGCCGGTGGACCGAACCGGTCCGGAGAACCGGCTCAGGCCGCAACGGCGGCTCGGGCCGGGCGGCCGGTGCGGGACGCGCGCCTCCCCCGCACCATGCGGCCGGCCGGGGCCTCACACGGCGCCCGACGGGCTGCTCTCGCTGCCGCTTCCCGGCAGGACCTCCTCGCGGGCCGCCAGCTTGCGCAGCATCTCCCGGACGCGGTCGCGGGACTCGTCGGCCGCGTCGATGGCCTCCATGCACTGCCAGTACGTCGTCTCGTCGGCGGCGCCGCTGGCCATGCCGACGAGGGCCATGCCGACCTCGCCGAGCAGGCCGCCGAGGCGGAGCAGGGTCTCCCGGGCGTCGTCCAGCTCGGTGAGCTGAGCGGCGCGCAGGTCGCCCGGATCGAGTTCGGGCGGATCGAGGACCCCGCAGCCCCGGCCCGCCAGCTCGGTCAGCCCCAGCGCCTCGCCGCGCAGCTCCGGCGGGCCGGAGACCGCGAGGCGGCTCCCGATCGCCTGCGCCAGGGCCTGGGCCTGCCAGACCTCCGCCATCATCTCCGCCGTGTCGGTGCCGCCCGCCAGCGCACGCCTGCTCATGAGGATGAGCCGAACCGCGTCCATGCGGTGCCCCCCGTCCGTCTCCTCCGTGCGCTGCCGCACGTCTGCTTGAACTCCCTTGTTCACTACCCAGCGTGAGGGTGCTTGGTGCGAAAAGCTAGAGGAAGACCGAAATCTGTGGACAACAATTCTGATTCGGCACGCAATTCAACTACGGACAGTGATAACGGATCTCAGCAGTCCGGTTGTTGGCCGTCCGGCTCGGGTACCGGGAACCGGTGTTCGTTGCGCTCGATCTTGGCGGCCAGAGCGGCCAGCGGGTCGATGCCGAGCACCTCGCAGAGCTGCAGCAGATAGGCCAGCACATCGGCGACCTCGTCGGTCACCCGGTGCGCGGCGCCGGGGTCCTCCATCACCCGGGCCGACTCCTCCGGGGTCAGCCACTGGAAGATCTCGAGCAGTTCGGACGCCTCCACCGACAGGGCGGAGACGAGGTTCTTGGGGGTGTGGTACGGCTGCCAGTTCCGCGCGGCGGCGAACTCCGCCAGTCTGCGCTGGAGTCCGGCCAGGTCAGGGTGTTCAGTCACGCGTTCATGTGTACCACCGTGACGTCCGGGGTCCCGGCGGCCCATGAGGCGTCGCTGACCGCGGCCACACAGCGGATGTGGCCGCGCCCGCCCATCCGGGCGGCCAGCCGCAGCAGTTCCCCGCGCTGCGACGGGTCCAGGCCGCGGTCGAAGCCGTCGGCGAGGACCGTGAGGGTGCGCAGGGCGTCCGGCACCTCGCCCGGGGCGTCCATGTCCAGGACGCCGGGGCCGGTCAGCAGCACCAGCGTCAGCGCGAGGTAGCGCAGCTCGCCGTCGCCGAGCCGGGCCACCGCGGTGCGCAGGCCGTCACCGCGGTCGAGCAGCGCCCGTACCGTGCCGCCGGCCAGCGGCTCGGCGACCAGGTCGGCCACCGGGCCCGCGCAGCCCGCGCGCAGCGCCTCCACCAGCAGGCCGTGCCGGCGGCCGCATTCCGTGCGCGTGCGCCACAGCACGGCGGCGAGGTTGTCGCAGCCGGGCAGCAGCCGGCCGGAGCCCAGGGGGGCCGGGACGCGCATGCGGTCGGGGCGCGGGTCGCAGGGGAACACGGACCGCAGGGCGACGACCATCTGCTCGGCCGCGGCCAGCACACGGCGCTGTCCGTCGGTCTTGCCGGCCACGCGCAACGGCAGCAGGGCGGTGCCGAGGAGGTCGTCGGGGAAGGGGGCGCGGGTCACCGGCGCGGAGCCCGCGGTGTGCCAGGCGGCCTGGACGGTACGGCGGCCGGGGTCGCGCAGGGCGGTCTCCAGCAGGACGACGCCCCGGGCGGTCAGCCGCTCCCCCACGATCCGCAGCTCCGGTTCGGCCTGCACCGCGATGTCGAGCCGGACCGGGCCGTCCGCGCCGTCGGCCGTGCAGCCGATGCGGAAGCCCCGCCGTCCCCCCGCGTCCGGCCGTGCGCGTTCCGGCACACGGGCGGACGGATCCGGGAACGCCTCGGCGAGGGTGGCGCCGCCGCCGAGCCGGGCCAGCGCCTCGTACGCGGCGAGCGCGGTCGTCTTCCCCGACCCGCTCGGTCCCGCGAACACCGTCACCGGCCCCAGCGGGAACGCGGCCCGGCGGTGCCCGGCGAACGCCGACAACCGCAGCTCCGTGATCCGGGCGCGGACGTCGAGGGGCGAGCGGGACGGCGCGGGAACGGTCCCGGCGGACACGTCGGCCGCGGGGGGTTCGGCGGACACGGAGGGCACGGCCATATGCGGACCGTAGGCTCCGCCGGCCTGCGGAACCGTTTCGCTGCGGCAGCGTTCCCACGATCGGGGGACCCGCCCCTCGCGGCCGGCCCGCGCCGCCGCCTCGCGCGGGGCGCGGCCCACGGCGGGCGGAAGGGCAGCGCTGTGCCACCGCGGGTGGCGCGCAGCGCGGTCCCACGGCCGCCGGGCGGCCGGCACGGCTGCCCGGCGCCCCCGCGCGGCACGGTCTCCGAGCGGCCGGGACCGGCCGCCGGGCCGGCCGGCGCGCGGCACGCGCCCCGCGGCGGCTGCCACCGGTCACGCGCGAGTTGCCGCCGACCGCTCGGCGCGACAGCGGCCGACGGCCCGGACGGACGAAGAACCGCCGGCCCCCGCGCAGCCCGGAGCCGGCGGGGGCCGGGCCGGTGGCTCAGCCGCCCGAGACGCCGGCGCCTTCCATCAGGCCGCTGACCTCCGTGCCGGGCGGGGTCAGGAGGAACACGTTGCGGTCCACGCGGTGCATCCCGCTGCCGAGCCCGAAGACGACGCCCGTGCTGAAGTCGAGGACGCGCTTGGCGACGTCGCCCTCCGCGCCCGACAGGTCGAGCAGCACCGGCGCGCCGGCCATCAGCGTCTCGGCGACTTCCCTGGCGTCCGCGAACACGTTGACGCGCAGGACCACGAACCGGCGCCGGGTCTCGGTCTCGGCATCGGGCAGCGAGCGGTGGTCCACGGCGGACGGCCAGGCGTCCCGGCCCCGCAGCGGCACGACCTGGGCGAGCCCTTCCCACTGTTCATCGGTGACGTCGTAGCGGCTCACCGGCTCCCCCCGACCTGACTCGCACTCAATCGTTGCACCCGCCAATTCTTACGCCAAGTCACCCGTTCGGCCCAACAGCGACACGGTCCGCGACCGTCCCGACCCGCACCTCCGGCACCTTTCTGCCCCGCATGCCCCGGTATGCCTCACTTTCCGGGGAGTGCGGTTCGCACTCCCCCGGCCGGGGCGCGACCCCGTGCGCGCCGGCGCCGGACCCGGCAGGGGCCGTGCGGAACGGGGGAGGCGCGGCTCGCCCCCGCAAGAGGAGAAACCTCACAGCCCGCGCTCTGCACTCACCTGAGCGCGCTGCCCTAGCATCCGAGCCATGACGGTCCTGCCTGACGACGGGCTCTCACTGGCCGCCGAGTTCCCTGACGCGACACATGAGCAGTGGCAACGCCTGATCGAGGGCGTGCTGCGCAAGTCGGGCAAGGAAGTCTCGGGCGCGGCAGCTGAGGACGCCCTGTCCACGACGCTGGAGGACGGGCTGCGCACGCGGCCCCTGTACACCGCGCGCGACGGTGCGCCCGACCCCGGACTGCCCGGCTTCCCCCCGTTCGTGCGGGGCTCCCGTCCCGAGGGCGGCATCGCGGGCGGCTGGGACGTGCGGCAGCGGCACACCGCGCTCGCCGACGGCGCCGTACTGGCCGACCTGGAGAACGGCGCCACCTCCCTGTGGCTGGTCCTGGGCGAGGGCGGCATCCCCGTCGCCGAGCTGGGCCGGGCCCTGGAGGGCGTCCACCTGGACCTCGCCCCCGTCGTCCTGGACGCCGGACGGGACACCGCGGAGGCCGCCGGGGCGCTGCTGCGGCTGTACGAGGAGAAGGGCGTCGACGCGAAGGCCGCGCGCGGCAACCTGGGCGCCGACCCGCTCGGGTACGAGGCCCGTACCGGCGCCGCACTGGACTTCGCGCCGTACGCATCGCTGGCCGCGCGCTGCGCCGAGACCTACCCGGGCCTGCGCGCGCTGACCGTGGACGCGCTGCCCTACCACGAGGCGGGCGGCTCGGCCGCGCAGGAGCTGGGCGCCTCCCTGGCCACCGGTGTGGCGTATCTGCGGGAGCTTTCCGAGGCGAGGCTGACGGTCGAACAGGCCGCCGGACAGCTGGAGTTCCGGTACGCGGCCACCGCCGACCAGTTCCTGACCATCGCCAAGCTGCGCGCGGCGCGCCGGCTGTGGGCGCGGGTCGCCGAGGTGTGCGGGGCGCCGCGGGCCGGCGCGCAGGCGCAGCACGTCGTGACCTCGCCGGTGATGATGACCCGCCGCGACCCGTGGGTGAACATGCTCCGCACGACGGTCGCGACGCTCGCCGCGGGAGTGGGCGGCGCCGACTCCGTGACCGTCCTGCCGTTCGACCACGCGCTCGGGCTGCCGGACGCGTTCGCCCGCCGGATCGCCCGCAACACCTCCTCCATCCTGATCGAGGAGTCCCACCTGGCGCGGGTCGTCGACCCCGCGGGCGGATCCTGGTACGTGGAGCGGCTGACGGACGAACTCGCCCAGGCGGCTTGGCGGTTCTTCCGCTCGATCGAACGCGACGGCGGCCAGGCGGCCGTGCTGCGCTCCGGACGGATCCGCACCGACCTGGCCACGACCTGGGCGGAGCGCTCCAAGAGGCTCGCCAGGCGGCGCGAACCCATCACCGGCGTCAGCGAGTTCCCGCTGCTGTCGGAGAAGCCGGTGGAGCGTGCGCCCGCGCCCGAGCCGCCCTCGGGCGGGCTGCCGCGCGTGCGCCGCGACGAGGCGTTCGAGGAACTGCGCGCCCGCTCCGACGCCCATCTGGCGGCGACCGGCGCCCGGCCCCGGATCTTCCTGGCCACCCTCGGCTCGCCGGCCGAGCACACCGCCCGCGCGGCCTTCGCGGCCAACCTGTTCCAGGCGGGCGGCATCGAACCGGTCACCGGGGGCCGCTTCGAGGACAGCGGAGCGGCCGAGGCCGTCCTCTGCTCGAGCGACGCCCGCTACGCCGAGCAGGCCGAGGAGACCGCCCGGTCGCTGCGCGCGGCCGGGGCCCGCCACGTGTTCCTGGCGGGCCGGGGCGACTACTCCGGCATCGACTCGTACGTCTTCGCGGGCTGCGACGCGGTGGACGTGCTGTCCGCGACCCTCGACCGCATGGGAGTGTCCTGATGGGAATCCCCGACTTCTCCGGCATCGAGCTGGGGACCCCGGTCGCCGACGGCGGCGACGACGCGTGGCGCGCGGCCGTCGAGCGGGCCACGGGGGGCTCCGCGCCGCTGTGGGAGACCCCGGAGGGCATCGGGGTCAAGCCGCTGTACACCGGGCGCGACCTGGAGGGCCTGGACTTCCTGGGCACCTACCCCGGCATCGCGCCGTACCTGCGCGGCCCGTACCCGACGATGTACGTCAACCAGCCGTGGACGATCCGCCAGTACGCGGGCTTCTCCACCGCCGAGGAGTCCAACGCGTTCTACCGGCGCAACCTGGCGGCCGGCCAGAAGGGCCTGTCGGTGGCGTTCGACCTGCCCACGCACCGCGGGTACGACAGCGACCACCCGCGGGTGACCGGCGACGTCGGCATGGCGGGCGTGGCCATCGACTCGATCTACGACATGCGCCAGCTGTTCGACGGCATCCCGCTGGACAGGATGACGGTGTCGATGACGATGAACGGCGCCGTGCTGCCGGTGCTGGCGCTGTACATCGTGGCGGCGGAGGAACAGGGGGTGCCGCCGGAGAAGCTGGCGGGGACCATCCAGAACGACATCCTCAAGGAGTTCATGGTCCGCAACACCTACATCTATCCGCCGAAGCCGTCGATGCGGATCATCTCGGACATCTTCGCGTACACCTCGCAGCGGATGCCGCGCTACAACTCCATCTCCATCTCCGGCTACCACATCCAGGAGGCCGGCGCCACGGCCGACCTGGAGCTGGCGTACACCCTCGCGGACGGCGTCGAGTACATCCGCGCCGGGCGGGAGGCCGGCCTGGACGTGGACGCGTTCGCGCCCCGGCTGTCGTTCTTCTGGGCGATCGGCATGAACTTCTTCATGGAGGTCGCCAAACTGCGCGCGGCCCGCCTGCTGTGGGCGAAGCTGGTGAGGCAGTTCGACCCGAAGAACCCCAAGTCGCTGTCCCTGCGTACCCATGCGCAGACCTCGGGCTGGTCGCTGACCGCGCAGGACGTCTTCAACAACGTCACGCGCACATGCGTGGAGGCGATGGCGGCGACCCAGGGCCACACCCAGTCGCTGCACACCAACGCCCTGGACGAGGCGCTGGCCCTGCCCACCGACTTCTCGGCGCGGATCGCCCGCAACACCCAGCTGCTCCTCCAGCAGGAGTCCGGCACCACCCGCGTCATCGACCCGTGGGGCGGCAGCGCCTACGTGGAGCGGCTGACCTACGACCTCGCCCGCAAGGCCTGGGCGCACATCCAGGAGGTCGAGCGGGCGGGCGGCATGGCGCAGGCCATCGACGCCGGCATCCCCAAGCTGCGCGTGGAGGAGGCGGCCGCGCGGACGCAGGCCCGCATCGACTCCGGGCGCCAGCCGGTGATCGGCGTCAACAAGTACCGGGTGGACAGCGACGAGCAGATCGAGGTGCTGAAGGTCGACAACTCCTCCGTGCGCGCCCAGCAGATCGAGAAACTGCGCCGGCTGCGCGCGGAGCGGGACGAGCAGGCCTGCCGGGACGCCCTGGACGCGCTGACCCGGGCCGCCGACGGCAAGGAGAACCTGCTGGAACTGGCCGTGCGCGCGGCCCGCGCCAAGGCGACCGTCGGCGAGATCTCCGACGCCCTGGAGAAGGTGTACGGGCGGCACGCGAGCCAGATCCGTACGATCTCCGGCGTGTACCGCGACGAAGCAGGCCGGTCCCCGTCCGTGGACCGCACCCGTGCCCTGGTGGAAACCTTCGAGGAGGCCGAGGGGCGCCGGCCGCGCATCCTGGTCGCCAAGATGGGCCAGGACGGCCACGACCGCGGCCAGAAGGTGATCGCCACCGCCTTCGCCGACCTCGGCTTCGACGTCGACGTCGGCCCGCTGTTCCAGACGCCGGAGGAGGTCGCCCGGCAGGCGGTCGAGGCGGACGTGCACGTGGTCGGGGTCTCCTCGCTGGCCGCCGGTCACCTCACGCTCGTCCCGGCGCTGCGCGAGAAGCTCGCCGAGGAGGGCCGCGAGGACATCATGATCGTGGTCGGCGGGGTGATCCCGCCGCAGGACGTGCCGACCCTGCTGGCGACGGGCGCCACGGCCGTGTTCCCGCCGGGGACGGTGATCCCGGACGCGGCGTACGACCTGGTGAAACGGCTGTCCGCCGGCCTCGGCCACGAGCTGTAGCGCCCGATGGCACCGATCGATCTCGACACGTACGTGAAGGGTGTGCTCGACGGCAAGCGGGCCCTGGTGGCCCGCGCCATCACGCTCGTCGAGTCCACCCGTGCGCAGCACCGGGCGCTGGCGCAGCGGTTGCTGACCGAGCTGCTGCCGCACAGCGGCCGGGCGCGGCGGATCGGCGTGAGCGGGGTGCCCGGCGTCGGCAAGTCGACGTTCATCGACGCCTTCGGCACCCTGCTGACCTCGCTGGGCCACCGGGTCGCCGTCCTCGCCGTGGACCCCTCCTCCACCCGCACCGGGGGCTCCATCCTCGGCGACAAGACCCGGATGGAGCGCCTCGCCACCGACCCGAACGCCTTCGTCCGGCCCTCCCCCAGCGCGGGCACGCTGGGCGGGGTCGCGAAGGCCACCCGGGAGTCGATGGTGGTCATGGAGGCGGCGGGCTACGACGTGATCCTGGTGGAGACCGTCGGGGTGGGCCAGTCCGAGACGGCGGTCGCCGGCATGGTCGACTCCTTCCTGCTGCTGACCCTCGCCCGCACCGGCGACCAGTTGCAGGGCATCAAGAAGGGCGTCCTGGAGCTGGCCGACGTGATCGCCGTCAACAAGGCGGACGGCCCGCACGAGCGGGACGCGCGGGCGGCGGCACGGGAACTGGCGGGCGCGCTGCGCCTGATGCACGGCAGGGACGCGTTCTGGACACCGCCGGTGCTGCACTGCAGCGCCCGGGAGTCGACCGGGCTGGACGCCGTGTGGGAGCGGCTGGAGCAGCACCGGGCGCTGCTGGACTCCACGGGGCGGCTGGCCGCCAAGCGCCGGGACCAGCAGGTCGAGTGGACCTGGGCGATGGTCCGGGAGGAGCTGCTCGGCCGGCTGCGCGCCGACCCGGCGGTGCGCGCGCTGGCCCCGGATCTCGAGGACCAGGTCAGGGAGGGCCGGCTGACGGCCACCCTCGCGGCGGAACGCATCCTGGCGGCGTTCCAGGAGCGCCCCGCTCCCCCGCCGGGCGCCTGAGCGGCGGGTCCCGCGGCCGGCCCGACGGCCGGCGCCACCTCCCGACGCCGGCGCGGGCGCGGGCGCCGGCGCCCGCGCCCGCCTCGACGGTCAGGCCACCGCGCGCTCAGGCCACCGCGCGCTCAGGCCGCCGGCGCCGCGGGCCGGGCCCCGGCCGTCTCGGCGGCGCGGTCCGCTCCCCTGGCCCCGGGCCTGTTCCCTGCGGTCACACGTGTGGCGGCGGGCAGCGAGGCCGGCGGACGCGGGCAGGGCATGCCGTCGGATCCCGCGGCCCGCACCGGGCCGCTGGACGGCCCGCTCCCGGTCAGGTCGTCGCTCACGGCGCGGAACCCAGGGGGCGCGGGACGGCCCGGGCGCGCCCCGGAGCGCACGGCTGCCCCGCCGCGACCGCAGGCGGCGGGGCCGGCGGGCCGATGGCCGATGGGCCGATGGGCCGAAGGCCGATGGGCCGATGGGCCGAAGGCCGATGGGCCGTCCAGCGCACACCACAAGCCCCTGCCGTCTGCGGCCGCGCCCCACGGGTAGGCGACAGGGGTGACCATCCCCTCCACACAGGCGCCGGGCGGCCCGCCGCAGAGCGAGACCGCGCTCAAGAAGGCGCTGACCACACCACTGCTGTACTTCTTCATCCTCGGCGACGTGCTGGGCGCCGGCGTCTACGTCCTCGTCGGCCAGATCGCCGCCCGATCGGGCGGCGCCGTGTGGGTGCCCCTCCTCCTCGCCCTGCTGCTGTCGCTGCTGACCGCCGCCTCGTACGCCGAGCTCGCCACGAAGTACCCGAGGGCGGGCGGCGCCTCCCACTACGCCACCCTCGCCTACGGGCCGTTCACCGGCTTCCTCGCCGGGTTCTGCATGCTCGCCGCGGGCATCGTGTCCGTCGCCGCGCTGGCGCGGGGCTTCGCGGGCGACTACCTGACCGCCTTCGTCAGCCTGCCCGTCGTCCTGGTGGCCGCCCTCTTCCTGTGCGCCCTGGCCCTGCTGAACGCCCGGGGCATCAGCGAGTCCACCCGCGCCAACGTGGCGGCGACCGTCGTCGAGGTGGGCGGCCTCCTCCTCGTCGTCGGCCTCGGGGTCTGGCTGTTCCTGCGCGGGGACGGAGAAGCGGGCAGGCTCGTCCGCCTCGGCGCCCCCGGCGCGGGGGCCGCCGCCGGGGTCCTCGGCGGGACGGTGCTCGCGTACTACTCCTTCGTCGGTTTCGAGACCTCCGTCAACGTCGCCGAGGAGACCCGCGATCCGCGTCGCTCGTACCCGCGCGCCCTGTTCGGCGCTCTGACGACCGCGGGAGCCGTCTACGTCCTCGTGGGCGTCGTCGCCTCCGCCGCCGTCCCCACCGCGACACTGGCCCGCTCCAGCGGGCCGCTGCTCGAAGTGGTGAAGGAGGCGGGCGGGGTGCCGCCGAAGCTGTTCAGCGCCGTCGCCCTCGTCGCCGTCGCCAACGGCGCGCTGCTCACCGGCATCATGAGCTCCCGCCTGGCGTACGGCATGGCACGGGACGGCCTCCTGCCCCGCTTCCTGACCCGTGTGCTGCCCGGGCGCCGCACCCCGTGGGCCTCGATCGCGGCCACGACCACCCTGTCGTTCCTGCTGGCGCTCACCGGGGACGTGGCGAGCCTCGCCTCCACCCTCGTGCTGCTGCTCCTCGTGGTGTTCATGATCGTCAACACCGCCGTCCTCGTCCTGCGGCGCGACCGCGTGGAGCGGCCCCACTTCCGGGCGTACACCGCCGCCCCCGTCCTGGGCGCGCTCTCCTGCGTGGTGCTCGCCACGCAGGTGGAGGCGGAGGTGTGGACCCGCGGGCTGATCGTCATCGCGGTCGGCGCGGCCCTGGGGGCGTTCGCCGCCCTGCGGCGCCGCCGCGCGTCGACGGATTGAGCCGCGGACTGCCGGCTTCATCCGGTGTCCGCTTGTCGATGCACCTGCGGTGGGCTATAGGAAGAGCGACATCCGTCAGGAGGCCGCATCCGTTGAGGGCGGCCACGTCCAGGGAGGAAGGAAACAGGTGATGCTTGCCCGCACCGGCGCACTCGGGGATCTCGACCGGCTCGTGCAGCAGCTCGCACCCACCGCCACCGCGGCCGGCACCCTCGTCCCCGCGGATGCCTGGCGTGACGACGACGCGCTCTACCTGCAGTTCGACCTGCCCGGCATGGACCGCTCGAACATCGAGGTGACCACGGAGCGGGACACGCTGACCCTGACCGCCGTGCGGCCGTCCCCGGTCCCCGCCGGCGCCCAGCCCCTGCTCACCGAGCGCCCCACCGGCCGGTTCACCCGCCGCCTGACCCTGTCCGACGCCCTGGACACCGCGGCGACCGAGGCGGTCTACGACAACGGCGTCCTCACCCTGCGCATCCCGCTGGCCGCCCACGCCAAGCCCCGCAGGATCGCCATAGGGGGCGGCGCGTCCAGGCAGCTCACCGCGTGAGGACCCCTGCCCCGCGGCCCCCGTCCGACCCGACGACGAGGAGAATCCGGACGCCGGGCGCCCTGCTGCGGCCGCTCGTACCGACGGCCGCGGCCGCCACCACCGGCGGCTGCGGGCCGCCCTGCGCCGGCGAGGACTGCAGGACGGCCCGGCTCACGCCGTCGCGTCGATCAGCGGGCGGGGCTCCCCCGCCGGGGCTGCGGATCGGCAGTCGGCTTCTCCTCCCCCGGCGCCGCGGTCCGCGACGTGAGCATCCAGTGGCTGAACGCGGCGTAGTGCCGTGCGAACTCCCGCGGTGTGGGCGCGTGCTCCACCGCCGCCGACAGCTCCGCGACGCGGGCGTACCGCGGAATGCGGTCGGCCTCGTAGGCGGCCAGCGCGGCGGGCACGTCGCCGGCGGGGGTGAGCAGGCGACCGAGCAGCGCGGCGTCCTCGATGCCCAGCGTCGCGCCGGCGGTGATGTGCGGCGACATCGCGTGGGCCGCGTCCCCGGCCAGCGCGACGCGCGCGGAGACCCAGTGCGGCAGCGGCGGCACGAGCATGATCTGGTTGTGCAGGATCCGCTCCTCGGGGGTGGCGGCGATCAGCGCGCTGAGGACACGTCCGTGCTCCCCCTCTTCGAGGAAGGCCGCGCGCTCCAGGGCTTGCTGCTTGCGGGTGCCGGTCAGCGGAGGCGACCTGAACTGGTTCACCAGCCAGTACACCCCGCCGTCCTGGGTGCGGACGTACCCGCCGCGGCAGCCGTGGGTCCCCAGGATCAGCCGGTCCTCGGTCAGGGTGATGCCGGGGTCCGGGAGGACCGCGCGCCAGGCGTGGTGGCCGGGGTGTTCCTCCGCGGGAGTGCCCGGCACCAGTTGACCGCGCACGGCTGAATACGCGCCGTCCGCCCCGACGAGGACGTCGGCGTTCTCCACGCTGCCGTCGGTCAGCCGGACCGTGACGCGGTCCGGGTGCTCCTCGTACGCGGCGAACCCGGTGGCCAGCCGTATGGTGTGCCGTCCGACGGCGTCGGCGAGCAGGTCGTTCAGCTTCGCCCGGTGCACGAGCAGGAACTCGTGGTCCTCCGGGCCGAACTCCGGGGTGTCGAGCAGCCGTCCGGCCGCGTCGTGGAAGTACATCTCACCGGGTTTGCCGATGGCGCGCACCGCGTCCCCGACGCCCAGTTCGTCGAACACCGCCAGCGCGTTGGCCCAGAGCCCCAGTCCGGCCCCGGCGGCGCGGATCTCCGGCGCGCGTTCGCAGATCACCACGTCGATGCCCGCGCGGCGCAGCGCGAGCCCGCTCGTCAGGCCCACGATGCCACCGCCGATCACCACGGCCCGCATCAGAGGTCACCTCCGGCCGGGCTCGCGGCGTGGTGGCGGGGGGCGCGGTGCAGCGCCCGGCAACGCATGTTCACAACGGTTCTCCTGTGTGTCGTCCTGTGTCTCCGACGGTAGGGACGAAAGACGATTCACTCCAGTGCAACGTTGGTACGCAGTCTTTTCGCTGGTGATAATCGGCGGATGGACCACGACCTGAGGCTCATCGAGGCACTGGACGCCCTGCTCAGCGAGTGCAGCGTGACGAAGGCCGCGGCGCGGCTGCACACCTCGGCACCGGCGATGAGCCGTGCCCTGGCCCGCTTGCGGCGCGCCTTCGACGACCCGCTCCTGGTGCGGGCCGGACGTGATCTCGTGCCCACGCCCCGGGCGCTCGAACTGCGCGGCGAAGCACATGCGGTCGTCACCCGGGCACGAGCGCTGTTCGCACCGTCGGACTCGGCCGATCCCCGAACCGCGGTACGCATGTTCGACCTGCAGGTCGGTGACATGCTGTCGACGACGTTCGTCCCCTCCCTCATCGACGATCTGCGCCTCCAGGCGCCCGGCGTCTCACTGCGGCTGCGGCCGGAGAGTGTGGAGGACACCTCGGCCCTGCGGGAGGGACTGGTGGATCTGGAGATCGGCGTCGTCCGCCCCGGCGACCCGGAGATCCGCTCGGAGACGCTCCTCACCGAGACGCTGATCGGCGCGGTGCGGCCGGACCATCCTCTCGCCGGGCCCGGGGCCGTCACGCCGGAGCGGTTCGCCTCGGCCGACCACGTGGTGGTGTCACGGCGCGGGCGGGCGCACGGCCCGATCGACGAGCGGCTCGCCGACCTGGGCCTGCGCCGCCGCGTGCTCGCCGTGGTCCCCAGCTTCGCCGGCGCGCTGCACCTGGCGCGCGAAACCGACGTCGTCTGTGTCGCCCCGGCACGGCTGGGTCGTCCGATGCTGGACACCCTGGGGTTGCGCACGTTCCCGATCCCCCTGGCCCTGCCGCCCGTCGTCATCGCCATGGCGTGGCACCCGCGCAACCACCAAGACCGCACGCATGCGTTGCTGCGCGAGCGCACCCGTCACCTCATGACCGTCGCCGGCGGCGGCACCGAGGGCGGTGCCCGGGCCGGTGCAGGTGCCGGGGCCGGCGGCGGCACTGAGGGCGGGGCCGGGGCCGGGGGCTGATCCACCCGCCGGCCGGCCGGCCAGGCCCGCCGTCGGCTCGACCGACGGTCCCCGGCGCGCACCGCTCCAGCCGGCTCACCTCCCGGTCGCGTCCGGCCTGCGGCGACTGCGCGCGACGGCGAGCGGAGTCGGCAGGCAGCCATCCCGCACGCCCCTGACCCAACCGGGTGCTCTCCGTGCCGGGCGCCGTCCCGCCCGCACCCGCCGGGGCAAGGAGATAGCAGCCGCCGTTGCAGAAGGGACCGACCATGAGACCCGACTCCCATCCGGACCTGTCCGGCAGACACGCCGTTGTCACGGGGGCGGCACGGGGCCTGGGGGCCTCCATCGCCCGCCGCCTGGCCCAGGCCGGCGCGCGTGTGTGCCTCGCCGACGTACGCCGCGAAGACGGCGAGAAAACGTGCGCCGCTCTGGCCATGGACGGCCACGACACACGCTTCGTGCACCTCGACGTCCGCGACGCCGACGCCGTCGCCGCGGCGGTCGAGGACCTCGAACAGGACGGATGGCCGGTGGGCATCCTGGTGAACAACGCGGCCGTCGACGTCACCAAGCCCATCGAGCACCTGACCGCCGTGGAGGTCACCCGTGTGGTGACGACGAACCTCCTGGGCCCGATGTACATGTGCCTGGCCGTCTACCGGCGCATGGTCGCACGCGGTGACGGCCATATCGTCAACATCCTGTCCACCGCCTCCCGCCGGACCTGGACCGAGGCGGGCCCCTACGCCGCGAGCAAGACGGGCCTGCGCGCCTTCACCCACACGCTCTTCCAGGAAGCGCAGCGGGACTGCCCCGGCATCGGCATCACGGGCGTGATGGCCGGCGGAATGGAGACGCCGTTCATCACCGAGCGCTTCCCGGACGCCGACACATCGAAGCTGCAGCACCCCGACATCGTGGCCGACGCAGTGCTGTGCGCGCTGTCCGTTCCGCCCACCAGCGCCATGCCGGAAGTGGTGATCGTGCCCCGCAACGAACCCTCCTGGCCCTGAGGCGACCCGGCGGCAGGTCATTGCGCCAGGACTCGTCACCCGCCCGCACGAGGACCGCCGGCCTGCTCGCCGCCCGATCGCATGGGCCCGTTCGCCGCCCGGCCCCGCGCGGCCGGTCCACCGGGTGTCCTCGTCAGCCGTACGGCCGGCGACGTGCTGCGGCGGGGCGGCGGACTGCCGGCCGTGCGGGTCGTCGAGCCGGCCGAGGTGCTTGCGCCCGCACGGCCGGCCGCGTGACAGGTCAGCGCTGCAGGGTGAGGACGCCCGGCCGCCACGGCAGCTGGTCGTAGGGGCCGCTCGCGGTGGGGGACTTGCCCTGGTAGAGGAACTGCAGGTGGCAGGGGTCGATGGTCATGGTCTGGTCGGGGTTGTCGCGGACCAGGTCACCGTGGCTGATGTCGTTGGTCCACGTGGCACCGCTGTTGGCCTTGCCCGCGAAGGGGTTGCTCTCGGCGGCGGCCTGCGGGGTCCACGAACCGCTCAGGCTGGAGGCCGTGAACGAGCGGAAGTAGCGCCCGTTGGCGCCCATCGCCTCGACGATCATGAGGTACTGGTTCTGGCCCTGGACCTTGTAGACCTGCACCGCCTCGAACAGGTTGTTCGTCGTGTCGCTCATGACGGTCGTGTACGAGGTGCCGAAGTTCCCCGGGAAGTTCCCGATCGGCATGCTCGCCCGGTAGATCTTGCCGTTGTCACCGGCGAAGAACAGGTACATGTTCTGGCCGTCGGCGATCAGGGTCTGGTCGATCGGGCCGGTGCTGGAACCGGAGATGCTCCCGGTGAACAGCGGCTGCGGCGCGGACCAGCCGTTGGGGTTGGTGGGGTCGCTCGACGTGCGGTAGCTGAAGGGCGACGCACCCCACTGGTACGCCAGCACCCAGATGTTCTTGGGCGCGAAGTAGAACAGCGTGGGCGCCACCGCTGCCTGGCTCATCCCGGTCTGGCCGGCCGACGCCATGTCCGACCAGTTCGTGAAGGGGCTGAACATCATCGAGCCGTACGACGACCCCGACACGTTCGACGCGTAGACCAAGTGCTTGCCGTTGTGGGTGACGGTGGTGAAGTCCTTCACCGCGGCCCACCCGTGGGCCGGCTGCGCCAGCACACCGGTCGACGTCCACCGGTACGTCGACGGGAGAGGACACGAGTCGTCCGTCGGCGGTGTCCCGGACAGGCCGGTCCACTTCTGGTTGCTGCCGCCGTTGCACGTCCAGATCTCCACCGCCGTGCCGTTGGCCGTACCGGCGCCGGCGGCCTCCAGGCACAGCCCGGACTCCACGCCGACGACCGTGCCGTCGGAGGCGACCCGCCACTGCTGGTTCGCACCGCCGGTGCAGGTCCAGATCTGCACCCGGGTACCGGCCGTGGTGGCGTGCCCCGGAACGTCCAGGCACTTGGTGCCGTAGACCCTGAGCTCGCCCGCGTCGGTGTACGTCCACTGCTGGTTGGCCCCGCCCCAGCAGTCGTGGAGCTGCAGCAGCGTGCCGTCGGTCTGCCCGGCGCCCAGCACATCGAGACACCGGTTCGAACCCACACCCCGTAAGGCGCCGCTGGAAGCCGCCTGAGCCGGAGTGGCGACGAGCATCGCCGCCAGCGCGGCCAGGACCGCAACCGCGGCGGCGAGCACCGCGGACGGCTGCCCGCGGCTGAACCTTCCTCTGCGCATCGGCACTTCCTCCACTTGAGTGGGCGGTTCCGGTCGGCCTCGTCAGAGGTCGCCCGGACTGTCGGTGCGGTGCGGTGTGCAACGGCCGCGCGAGCCACTGCACGGTCTGAGTGTTCGAAATATCGAACTAAAGTCGAAGAGTCGAGCACCCCGAATGGTAAGGAGCCGCTGAACGGCGTCAATACCCCTCGCACGTGTCGCCACCAAAGTCGAAACATTCGTGGCTCCAGGGCTGTGGAATGTCGGACGCTCCGTCAATCCCTGGTCGAGTCGCACCACCCCCGACGTCGAAGCGGAAAGCCCAGAGCAGGGGCACCGAGGGCGACACCGGGGTTTCCACCCACTCCAACCGTCTTCGAAAGTTTCGGAAAAGAATCAGAAACTACTTCTGCCCGAAGTATTGACGATGCCTCGTCAAACTTCGATCATCCCTGTCTGAGGAACCGACCGCGACTCGGTGAAATACCTGCGCTGCCCCGCTTCACCGTTGTGAGATCCGCACCGAGATCCGCACCGGCGGGTCCTGCCCACGCTCCGGCCCGTCCCGCCCGTCCGTCTGCCGCATGGGGGCGGACGACGCAATCCCCTGCGCTCCAGTCCTTCCATGATTCCTACCTTGGAGGCACAGTCATGGGCTCGTATGCCCTTCCCAGACCCCCCGTCGCCCGCCGCACGGCCCGCCGCCTGCTGGGGGCACTGGCCGTCGGCGTCCTCGGTGTCGTCGCGCCACTGGTCGCGCCGCCGACCGCTCACGCCGCCGAGAGCACGCTCGGCGCCGCAGCGGCGCAGACCGGCCGCTACTACGGCACCGCCATCGCCTCGGGCAAGCTGGGCGACTCGACGTACACGTCGATCGCGGGCCGTGAGTTCAACATGGTGACGGCCGAGAACGAGATGAAGATCGACGCCACCGAACCGCAGCGCGGCCAGTTCAACTTCACCGCCGGTGACCGCGTCTACAACTGGGCGGTGCAGAACGGCAAGCAGGTGCGCGGCCACACCCTGGCCTGGCACTCCCAGCAGCCCGGCTGGATGCAGAGCCTGAGCGGCAGCCAGCTGCGCCAGGCGATGATCGACCACATCAACGGCGTGATGGCCCACTACAAGGGCAAGATCGCTCAGTGGGACGTCGTGAACGAGGCCTTCGCGGACGGCAGTTCCGGAGGCCGGCGGGACTCCAACCTGCAACGCACCGGCAACGACTGGATCGAGGTCGCCTTCCGGACCGCGCGCGCCGCCGACCCGGCGGCCAAGCTCTGTTACAACGACTACAACATCGAGGACTGGACCTGGGCGAAGACCCAGGGCGTGTACGCCATGGTCCGGGACTTCAAGCAGCGCGGCGTGCCGATCGACTGCGTCGGCTTCCAGTCGCACTTCAACAGCGGCAGCCCCTACAACAGCAACTTCCGCACCACCCTGCAGAACTTCGCCGCCCTCGGCGTCGACGTGGCCGTCACCGAACTCGACATCCAGGGCGCCTCGGCCTCGACCTACGCCAACGTGACCAACGACTGCCTCGCCGTCCCGCGCTGCCTCGGCATCACGGTCTGGGGCGTGCGCGACTCCGACTCCTGGCGGTCGCAGGACACGCCGCTTCTGTTCAACGGCGACGGCAGCAAGAAGCCCGCCTACACCGCCGTCCTCAACGCACTCAACGGCGGCTCCTCGACACCCCCCGCGGATTCCGGGCAGATCAAGGGCGTCGGTTCGGGCCGCTGCCTGGACGTGCCCAACGCCAGCACCAGCGACGGCACCCAGCTCCAGCTGTGGGACTGCCACAGCGACGCCAACCAGCAGTGGACGTACACCGACTCCGGCGAGCTCAGGGTCTACGGCACCAAGTGCCTGGACGCCGCCGGCACCGGCAACGGCTCCAAGGTCCAGATCTACAGCTGCTGGGGCGGCGACAACCAGAAATGGCGCCTCAACTCCGACGGATCGATCGTCGGCGTCCAGTCCGGCCTCTGCCTCGACGCCGTCGGAGCCGGCACCGCCAACGGCACGTTGATCCAGCTCTACTCCTGCTCGAACGGCAGCAACCAGCGCTGGACCCGCACCTGAGGGAACCTGCCGCGATCGGAACCGCGATGACGACCCTACGGGTGCGGCTGACCCGCCCCCCGCAGGACGACATCGCCGACGGCCCAGGGCCGCCGCCGTGAAGGCGGCGGCCCTCGGGCGTGCTCGGAGCGTCCGGGTGCGCGGCCGAGCCCGAACCGCTCGACGCCCCTGCGCCCCTGCGCCCCGCACAGGCCACGCCCGGTGTGGACCCGTGCGCGCAGCGGTACGGCTCAGGCGTCGATGATGACGGGGATGATGAGGGGCTTGCGGCGGTGGGTGCGGAACGCCCAGTTCGCCACGGCGCGGGCGATGAGCTGTTCGAGTTGGCGCGCGTCCCCGACGCCTTCCTCGGCCGCGGCGGCCAAGGTCTTCTCGATGACGGGGACGACCGGCTCGAAGGTGGTGTCGTCGTGGACGAAACCGCGGGCCAGGAAGTCGGGGGCCTCGGCGAGCGCACCGGTGTCCGCGTCGACGATCGCCACCACCGTGACCACGCCTTCGGCGGCGAGGGTGAGGCGGTCCTTGAGGGACGCTTCGGTGGCGCCGCCGACTTCCATGCCGTCCACGTAGACGTTGCCGGCGGGGACCTTGCCGGTGATGGACGCGCGCCCGTCGACGAGGTCGACGACGACGCCGTCCTCGGCGATGACGACCCGGTCGGGATCGACACCGGTGCGGATGGCGAGGTCGCCGTTGGCCCGCAGGTGGCGCCATTCGCCGTGCACGGGCATGACGTTGCGCGGCTTCACGATGTTGTAGCAGTAGACGAGTTCGCCGGCGCTGGCGTGCCCGGAGACGTGCACCTTGGCGTTGCCCTTGTGCACCACGTGGGCACCCCAGCGGGTGAGTCCGTTGATCACCCGGTAGATGGCGTTCTCGTTGCCGGGGATGAGGGAGCTGGCGAGCAGGACGGTGTCGCCCTTGCCGATGCGGATCACGTGGTCGCGGTTGGCCATCCGCGACAGCGCGGCCATCGGTTCGCCCTGGGAGCCGGTGCAGACCAGAGTGACCTTGTGGTCGGGGAGCTTCTCCAGCTCCTTGGTGCTCACGACCAGGCCGGACGGGACCTTCAGATAGCCCAGGTCACGGGCGATTCCCATGTTGCGCACCATCGACCGGCCGACGAAGGCGACCTTGCGGCCGTGCTGGTGCGCGGCGTCCAGGACCTGCTGGATGCGATGCACGTGGCTGGCGAAACTGGAGACGATGACCCGGCGCGGCGCGGTGCGCATCACCTGCTCGATCGCCGGATTCAGCTCGCGCTCGGACGTGGTGAAGCCGGGTACCTCGGCGTTGGTGGAGTCGGTGAGGAAGAGGTCCACGCCTTCCTCGCCGAGGCGGGCGAAGGCGCGCAGGTCGGTGATGCGGTCGTCGAGAGGGAACTGGTCCATCTTGAAGTCACCGGTGTGCAGCACCATCCCGGCGCCGGTGCGGATCGCGACCGCGAGGCTGTCGGGGATGGAGTGGTTGACCGCCACGAACTCGCAGTCGAAGGGCCCGAACCGGCGCCGGTCGCCCTCCCGTACCCGCACCGTGCGCGGCCGGATGCCGTGTTCCTTGAGTTTGGCCTCGAGGAACGCCAGCGTCAGCTTGGAGCCGACGAGGGGGATGTCGGACCGCTCGCGCAGCAGGTACGGCACGCCCCCGATGTGGTCCTCGTGGCCGTGGGTGAGGACGACGGCCACGATGTCGTCCAGGCGGTCCCGGATCGAGGTGAAGTCCGGCAGGATGACGTCCACGCCGGGCTGGGTCTCCTCGGGGAAGAGGACACCGCAGTCGACGACGAGCAGTTTGCCGGCGTACTCGAAGACGGTCATGTTGCGGCCGATCTCACCCAGGCCGCCCAGGGCGATGACCCGGAGCCCTCCTTCGGGCAGGGGCGGGGCGGCTTTCAATTCGGGGTGCGGATGACTCATACCTTGACGGTACCCGGAGAGCGGGGCGTGATGATCCATCGCCTGCGCGATCGCGTCTTCCGGGCCGAGCGGGGCACCCACATCTGCCGCCCCGGACACGATCGGCCGACGCCAGCGGCCGGGTCCCCCTGCCACCTGGCTCCTGCGCGGGCACCGGTGCGTTGCCTGCCCGACTCCCCCGCACCGGCGGAGCGGCCGTAGTCACCCTGGCATGGAGCGGCGGCAGCGCAGCCGGCCGGTCCGACATGACCGGCGGAAAGAACGCGACGCCGCGACAAGAAGTGGGAAGCTCGGCTACCGGGCATCGGTGGCGCAAGGGAAAGCGGATATGGCGGCCCGGCTTCCGAAGACGGCGAAACTGATCGCCTATCCGAGGTTGCACGCCCGCGTCCAGGAGAGGCTGTCCGGCCGGATCACCACATCGGGCGGTATGCCGATCGCGGGACCGGCGACGGGTTCGTCGGCGCAGTCGCCACCGGCAGATAGGTGCGAGGTTCTAATCCTGGTCTCAGGTTGATCGGCGACGATGAGCGGCAAAGGCATCGACTGGAAGGGGGGCGGGCCGGCGTGCGGATCATGATCGCGGATGACGAGGCGGCCATCCGTGAGTCGCTGGAGCGGGTGCTCCAGGTCGAGGGTTACGACACCAGCACCGTCGCCAACGGTTTCGCCGTGCTCGACGGGGTGGGCGGGGCCGACGGTGACACGCTGGATCTGCTGATCCTCGACGTGATGATGCCCCGCCTCGGCGGGTTGGAGACCTGCCGGCGGTTGCGGGCCGCGGGTCGGGACCTGCCGGTGCTGATGCTGACCGCCCGTGACCAGGTCTCCGACCGGGTCACGGGGCTGGACGCGGGCGCCGACGACTACCTGCCCAAGCCTTTCGCCACCGAGGAGTTGCTGGCCCGGGTGCGGGCCCTGCTGCGCCGGCGTACGCCGGCCGACGGGGAGTCGCAGGTCCTGTCGTTCGCCGACGTCCGCCTTGATCCCGACAGGTTCGAGGCGTGGCGGGGCGAGCGGCCGCTGCGCCTGACCCGGACCGAGTTCTCCCTCCTGCAGGTCCTCATGCGCAACGCGACCCGGGTCCTGACCCGCGACGCACTGTTCGAGGCGATCTGGGGCTTCGACATGAGCGCCACCGCCAACAACCTCCAGGTGTACGTGAGCTACCTGCGCCGCAAGATGGAGGCCGAGGGTGAGCCGCGACTGATCTACACGCTGCGCGGCCTGGGATACACGTTGCGGGAGACTCCTCCGTGAGCAGGCCCGCCGGCCGGGAAGCGCGCCGGCTGACCCGATGGTGGCGCCGGAGGTCACTGCGGACCAGGCTGACGGTGATCGCGGCGACGGCCATCGCGGTCAGCGTCTTCGTGGCCTTCCAGGTGGCCAGCGAGCTACTGGACTGGGAGCTGCGGGACACCGCCGAGAATCAGCTGCGCGCCGACTCCCGCGTCCTGGCGGCGAACGCGCAGCGCACCGGTCTGGCGCAGGTCCAGCTACCGCCGTATCCCGGATCCGGTCGGCTGGTGCGGGTCATCCTGCCCGATGGCTCGACCCGGACGCCGGCCGGCCAACCCGCGCTGCCCCCCGTCAGCGAGCGGGCCGGGCGCGTGGCGCAGGGCGCGTCGGCCGACCTGATGGAGTCGGACAACAGCGAAGAGGGCTACCTCGTCTACACGCTGCGGGCGGGCGACGGCGCGGTTCAGGTGGCCCGCGTCGCCGACGACAGCCCGGTCAACCGGTTCGGGTTCGGCATGCTGCTGATCGGGCTGTTCTGCGTGGCCGGCGGTGCCCTGGTCGGGCGGACCGTGGCGCGGACCGGGCTGGCACCGATCGACCGGCTGACCGCCGCCGCGGTACGTGTCGCGCGCACCCGGGATCTCGACGCCGACATCCCGGACGAGGGCGGTGGGGAGATCCGGCGGCTGATCCAGTCGATCAACGACATGCTAGCCGCGCTCCGGGACTCCCGGCGGGCCCAGCAGCTGCTCGCCGAGGACGCCGCCCACGAGCTCAGGACCCCGCTCACCAGCCTGCGCCTCAACGTCGAGCTGCTGATCCGGCTCGATCGGCGCGGCACCCTGGACAGCGCACTGCCGGCGGAGAGCCGGACCCGGCTGCTCAATGATCTCGGCGCACAGGTGGCCGAGTTGAGCACCCTTTCCGCCGAGCTGACCGACCTGGCGCGCGGTGACGTCAGCGACGAGAACACCGAGCTGCTCGACCTCGCCGACGTGGTGGTGGCCGCCGCGACCCGGGCGCGTTCCCGCGTGCCCGACATCGAGGTCGCGCTCGAAGTGGCCTCCGTGTGGGTGAGCGGGCGTCCCGCTGCGCTCCAGCGGGCGGTGCTCAACCTGATCGACAACGCCGGCAAGTGGTCCCCCGCGGACCAGCCGGTCCAGGTCCGGCTGCGTGCCGAGGGCGCGTCGGCGGTGATCGAGGTCGACGACGCCGGGCCGGGCATCGACGCCGCCGACGTACCGCGGGTGTTCGACCGGTTCTACCGTGCCGACAGCGCCCGGGCGTTGCCGGGATCCGGCCTGGGGCTGTCGATCGTGCAGCGGGTCGTCGACGCCCACGGCGGCCGGGCCACCGTCGCCCGCTCCGCACGCGGTGGCGCGCTGCTTCGGGTCGACCTTCCGGCCGCGGCCCCGCCCGGCCCGATCGCGCGGCTCACCGCCGGGGAGGACACCGCGGCGCGCTGACCCGCCCGGCGGCGCGGCGCAGCGTCACTGTTCCTTCGAGGTCGCCGGGCCGGCTGCCGGGCGCGAGCTGCGTTTGATCGGCAGCGAAGTACCGCCGAACGCGAGCACGCCGAGGCCCTCGGAGTGCAGTGCATCGATCACACGGCCGAGGACGTCGCCACCGCGGCACGCGAGCCGGCTCCGGACGGCTTCGACGGGATCGTCGACCTGGTCGGAGGCACCTCGCTGACGGTCACCCCGCTGGCCAGGGATTCCCGCCACGTCATTGCAGTGGGTGATACGTCTGTGCCCGATCTCGGTGGGCGTTTCGTCGAGCGTCGCCTCGACCGCGAGAACCTGGAACGGTCAGCCCGGCTGGCCCTCGACGGGCTTCTCGTTACCCGTCATCACCGCGGTCCATCCGCTCTCCGACGCTTCGGCCGCCCTCGCCACCGTGAAGAACGGTCACCTCGGGCAGGGTTGTCATCGAGGTGGCATGAGGAGTGCCCGGCTGTCCGACGCTGTCGACCGTCCCTCGCGGACTGACGGGAACCCGTGGTCAGCGCTTCATCAACTGAGCACGTTCACCTGTACGGGACGGGCACGTTCAGGCGTACGCCGACACCAGCCCCGGCCCGTGGCGCAGGACCGATGGGCGGCGAGCGTCGGGCCCATGAAAAAAGTCCGGGACGGGCCTCGGTGCCCGTCCCGGATCTCGTCCGTGCCGCCGCGCTCACCGTTGCAGCGCGGACTCCTCTTCGTCGGCGAGCGACTGTCGATCGTTCGGCAGCTCCGCCGCTGGACGGGACAGCCGGCTCGGCCACCACATCCGCCGGCCGATCAGCAGGGTGAGGGCGGGCACCAGGACCGACCGCACCAGCAGAGCGTCGAGCAGCACGCCGAAGGCGACCAGGAACCCGACTTCGATCAGCATCACCAGCGGAAGTGTCACGAGGACCGCGAACGTTGCCGCCAGCACCAGGCCTGCCGAGGTGATGACGCCACCGGTGGCGGAGAGGGCTTTGAGCATGCCCTCTCTGGTGCCGAGGCGTACGGTCTCCTCCCGGGCCCGGCTGGCCAGGAAGATGTTGTAGTCGACGCCGAGCGCCACCAGGAACAGGAATGCCAGCAGCGGCACCGAATAGTCGACGCCCTTGAATCCGAGGATCGTGTCGAAGACGAACACGCTGCCGCCGAAGGCCGCGGCGAATGAGACGATCACAGTGGCCATCAGGACCAGCGGGGCCAGGATCGCGCGCAGCAGCAGCCCGAGGACGATCAGGACGACCGCGAGTACCAGCGGGATCACCAGCTTCTCGTCACGCCTGGTGGTCACCTCGGTGTCGAGGTTCTCCGCGCTCGGCCCGCCGACGACCGCCTCCGCCCCGCTCACCGCGTGCACGGCGGTGCGCACCCGCTTGATCGTTTCGTACTCTGCAGCGGTGTCCGGCGCGTCCTCGGGGAACACGGAGATGGTGGCCCAGCCACCGCTGGTCTGCTCCGGGACGGCCAGGGCCACACCGCGAGTGTCCTTGACGAGGTCGAGCACCCGCTCCTGGTGCGCCGGCCGCGTGAAGATCGTCATCGGCTGGCCGCCGAGCTCCGGGAAGTGCTGGCGGAGAACGGTGAAGCCGGTGACCGACTCCGGCGCGGACAGGAACTGGTCCTGCTCCCGCAGAGCGCCGGTGTTGCCCGCCAGCCCGAGGGCGAGCACGCCGAGGATTCCCAGCGAGCCGAGCGTCGCCACCCACCGGCGGCGGCTGATGGCGGTGCCGAGCCGCCCCCACAGCCCCGGCTTCTCCTCCACAGCCGTGCTGAAGCGCGGGACGGCCGGCCAGAAGATCCGCCTGCCGAGCACCACGAGCACCGCCGGGAACAGCGTCAGCATGGCCACCAGCGCGCACAGGATGCCGGCCGCACCGATCGGGCCCAACCCGCTGGTGCTGTTCAGGTCCGCGACGAGCAGGCAGAGCAGGCCGGCGATCACGGTGGCCGCGGACGCGACGACGGCCGGCGCCGCGGAGCGCAGCGCGTGGACCATCGCGACCCGGACGTTCTCGTGGTGGTGCAGTGCCTCCCGATATCGAGCGATGAGCAACAGCGCGTAGTCCGTGCCGACGCCGAACACCAGGATCGTCAGCAGCGCCGAGTTCTGGTCGTTGACCACGATGCCGAAGCCCTTGACGAGCAGGTAGACGGTCCCCATCGAGGTCAGCGCGGCCGCGCCGACGGCCACCAGCGGGATGATCCACAGCACCGGACTGCGGTAGGTGAGGATGAGCAGGAGCGTGACGACGACGATGGTGGTGAGGAGGACCTGCACGTCGATGCCGTCGAAGACGGCGTCCATGTCGCCGTCGATCGCGCCGGGGCCGGTCACGTCGAGTTCCAGACCGGAGGGGCGGTCCTTCACGGCGTCACGCAACGGGCCGACGATGTCCTCCGGTGCGCCGTAGGTCGTGCTCACCTCGAGGGTGAACATCATCGCCTTGCCGTCGGCGGAGAGGCTCGTCGGTGCGCCCTCGCCGTCCTCGCCCACCGCCGCCGTCTCCTTCGGCAGGTACCGCTTGGCAAGGGTGTCGTAGTGGCGCTCGACCGTCGCGCGGTCGGCGTCGGTCAAGCCGCCGGCGCGGTGGTACACGAAGACGAACGTGTTGTCGTCACCGTCGGGGAGACTGTCCTCCAGTATCGCGACCTTGGTGGACTCGGCACCGGCCGGCAGGGTGTCCGCGGCGCTGTCGGTGGTGACCGAACTCAACTTTCCGCTCAGCGGCACCATGCCCGCCGCCAGCACCAACCACAGGCCAATCACTATCCACGGCACCCACCGGCCTGCCAACCGGCCGGTCGGCGCATCGCCGGACGGCGCTTCGTCGACTGCCATCACTAGCCTCCTACATACGGCTTACATCGCTTGTCCGATGGCCTCCTTCCTAGTGAGCGGACCTGAGACGAGCGTTAGAGCCTGTGACGTAGCCGGCGCCCGTCGTGGACGGTGATGTCGGTCATCGACGTCTTGTGGGGTGGGTGTGTCGCGGTGAATCGTCCGCGCCGCTGTCCGTCGGACACCTCGGACACCGAGTGGAAGCCCACCCCGCCGAACCGCCCGTCCCGGCCGGGCTCGGCGAACTGACCGCCCCGCAGCGCGCGCTCGCGGACTTCCTGCACGCGTGGACGACGACCCGCTGACCGTCGCGGCCCGGGCCAGTCCCGCAGCGCCCAGGAAACCGGCCGGGCCCAAGGCCGCTACGGGTGTCGCGACACCACGTTCCGGTCGGCCCCGCCGACGTGGTCGAGCGTCATATGAGCGTCAAGAGTGCGGACGACCGGCCGTCGCGCAGCCGCTCCCGTCCGTCACTCCAGCGCACATCCCGCAGGTGAGGCGGGCCCGGAGGGTTCGACCTCCTGGACACCGCGAAACAGGTCGAGACCCTGCTGAACCGCAGGTCAGCGGCTCTTCTCCGCGGGCTCCAGGATCGCCACGCACTCCACGTGGTGGGTCATCGGAAACAGATCACACGAGAGAGACTCGGAAAAATGCCAGGTCAGAAGGTGTCTCTCGGCCCTTCGAGAGGCTGGCAGATCCTCAGAGCGTCAAACGAGCGTCATGGCCACTGCATGCGCTGGCCTCTCCTTCCCACACCGGGTGATGTTGCAAGGGCGACGCCGGTCTGGCCGAGTGAGGCCTAGACACCTCAAGGACATCGTGATCATGCGCAAGGCCGTCACCGCCCTCGCCGACCGGCTCCCCACATCCCCGCCGGAACTACCCGAGCACTCGGACTACCCGCGCATCCTCGCTGTCTTCAACGAGACGATCGGCCCCCTGCGGGCCAAGGACGTCTGCCAGGCCCTCGACCACGAACTGCTTGCCGAAGAACGTCGAATGCACCCGGGCCACGCTGAAGCACCTGGTCAAACTCGGCATTCTCACCGAAGCCAACACCGGAAACTGCGGCCGGGTAGCCGAGGGTCGCTGCCTCCAGGGCGTGGCCGAGGGCATCGGGCAGGTAGCCGAGTGATGCCTCACCTTCCTTCGGGTCCAGCGAGTTGACGTCGGGGAAGAACTCCCACTTCTCGTTGGTAAAGAAGTCGAGGTAGTTGTCGATCGCGGCGCCGTCCTTGTCCTTGCCGAGATCGGCGGTGGCGCCGCGGTTGACCGTACCGTCCTCGTTGTACGCGGTCGGGGGGTCGGTGAAGAACTTCTTCGCCGCTTCCGGGCTATTGCCCAGCGCCTCCAACATGGCGGTGACCGGATCGTAGCCTGGGCCGTTCACTCCGGACGGGTTGTAGGGGTTCTTGATCCAGCTGTTCACCATCTTGGTCTCGGCGAACAGACCCGGGTTCTTCTGGTGCAGTTGCGCCACGTTTTCCGCGATCGGGTTGAGGAACTTCGCGTCATAGTTCCCGTACCGCATGATCCCGCCGAGCAGTTGGTATCCGAACGGCCCGCCGGAACTGTACTTGGACAACTCGATGTGCTCGGTACCCAACTTGCGGAGTTCCGGGCCCCATTTGTCGGTGAACTGCTTGTCGTGGGAGGCCGTGGCGAGGTTGAGGCCGAGGTTCTTCTGAAGCTCTTGGACGTCCTTGAGGCGCTCCTGGTCGACCTTGCCGTACTCCTGCGTGTCCATGGCCACCTGACCGAAGAAGGCGAGCGACTTCTCGGGGCCGAGCTTTTTATAGAATCCCGTGGCGAACTCCCGCGACGAACTGTTGTCCTTCAGCAGTTCGTTGAGCGGAGTTCCTTGTGTGTGAGGTCCTGGCCCTTGGCTGCCAGAGCGGCGGCGCGGGCGGCCTCCTCCTGGTCCAGGTTCGTGTACGTCGGAGCGCTGAAATTCTTGCGGTCAGTGACGTTGGTCTCGAGGGCATTCTTGAGGGCGAGGTCGGTGTCGTTGCAGTGGTCGACGATGGTGTCGATCCTTTTCTGCCACGACTCGATGTTCCGCTTCTCGTCCTGCAGAAGCTTGCTGTAGTCGGGGTCGTGCCGCGCCGTGCCGCTCTCGGACAACGGGTTCCGCGCCGTAACCTTGCCCTTGCCGTCCACACGGATACCGGCCGCAGGCCCCTCGTGATCCTGGAGGTTGACCAGTTCGTCCTTTGCCTTTTTGATGGCAGAATAACCCTCCTCCAAAATCTCCTTCACCCCCTTGGCCTCGGCTGCGGCATCCTTGAATTCCTTGGCCGCCTTACCAATGAACGCCTTGGTGACCCCTGCGTTGCATCCCTCCCAGGCCGCCCTGTCCGCTTTCGTCTTCATCCCGTCGGCGGCTTCTTCGGTGAGCTTTTCCAGCTTCTTCGCCATCTCCGACCAGTCGTCGACAGCGTCCTTAACTTCGCCACCGGGGCGTCGACTACGTCCTTGTACTTCAACATGCCAAGCGTTCCCTGGAGTCCTATTTCATGTATTCTGAAAGTACGGGAATACGCGTCAGATCTCCCTCAATCTTCGCATCATCCTTGGCGTGCTGGGCCTTGCTGTAATCGAGGTGATGCGAAATCTGCGCACAGGCATCCAGCAGCGTCCTCAGGTGCGTCTTCCTGAAGTCGTGCACCTTCAGCACGGCCGAACCGCTCACGAAGTTCCCGTTGGTCAGCGCCGTCGCCACTAGCTCTTCTCGTCGGCCATCCGGGAGCCGGAGCGTCGGACGAGCGTCAGCGGACCACCTGTCCGGCCGCCGGCGCGTGCGGGTCCCGGACGCACCGGCCTGCGGGAACTGTTTATCACCGGCTCGGCCCATCCGACCGAGACCCGCGCATCCGGTCACGCTGCCGCGATGACGGATGCGATGCTGCGGTGCCGGACGACGCCGTGCGCGGTAGGCGTGGGCGACTGCGTAGGCCGGCGCGTCGGCTCGGGGTTCCAGTCGCGGGACGCGGACATACGATTCCGGCACCGTCATGGGAGCGAGTGCGGTGGACGTTCCGCGGCCGCCCTCCAGGGTGAGCGGGCTGAGCTGCGGGTGGCCGATCGGGGCGGTGAGGACGAGGTCGCCCTCTGTGCCGTTGATCTCCCAGCGGAAGTTGGTTCCCCGGGACACGCCTCCGCGGTAGTGGAAGGCAACCACCGCTCCGCCCGGCAGCCGTCCTGAGGCCACCACCTGGTCCGCGGCGGTCATCGGCACGAGCTGTCCGCTCTCGGTGTCCACGGCCGACGTGCGCCTCGACACCAGGTGGATCTGCAGTTCCTCTGGCTCTCCCAGGATCGACGCGAGTCCGTCGAGAGCGTGGCTGAAGGGAATCGTCAGCAGTGTCGCCCCGTTCGCGGCGTCGAGCACATAGTGATCGCCGGGGCCGACGGTGGCCCCCCAAGCGCCGCCGGAGCCGACCACCGTCGTGGACAGCACCTCCCCCACACAGCCGTCGGCCACGAGATGCCGTGCGTAGGTGAGCGCCGGATGCGACCGCGCCTGGAGTCCGACGACGGTCGACACGGCGCGGCCGCGCGCCAACCGCGCCATGTCCTCGGCTTCCGCGAGCCCCTTGCCCAGCGGCCACTCGCACAGCACGCTCTTGCCGACGGCCAGCGCCGTCCGCACCAGTTCCCGGTGGTACGGCACCTTCACCGCCACCACCAGGTCCACCTCGTCACAGGCCACCAGTTCGGCAGCCGTCCCGAAGGCACGGGACACACCGTGCTTCCGTCCGGAGCGCTCCGCCGATTGTTCCGAACTCGCGCTCAGGGCCCTCAGCTCATAGCCCGGGACGGCGCGCAGGGCGGGCAAGTGGGAGCGCTCGGCCCAGCCACCGTGCGCCCCGAGTCCTATGATCCCTACTCCGATCGGCTTCCCGGCTTGGGCCAGCTCGGCAAGCAGCGACTCGGATGTGTTCATGATTCGTCACCTGTTCTTCGTGTGAACGGCACGGACGTCCCTCGCAATGGCCCATGGAGCAGATATGGAAGCGCCCCTTCACGTGCCCGGCTCATCAGAGGTGGGGCCGCGTGTCGAGCAGGTGCCGGTGCGGGAGATTCACGCCCGGTGGGTACGGGGGTCTGCGGGTGATGCCGTGGACGGACGTGCGGGATACGGTGCTGTCGTGGGTGCCGCGGAACTTCCGGTCCGGCTCACCGGACACGCTGACGGAGACCGTGCCGCCGGAAGGCCCGATGCCTGAAGCCGGCCCGGCCGTCGGCGGTCGATTCCCCGTGCGCGCAGAGGGCTTCGGACCGCGCTCGCTGTCCAGCAGAGCCATGAGGGGTGCGGCGTAACGGGTCCCGGCCACCGCCCCGGCCGGGACGGCCTCGTCCATCCCGTCGAGGTCGGCCTCGGTCAGCGTGACGTCGGCCGCCGCCAGAGCCTCCTCGATGCGGTGCGGTCGGCGGGCACCCAGGACGGCCACGATGGTGCCGCGCTCGCGGCCCCAGGCGACGACCCAGGCGGTGGCGAGCTGCGCGACGCTGATGCCGCGTGCGTCGGCGAGCGGTCGCAGCCGGTCGACCAGGGTGAGGTTCGTGGCGAGGTTGTCGGGGTGGAAGCGGGGCACCCAGTAGGTGCGCGGGTCACCTCCGGCGGGTTGCCGGTGGGTGCCGGTGAGCAGACCGTGCGCGAGGACCCCGCAAGCGGTGACGCCGATCCCCAGCTCGCGGCAGGTGTCCAGGATGGCGTTGGTCTCGGGGTCACGGCTGAACAGGGAGTATTCGATCTGTACGTCGCAGATCGGATGCACGGCGTCGGCACGGCGGATGGTCTGCGGCCCTACCTCGGAGAGTCCGATGTGGCGTACGAATCCGGCCTGGACCAGTTCGGAGATCGCGCCGATCGTGTCCTCGATCGGGGCGTCGGGGGCGAGCCGGGAAGGGCGGTAGATGTCGATGTGGTCGGTGTCGAGGCGACGCAGCGAGTAGGCGAGCGCGTTCTTCACGTGCGGGACGGCCCTCGATGCCGACGAAGTTCCTGTCGGGATCGCGCAGGCCGCCGAACTTGACACTCAGGAGCGCCCTCTCGCGGTCCCTGTCGCGGAGGGCGCGGCGGATGAGGTCCTCGTTGTGCCCCATGCCGTAAAAGTCGGCGGTGTCGAGAAGGGTGACGCCGGCCACGAGGGCCGCGTGGATCGTGGCGATGGCATCGGCCTCGTCAGCGGGCGCGGTGTGGTCGGACATACCGGCGCAGCCCAACGCGACAGGGGCGATTTGTAAGCCGCCGCTTCCAAGGGTTCGGGTGCGCATGCATCCTTCTGCGGGGTGGAGTGGTGAGCGCGACCGTCAGGGGCCGACGAAGCGGCAGACGCCTTCTAGTGTTGACATATCAACACAGGATGCCGGGACTTCCGAGCGGGACGAGGCACCGACCGAGGCCGCACTGGATCCCGTCGCCCTCTGGTCCGCCTTCAAGCGCGCCCACGAGATCGTCCGAGCCCGTGTGATCGCGGACGCCGCCGAGGCGGCGGGCCTGTCCGAGCCGGACCTGACGATCCTCGCCACCCTGAACAAAGCGGGGGGCTCCTTGCGCCAGAGCGAGCTCGCCGCGTCGCTCGGCTGGGACCGTACCCGCGTCTCCCACCAGCTCACCCGCATGGGCAAGCGCCGGCTCGTCGCCCGCGGACGCGCCGGCGGTGTCACCGTCACCCTCACCGACACCGGACAGCAGGCCGTCACCGCCGTGCATTCCGGCCTGGACGCCGCGGTGCGCCGCCATTTCACCGACAAGCTCTCCGCGCAGGAGATCGAAACACTCGACTCCGTGCTTCGCCGACTGTAACCGGCGGAGCACGGAGCCGACAAGCCGCACGGGGCCGCTGCCGACGGACACGGCCGCGTCCCTGGTACCTCCGAGATGCCGTCGCGGCCCTCGAGGAGCAATCTCCGGAATTCCCCGGGCGAGTCCGCCTCGCCGGCGAACCGGCGTCCCCTGCCGATGACCGCCACGGGTTCTCCGTTCCCGGACATGCGCTCGTGTTCCTCACCCGGACGGGGGCAGGGCGAAGCCGGTCTCCGCAGGCAGCCGGCACGGCGGAGCCGGGGAAGCGGGCCGACAGCGGGTCAGGTACCGAAGCCCGTCGTCACCGGCCCTCGAAGACCAGGGGAAGGGCCAGCGGCCCTCTGATCATCGCGCCGCGCTGCCATTCGATGGAGTCCGCCGGCACGGCGGGCGAGAAGTCCGGGAAGCGGGCCAGTACGGCGCGCAGCGCCGCGACCGTCTCCATCTTCGCCAGCTGCGCGCCCAGGCAGAAGTGGATCCCCCGCCCGAAGGAGAGGTGCCGGGCCGCTTCCGCCCTGCGCACGTCCAGGCGCCCCGGGTCGGGGAAGGTGTCCGGGTCCATGTTCGCCGCCGCCACCCCCACCATCACGCCCTCGCCCTCGCGGATGTCCGTACCGGCGAGCTCCAGGTGGTGGGCGGCGTACCGCCAGGGCGCGAGCTTGACCGGGGAGGTGTACCGCAGCAACTCCTCCGCGGCGTTGGGGAGCAGCTCGGGGTGGCCGGCCAGGTCTCGGCGCAGCTCCGGGTTCCGGGCCAGTTCGAGCAGCGACATGCTCAGCAGGTGGGCGGTCGACTCGTGCCCCGCGAGGATCAGCATGAAGAGCGTGCCGATGATCTCCTCCAGGCTCAGGCCGTCCTCCTCGCCCTGGGCCGCGACCATGGCGCTGGCCAGGTCGTCGCCGGGCTCGCGTCGTTTGAGGGCGACCAAGTCCTCCAGGTGTTCCATGGCCTCCTGGGCGCACTGGACGTACGCGTCGACGTCGGCGGCGTGGCCGGCGTTGAGCACCCGGGCCCAGCGCTGCACCCGCAGTCGGCTCTCCTCGCTGTCCGGCACACCGAGCAGGTCGCAGACGATGCGCAAGGGGTACGGGGAGCAGAACGCGCTCACGATGTCCACGGGCTCGCGCGAGGGCAGCGCGTCCACCATCGCGACCGCACGCCTCTCCACGTCCGCCAGCCTGCGGCCGATGCGGGCGGCGCTGAAGGGACGCGCCACCAGCCTTCGTACCCGGGTGTGCTCGGGCGGGTCCATCTCCAGGATGTTGCGGAACAACACCGTACGAAGCCGGTCGGGCAGTCGGGAGAGGATGCCGCGGGAGCGCTTGCCGAACCGGAGCGGGTCCTTGATCAGCGCAGGGTTCGCCAGTGCCGCCACGGCGTTCCCGTACCGCGTCACGAGCCATGCCTGCGATCCGCTCGGCAGCGTGATCCGGTGGATGGGGCCGTCGGCGTGCAGTTGCCGGTAGGTGGACCTGGGATCGCTCTCCCATTCCCGGGAGAACAGCGCGGAAACCTGTGCTGCCGTCACGTGCCTCATTCCTTCCGATTCACCGGAGTTCTTCGACTCCGAGAAGTTCCGGAGCCTCGCGCAGCACAGAAGCGATCGGGCCTCCCTCCTCGTTCCGGCCTTTGTCGATAAAAGCGAGATTGTGGTAGAAGTGAATTCCCTTGATCGATCGATCGGTCGGCTTGGGAACCCGCGTCTCGCTCTTGAGGAATTCTTCGTGATTGAGCCCGTCCACCATTTCCTTGAGGAATCCCACGGTGAACTGGGGAGCGTTCAAATCGTCTTCCGACCCCTCGAAGAGCTGCGGCCAGTACGATCCGTGAAGATCTTCGACGACATAGATGCCGTCGTCGGCGAGACAAGGGAAGAGCGTTTTGAAGGAGGTGATGACATGCGGGCTCATATGGCTGCCGTCGTCGATGACGATGTCGAAGGGGCCGTATTTCTCGGCCATCGAGCGGAGCGCTTCGGGGTCCGACTGGTCCGCCTGGATCGTGGTGATGCGGGGCCGGTCGAGCGCTCGCTTGTCGGCGATGTCCACGCCGTACACGAGCCCACGCGGAAAGAATTCCTTCCACATGCTCAGCGAGCCACCGCCCGCTTCGGTGTCGCCGTATCCGCCGACGCCGATCTCGCATATTTTCAGGCGACGGTCACGCAGGGGGCCGAAGTGGCGCTGGTAGTGCTGCGTGTACTGGTGCAGGAAACTCCATTTGTCCGTACCGTGCCGGACCGCGAGTTCCGTCAGACCGGCCGGCTCGTCGCGGTCGAGCACCTGCACGACGCGCTGCACCACCGCATGGAAAAGGCGGGGGACGGCCGGGCCGTTCACCAGTCGGGGAACCATCGTGCGCGGACTCGGCCAGCGGATCTCCCGGCTGGCCGAGGACACGCGCTCACGCGGCCCGTACAGGGCGAGCGCCGTCTCGCACATGTCCTGGACGATCACCGTCGGGGGAAGGCCGGCAGGACGGGCGGCCCTACCGATCTCCACGCCCCTGGGGCCCACGGAGACGAGTACGGACGTCTCCTGGCCACCGTGCGTCAGCGTGATGACGAGGGAACCTTCCCCGGCGCCCGCGGCCGCGGCGAGCTCGTCGAGGTGCGCGCGGAACAGCACCTCGTTGATCAGGGTCGCGGCCGCGGTGCGCAGGCCGGCCGCTTCCACCGTCGCGGCCACGTCGGCCCGGCCGCGATCCGCCGCTTCGATGAGGGCGTCTGTCATGTCGGTCATGCCGGCCTCCGCATCCCGGTGGTGAGCGACCCGGTCGTGAGCGTCCCGGCCCCCGGTGTCCCGGTCGGCAGCAACCCCTGCGCCCATGCCTCGGCGAGGGTGGGGGCGAAGCGGTCCTGATCGGACAGGACAGGTGCCAGGGGCCAGTCGATGCCCAGCCACGGATCGAGCGGATTGATGGCGCGCGCCCGCCCCGGGTCGTACTCGGTGGAGGACAGGTAGACGACGACGGCGTTGTCGCTGAGCGCCATGAACGCGTGGCCGAGGTCCTCGGACAGATGTACGGTCGCCGGGCTCTCGCTGTCCAGCCGCACCGCGTGCCACTGCCCGTACGTGGGAGAGCCGGTCCGGATGTCGACGGCCACGTCGAGCACCGCCCCGTGCACACACGCGACGCTCTTGGCCTGACCCGGGGCGGCGAAATGGATGCCCCGGACACTGCCGCGCCTGGACACCGTGCAATTCGCCTGGGCGACGGAAGGGGCATGCCCGGTCAACTCCCACACACGCGAGGCGCGGAACCATTCGTGGAGGCTGCCCCGGTGGTCCGGGTGGACGGAAGACCTCTCGATCCAGTGGCCCTCAATTCCTGATAGATTCACGCGTTCTTCCTTTCTGCGCATGGGCCTCCTGAAGGAGGGGGAAAGCGGCGTGCAATGCGCTCCGCCAGTGCCGCAGCGGAGCGATCCCTGCCTGGTCCCAGCGGCCGTGGCCCAGCGCGCTGTAGCCGGGGCGTGCGGCCGGGAGCCCGAATTCGCCGCTGGTGACGGGCAGCACCCGCGAGGGGTCCGCGCCCAGTAGCCGGAAGACCTCCTGGGCGAGACCGTGCCACGAGACCTCCCCGCCGCTGGTGCCGTGGTAGACGCCCGGCGGGGCGGTGCCGGCCTCGGCGGCCCCGGCGAGGCGGGTGAGGAGTCCGGCCAGGTCGTCGGCCCAGGTGGGCTGGCCCGTCTGGTCGTTGACGACCCGCACGCTCTCGCGCGTGCGCTCCAAGCCGATCATCGTGTCCACGAAGTTGCGGCCGCCGACGCCGTACAGCCAGGCCGAGCGCACCACGTACCCGGTGTCGGGAAGCGTGTCCAGCACCGCCCTCTCCGCGGCGGCCTTGGTGCGCCCGTACGTGTTGATCGGATCCGTCGGAGCGTCCTCGGGGTACGGGGTGCGGGAGAGACCGGAGAAGACGTAGTCGCTGGACAGATGCAGAAGGATCGCCCCGTTCCGGCGGCACGCCCGAGCGAGGTTGCGCGTGCCCGTCGCATTGACGCGCCACGCCGGGCCGGGGTCTTCCTCCGCGGCGTCGGTGGCCATCCAGGCCGCGCAGTTGATGACCACCCGGGGCCGGTGGTGCGCGATCGCCCCGTCCACCGCGTCCGCGTCGCTGATGTCCAGGTCCCGGCGGTCGAGTGCGACCACGTACTCGTTCCCGCAGTGGCGGACGATGTGCCGGCCCAGCATCCCGCCCGCCCCGGTCACCAGCCGGCTCACCGGGCGGCTGCTTCCGTGAGCGGCTTCCACCAGTGTGGGTGCTCGCGGTACCAGCGCACCGTCTCCTCCAGTGCGGTGGTGAGGTCCCTGGCCGTCCGGTAGCCCAGCTCGGCCCGGATCTTGCCGTAGTCGACGGCGTACCGCTGGTCGTGCCCCCTGCGGTCCGGCACCCGGTCGACCATCTCCCAGCCGTAGCCGCAGGACTCCAGAAGCCGCCCGGTGAGCTCCTTGTTGGTCAGGGCGGTACCGCCCCCGATGTTGTAGATCTCGCCGGGAGCACCTTGGGTACGCACCAGTTCGATGCCGCGGACGTGGTCATCGACGTGCAGCCAGTCCCGCACGTGGCTGCCGTCCCCGAAGAGCGGTACCGTGCGGCCGCTCAGCAGGCGTGTGACGAAACGGGGAATGAGCTTCTCGGGGTACTGGTGGGTGCCGTAGTTGTTGCTGCAGCGGGTGATGCGTACATCCAGCCCGTAGGTGCGGTGGTACGCGAGCGCCATCAGGTCGGACGCGGCCTTGGACGCGGCGTACGGGGACGAGGGCCGCAGCGGGGCGGTCTCGCTCGCGGTGCCCGACGGGAGGGAGCCGTACACCTCGTCGGTGGAGATGTGCACGAAGCGTTCCACCCCGTGGCGCCGCGCCGCGTCGAGCAGTGTCTGGGTGCCGACGACGTTGGTCTCGGTGAAGTCCCTGCCGTCGGCGATCGACCGGTCCACGTGCGACTCGGCCGCGAAGTGGACGATCTGGTCGCTCCCGGCCACCAGCCGGTCCACGGCGGCGACATCGCGTATGTCTCCGTGGACGAACCGGAACCCCTGGTGGGCGCCCGCCGGCTGGAGGTTGTCCCGGTTGCCCGCGTAGGTCAGCGCGTCCAGCACGGTGACGCGCGCAGCCGGGTCCCGCAGCAACGCGCGCGTGTAGTGGGAGCCGATGAAGCCGGCGCCCCCGGTCACCAGGATCCTGGGCGGCGTCATGACGGTATCTGCACTCTGCTGTTGTCGCCCAGGACGAGCCGGTGCGCCGCGGGCGTGCGCCGGGACATCCCGACCTCCACGTCCCGGCCGATCAGTGACTCCTCGATCCGCCGCACGCCCGTCACCAGGCAGCCCCGGAGCACGATGGAGCAACTGATCTCGCTGTCCTCGATGCGGCAGTCCTCGGAGACGGAGGTGTACGGGCCGATGCAGGAGCCGATGACCTCGGTTCCCGGTCCGATGACGGCGGGGCCGACGACCCGGCTGGCGATGACCTTGGCCCCGGCCTCGATCCGGACGCGGCCGATGACCGTGCTGGCCTCGTCCACGTATCCCTCCTGGACGGCGTCGACGGTCTCCAGGACGGAGCGGTTGGCCTCCAGCATGTCCGGCACGTTCCCGGTGTCCTTCCAGTAGCCGGAGATGACGGACGAGTGGACCCTCCCGCCGTGGTCGATGAGCCACTGGATGGCGTCGGTGATCTCCAGTTCTCCGCGCGCGGACGGCCGGATCGATTCCACGGCCTCGTGGATGAGCGGTGTGAAAAGGTAGATTCCTGCCAGCGCCAGCTCGCTCTTCGGATGCCGCGGTTTCTCCTCCAGCCCGATGACGCGGCCGGTCCCGTCCAGTTCGGCCACGCCGAAGGCGGTCGGATCGGCCACCCGGCTCAGCAGGATCTGCGCATCGCGGTTTCCGCACGTACGGAAGTCGTCGACGACCTCGGTGATGCCGCCGAGCAGGAAATTGTCGCCCAGGTACATCACGAAGTCGTCGTCGGCGAGGAAGTCCCTGGCCACGGCAACCGCGTGGGCCAGCCCCAGCGGACGGTCCTGCTGGATGTACGTGAAGTGCAGACCGAAGACGGATCCGTCGCCGATGGCGGCGCTGATGGCGGCGGCCGTGTCCCCGACGATCACACCGACATCGGTGATGCCGGCCGCGGCGATGGCTTCCAGCCCGTAGAACAGCACCGGTTTGCCGGCGACGGGGACGAGTTGTTTGGCGGACGTGTGCGTGATGGGGCGCATGCGGGTGCCGGATCCGCCTGCGAGGACAAGGGCCTTCACTGTGCCTCCTCAACCTGATGAGCCTCGATGAGGGCGTGGGCGGCCGCGGGGTCCGCGAGGGGTACCACGATGGTGGTGACCGGCCGCAGGACGCCCATGCGGGCGGGCACCTCGACCGGTTCACCGAGATGGAGTTCGAGGGCGCCCGACGCCCGGCCCGGTACGCGGAATCCGTCATCGGCCGGCCGGTGGTCGGACTGCTCCGCCGCCCAGACCCGGCTGACGGCCGTGAGGGGGACCCGCGTGCTGTGGTGCAGGCCCCACCGCAGGACGACATCGTCCCGGCCCAGGGTGTGCGGTCGCACCCTGCCCGCCACGGCGAAGGCAGCCGCCGCGGCGGCCGCGTACAGCAGGGCGGCGGTCCCGGCGATGGTGAGCGCGCTCACCCCTGCCAGGGTGAGCAGCGATACCCCGCCCGCCGCGAGCAGGACCGCCAGGGCACCGGACTGCCAGGCGAAGCCAACCCAGCCCAGGGGAGTGTCGCCGGGCCCGGCCTGGGTGCGGAAGGTGACGGCCCGGGCGAGAATTCCCCATACGGAGACCTCGTGGCGCACCATCTCCGCGATCGGCGGCGGCATCAGGGAGTAGAACGCCTCGCCGAAGGCGGCCCGCCGCCCGAGTCCGGTCCGCCGGAGCTTGCGGTACTGGCTGATGAACGCTACGCCGAAGACCAGGCCCAGCACGGACAGGGTGCCTTCGGTGACCACGAGGATGCCGGCGGCGATGCGCCAGTCCAGCAGCCCGGTCGTCACCAGCACGATCTCGATCAGCAGCACGAGGAGTCCGGCCCACCGCAGGCGGCGCAGCCACGTCGGCACCTGGCCGGGGGCCTTGGCCGGCGGCCGGGCGGGCTCCTGCTCCTTTGCTTGCTCGTTGCCCTCCAGTGCATTGCGGACCGAGGTCATGGCGGCGGCGGGGTCGGTCACGTGGATGCGGATCTCCCGCACCTCTCCGACGGTCTTGCCCGCTTCGAGCCGGGCGGGCTCGTGCAGTTTTAGCACCAGGTTGGTGGTGGACATGACCGGGACCGATAACACGCCCTGATTGATCGCGGCCGTCCGCTGCTGGTCGGAGACGGTGCGCCGCACGGCCACCTCCTCGATCAGGCTCAGCGGCACGTGCGCGTGGAAGGAGGCCCCGTAGGAAACCGTGAGCACCCCGCCCCCCACCCGGTGCGGGTAGGCCCTCAGCGCGACGGCGAAGCCCGTCATCAGGTAGGCGGCGGCGAGCCCGGCGACCAGCGCCACCACGCGGGCCCACAGGGCGGACAGCATCAGGTCGACCAGGACGAGTTCCACGGCGGACAGGAAGAGGATCACGCCCACGCCGACGGCGCTGTCATCTTGGCTGGGAATCGCCGTCCCACCCTCGCCCCTGCCCAGTGCCTTCCACGGCGCCCGTGCGGCCGCGCCGATGCTCGCCCCTCCCCCGGTGATCAGCTTCGTGTCGCTCATGGTGTTTCCTCCATCCGAGGCTCCGCCGCCACCCGGCATGCCGCAGTGATCTCCAGCAGGTCCCGCAGAGCTTCCGCGGGGCCCTCTGCCACGAGCACACAGGGGTTGAGCACCACCTCGTCGATGCCAACGGCCCAGTACCTGCCGACATTTGAAGCTATTTCGTCAGCAGTACCCACAAGTACCACACCGTGATCGACGAGCTTTTGGGCGATGTCCTGATCGTTTCCGGTCAGCGGCAGCCCCGCCGCAGCCAGTGCCCGCTGGTAATGAGGGCTGCTCAGATGGTTGCCGGTGGCCAGCCGGACGGCACGCGCCACGTCCCGGCCGGGGCGCCGTAGGACGACGTGGACGACACTGACCACACGGGGGCCCGGTTCCCCTCCGTCGAGCACCTGCAGCAGGGTGTCCCGTACGTACGACAGCGGGGTCATCCAGGTGAGCGCCACGTCCGCGTGCTCCGCGGCCAGCCGGGCCATCCCGGGCCGGAGCACGCCAAGACCCGTCTCCACCGCGGGGACGCTGGCCAGCGAGGGGTCGAGCCGGGTGGCGGCGGCGCCCGCTTCCCGCTCCTCCCCGGGCGCGCCCTTGAGCAGCCGGGAGACTGTGGTGAGGTACTCCCGCGCGGCCTTCAACGGGCTGTCGTAGGGCACGCCGTTCATCGCCCGCTGGAACGCCGGCGTGCCGGTGCCGAAGACCGCGGTGAGCGGTCTGCCCGACAGCGCCGCCAGCGACCGGGCCGCGACCGCCGCCTGGTAGGGGTGGGCCAGCGGCATGAGGGACAGGCCCACGCCGAGGGCCGGGCTGATGCCCTGCCCGAGCAGGTAGGCGAGCGTCTGGTGGGTGTCCAAGGTGAGGGACTGGCCCACCCAGAGCCGATCCGCGTGCTGGGCGGCGAGCCGGGCGAAGGGCGCGAGCTGCCGGGGGTCGCGCGGCTGGAGCGGGTAGTAGACGCCCACCCGCCCCCCGCGCGGCCGGTCGGCCGGGTCAGCCATGGGTCAGGGCCCCCGACTTCTTGCGCTCCTCCTCCGCCGCCTGGAGACGGAGCACGCGCATCCGGACGGCGTCGCCGCACAGGGCAAGGGTCTCGTCGCCCAGGTCGTCCTGCGGGGCCTGTTCGAGGACGAAGTGCCCGTGTGTATCCTCCCCCTGCACCAGCAGCGCCGAGTCCTGGCCGCGGCTGGGGCGCACCGAGGGCGCCAGGTAGTCGATGGCGAAGGCCACCCGGGTCTCGTCGGTCCTGTTCCGGCCGGATCCGTGCACCACCAGCATGTGGTGCAGCGAGCACTGTCCCGGCCTCAGCACGACGTCGTGCCGTTCGAACTCCGACTCGTCGAAGGCGGCTTCGTCGCCGCGCATCATGCCCTTGAGCCCGGGCGCCCTGCGGTGCGTGCGTATGCCGTCGCGGTGCGTTCCCGCGGCGAAGCGCAGGGTGCCGTTCTCCACCGACGTGGGTGTCAGGGCGAGCCAGACCCGGAAGGCCGCCAGCCGGCCGTCGGAGTCCAGGTCGTAGGTGAGCGCGTCCTGGTGCCAGGCGAGGTCGGTCGCGCCGCCGGGTTCCTTGAGGAAGATCTGGGTCCCCCACACCAGGATGTCGGGGCCGAGCATGCTCTCGGCGATCTCCAGCAGCGCCGGGTGCCGCACCAGGCGGTGCGCCCACCGCGCCAGCAGATGGACCTTCGGCCCGAAGGCGAGTGCGGCCCGCGCGCCGCCCAGGCGCCGGCAATCGGCCAAGTGCTGGAGCACGGTGTCCCGCAGCCCGGCGGCCTCACTCTCCGTGAGGGCTTCCACGGGAAAGGAGAAGCCGTTCTTCTCGAACCCCTCGATCTGTCGCTGTGCCAGCGTCGGCATCGCTTCTACCTTTCACCCATGGTGCGCAGCAGTTGTTCGGCGGCGCGGGCGGGGGCCGGCGCCGCGTCGTTCTCGTCCCGCAGGACAGCCGCCGACTTCGCGTACCGGGGGTCGCCGAGAACGTCCTCGACGGCCCGGACGAGCTCTCCGCCGCCCGCCAGGGCCGCGGGCACGGGGACCAGTCGCCCCGCCCCCAGCTCTTCGAGCCGCCGTGCGTTGTCCGTCTGGTCCAGGACCGAGGGGCAGACCACCTGCGGGACTCCGTGCGCCAGCGCAGCCATCGTGGTGCCCGATCCACCGTGGTGGACGATCAGGTCGCAGTGCTGCGCGGCCAGTCCGACGGGCAACCACCGCACCGCTCTCGCCCGCCGGGCGAGCTCCTGTGGCACCGTCCCCGGGCGGGCCGCCACCACCACCTCGACGTCCGGCCGCGCCGTCGCGTCGAGCGTCCGCTCCAGCAACTGGTGGGCCTCGGGCCCCTGCGACACGATGGTGCCCAGCGTGATCAGCACCCGCCGGGGCCGGCCCCGGTCCGTCAGCCAGGCCGGCACCGCCGAAGGCCCGTTGTACGGGACGTAGCGCGTGCGTATCCCGGACGGCGCCCCGGCGCTCTGGAACCCCGGCGGACACGGGTCGATCACCACGTCCGGCACCGATCCCATCCCCGGCCACGCCTCGTGCCGCGCGCCGAAGACATGCCGTGCGGCGCTCGTCCGGGGTTTTGTCGGCAGGAATCCGCCGATCCAGTGCTCCGCGTGGGCCAGCCCGTGTTCGGCCGCGGCGCACCGCCCGGTGAAGTCCATCGGGTCGGAGATCACCAGGTGCGGCCGCCACCCGTCGACGATTCTTTCGACGTCCCCCGCCATGGCGTTCGCGATGCGCGCGAGTCGCCGGTACGTGCCGGTCGTGTGGTCGTCGTCGATGTCGTCGCGCGCGTCGAGGGCCTCTTCCTCCGACACCGGAGCGGTGGCGACGGCGGCCAGCCCGGACTGCAGCACCGTGTTCACGAAGAACGCCGGCACCACGACTCGTACGTCGTGCCCGGCACTGCGCAGGGCCCACAGCATCGGCACCATGGGGAAGAAGTGGCCGACGGCCGGGCTCGGGGTGGCCATGATCCGCAAGGGCTTCACGGGCGCTCCTCCAGGATGTCGTCCCCGCCGGCGACCTCGAGGAGTCGCCGCTCGAAGATGTCCAGCGACTCCAGTCCCGCGCGCCGGCGGCGGTCGTCGAGCGTTTCCGGGTCCTCCACCGGCAGCCGCCGGTACTGCCCCCGCTCGTTACGGGTGTACTGGGTGCCGTAGCGCAGGGGTACTTTGGCGTGCAGGTGGATGCGGTCGGTCAGGTAAGCGACGTGCGCGGGATCCGCGTCACCGGCGTCCACGGCTTCGACGAGACAGCCGAGGGCGAAGCGCTGGAGCTTCCGGTCGCGCGTGGCGTGCTGGACGATGACCATCGCGTCGGCGGATCCCTGCTCGCCGACGAGGGCGTGGCCCGGCCAGCCATGGGCTTGCAGGACGTCCCACAGGAAGCGCTCGTTGTCGGCCGCGACCCGCATCCAGCGGTCGACGTCCTGTGCCGTCTTGCCGGGGACCTTGGCCAGCTCCTGGTCGCGCACGGCGCATTCCCGCAACCGTGCGGCGAGGGCGGGGTCGGCTGTCACCGGAGTGCCTCGGCGACGATGAATTCCCGCATGGTGGCGGGCGACGCGGTGTCGCGGGCTTCCGGGTCCCGGTGGGCCGCGGTCACGGTCAGACCGTGTCGGCCCAGTTTCGCCGTGACGCTCTCGGTGCTGTCGATCCAGAACCTGAATCCGGTCAGATGGCGCGTGGTACGCCCTTCGCCGTCGGTCAACTCGGCACTCATATTGGTGAACTGGGTCCGGTCGGCGGGCCGGCGCAACATCCCGACCAGCACGAAGCCGGAGCGCTCACGCATCCTGATCGGCACCGTGAACACCTTCTCGGACTCCTGCTCGTCCGGCTGGGCCGGGGCGTGGTCGAACAACAGGCGCCCGCCCGGGGCGAGATGGCGGGTCACCGCGCGCAGCAGAGCCGTGCGTGCTTCGCCGTCGAACAGCGTCACGCTCAGCCCGCCGATCACCACGGCGTCGAAGACCTGGTCGAGGTCGAGGGTCGTCACGTCCGCGTACACGAAGGTCATCCGGTCGGTGACGCCGAACTCCGCGGCCCGCTTCTGGGCCGCGGCCAGCTGTATGGGCGAGATGTCCACGGCGGTGACCTCGTGTCCCGCGCGGGCGAGCTCGACCGCCGACCGGCCACCGCCGCAGCACAGGTCGAGCACCCTGCCCGGACCGGAGGGCACCGCCTGCTCAGCGAACCACGCGTTGTCCTGTTCGGCCTGGTTGACGATCTTCGTATAGAAGACGCCCAGAATTCCGTCGAAGGGGTCGACGAGCCTCGTGTTCGGCAGATCGAGTGCGCCGATCCCCGCGAACGGACCGAAGAGGTCCTTGGAAATATCCGCCATGTCTTTTTCACTCCTCCGTGAAGGCATAGATGACCCCGCCGGTCCGGTGCGGATCGAGGCTGCTGAGAACGAAGGGGCCGACGTCGGCTCCCCGGAACCGTGCGTCGACAGGCATCTCCAGCCGACCGGCCGCCAAGTCGTCGACGGCCGCTTGGAGATCGTCGCGAGTGCCCAGGCGCTGCCCGGCGAGCCACGCGTTTTTCGCCACGAGGCTTCCCGCGGCCGCGGCCCAGTCCGCGGCCACGTCCTCTCCCGAGGGGTCGTGTCCCGCGACGTACCGGCCGGAGAACCCCAGGAACTTCACGGCGGTCCGGAAGTGGCTGCGCCACAGCGGATCGATGATCACGTCGAAGCCCCGAAGGCGCCGTGCCAGCTCCACGCACTCCGCCAGGTCTTCCGGCTCGGCGGAGCAGAACGACCGGGTGACGCCCAGCTTCTCCAGCACGGTGGCCGCCGCGCCGCTCCGCGACAGGGCGTACACCTGGGCGCCGGCGAGCCGGGCCGCCTGGATAGCGGCCAGGGACGTCGCCGAACCGGCCGCCGTGACCAGCACCGAGTCGCCCGGCGCGACGGCGGCACGCCGCACCATGGCGTACGCGGTGGCGCCCGCGGTCGGCAGGCACGCCGCCTCGGCGTCACCGAGGCCGGACGGCAGACGCAGCAGCCGGGCGTAGTGGACGCGCTGCACCTGTCGTGACGCCCGGCCGGGATTCTCCAGGGCCGACACGGGGTCGGGCCGTACGGGTGGCCACTGCAACACGGGTACGACCCGGTCCCCCGGCGCCAGGGTGGTGACGGCGGACCCCACGGCGAGGACGTCGGCGACGAAGTCGGACCCGAACTCCACCCACCGTGACGCGGCGGGGCCGGACTCCGGCGACCCGGGAAGGCTCTCGCCGAGCGAGAACGCACGCACACGGACGAGCACGTACGCGCGATTGTGGTCGGCGGCCCGGTCGAAGGCCGTGTCGGGCCGCTCCACCAGGCCGAACCGCACGCGCTCGCCGCGCACCTCGATGTCGGCCACCTGCTCGCAGCCCGCGGGCGGCGTACTGGTCCCGCCACCTGCGACCAGGACGTTCACTGTCGCTCCTCCGAGTACCAGCGCAGCACCGCGGCGCCCGCCGTCATGCCGGCGCCTACCGCCACCAGCGCCACGAGATCCCCCCGGCGGAAGGGCCGTTCACGGTCGGCCATGGCGAGCGCGACGGGGATCGACGCGGACGCCGTGTTGCCGGTGACCGCCCCGTAGGCCGGTGCCCTGCTCTCGTCCAGCCCGACGTGGTCCGCGAGCCGCCGCACCAGGCGCGGGTTGGCCTGGTGCACGATGACGCGGTCCAGTTGGTCGAGCCGTACCCCGGCCCGGTCCAGCGCGCCCTGCAGGATCTTGGGACCCATGTCCATGACGACGCCGGAGACGCTCCGCCCGTCCATGGCGAACCAGCCCTCGCGGGGGACGGTCGCGTACATGGCCTGGGAGCCTTCCGCCCACAGGTCGACCGCGAGAATCCCGTATCCGTCCGGGACGGGGCCGAGTTGGACCGCCCCGGCGCCGTCGCCGAACAGGGGCGCGGTACGCCGATCGGTGGGGTCGACGACATGGGTGAAGGTGTCCGCGCCGATCACCAGCGGGGTACGGACGTGGCCCGCGAGCGTCATCCCGTAGGCGCAGGAGAGGGCGTAGACGAAACCCGAGCAGGCCGCGTTCACGTCGAAGGCCGGTACGCCCGCCAGTCCGAGGCGGTCCTGGACGAAGCAGGCGGTGGAGGGTACGGGGCGCTCGGCGGTCACCGTGGCCACGACGATGAGGTCGGGGGTGACCGCTTCGCCCGCCAGCGCGTTCTCGGCGGCTCCGACGGCGAGGTCCGTCGCCGTCTGCGGCCGGGGCGCGTGGTGCCGCGCCCTGATGCCGATCCGGTCCTCCATCCATTGCGGATCCGCCCCGCTGGTCGCCGCGATGCTCTCGTTGCCCACGGGGGTGCCGGGCAGGTGCAGACCCAGCGACACGACGCCCGTCGCGGTCATTTCCACCACCCCAGCTGCTGGCTCATAGCGGTGTTGTCGGCCTCGGACCACTCCTGGAGGATCATTCCGTCCTTGAGGTGGGCGATGCTCAGTCCCCGATGACTGATCAGCCGTATGTCCGGGACGTGCCGCTCGATCGCCTGGAGCGCCGGGGTCAGGAGTTTGGCGTCGGAGATGCGGCCGGTCAACTCCCACCGGTACGCCACCATGTCCTGGCCGGAGATCAGGTGGCTGACGTTCATCCGGGGCTCGTCGAACAGGCCCCGGAACGCGGCGACCGTCTCGGTGAACGCCTCCCGGCCGCGCAGCCTGACCTCGGCCCGCTCGTCCAGCATCGTGTACTCCGGGTGGATGAAGCGGGACACCGCCTCGAAGTGGCCCAGCGTCCAGATCTCGTGCAGCATGCCGGTGACGATGCCGCCCGCCGCGCCGGTGGAGACGGCGGCGCTCATGACTCCGCCAGCAGCTGCTGTTCCACGGCGGCCGCGCCGGCCCATTCCGCGCGGAGCAGACCCACCATCACCGCGTCTACCCTCTCGCCCGCAGGCGTCACCATGTGGGAGCGGGCCAGGCCCTCCCTGGTGAAGCCCATCCGGTCGCACACGGCCAGGGCGGCGGGGTTGATGACCGCGACCTGTCCGGAGAGGCGCTGCACCGACTCGTCGGCGAAGAGCGCGTCCAGGGCGACCGCCATGCAGGCGGTGCCGATGCCTCGGCGGCCGAGCGTCTCAACGCCCGGGGCGGTGACCGTGTCGCCGCTCCAGGTGCCGCCGAAGCCGGTCGGCGCATAGAACTGCGCGGACAGTACGCCGAACCCCGGCAGCTCGATGAACCAGCCCTTCATCACCCCCTGCTCCATCAGGGTCAGCAGCTGCTCCCGGACCTGCTCATAGCCTTGCGGGAAGGCGGTCTCGCCCATCGCGGCGAGCCGCTCGTCGGAGAAGATCTCATCGACCAGGGGCTGGTCAGCCAGCGTCGTGGGGCGTGCCTTCAGCTCGCTCGGCAGCAGACGGGACGGGGTGCCGGACATCGATCACACTCTCCTCAGTGGCAGTTGCGGACGTTGCTGAGCGGAGGCGTGCCATCAACTCCGCAACGACGGTTTCCGGGGGCGCGCATGCCCCCGGCGACAGCTTCCCGGTGGACACCGCGTGCCCGATGACCGGCCCGACGACCCCATGCCCGTCCTGCCGGAGGATCCGCAGGGCGCGGCGGAGCGGCCCGCCCTGAGCCGCGCCGGCCGCGACGGACGGCGCAAAGACCACCGGGGCCGTGGTGGAGAGGACGATGGCGGCCGGCAGGCTGTCGGCCAGGCCGAAGGCGCACCGGGACAAGAAGTCCAATGTGGCGGGCCAGACGATGACTCCCTGGGCCCAGTCGGCCCACTTCACGTGCTCCGGGCCGCTCTCGGTGGGCCAGACGGGCGGCACGACCGGCCGTCCCGTCAGGGTGGCCAGGGCCCGCGGGGAGACGAAGTCGCGTCCGGCCGCGGTCAGGCACACGGCGACGTCGAAGCCGTAGCCGAACTTCAACAGACCGATGAGAGACGGATGTTGCGACACACCGATTGCTCCGGTGCCGATCAGCAGAATGCGTTCGACTCCCGGCGGTCTGGACCGGCGCCCGGACGGGGGAAGGGCAGGCCCGGCAGTCATACCGCCTCCGGAACCCGCAGCTGCCGCCGCGTCCGCGCCCAGGACCGGGCCAGCCGCGTGAGCACCGCTCCCAGGCCCGGGGTGCCGTCGGCGTGCCACGCCTCGACCAGGGTCCGAGCCCAGTAGTAGCCGATGCTCATGGCCACTGCGCCGGTGTCCGCCTCGGGGGTGAGCGCGACACCGACACCGGGGTACAGCGCGACACTGAATCCGGGTACGGACTCGACCGGGTCCGCGCAGTTCGCCGCGGCCGCCCAGGCGACCCGCGCCAGGTCGTCCGCCGCGCAGTACAGGACGACGCAGTCCGTCCGGTCGAGCATCGCGGCCGATCCGCCGATCTTGGCCGCGAACTCGATGCCGGCGCCGTGCAGGGTGCGGACGACGCCGGACCACGCGTCGAGCGCGTCGTGGGGCCGGGCATGCAGATAGACCCGCGCGTCCATGCCGTCGCCGGACCGGGGCGGTGTCCAGTACACCCAGCGCGCACCCACCTGGGTGGAGAGCCCACTGGCGGTGACCGTCACGTCACCCGCGGCGGAGATGCGTACGTGACGCTCGTCGAGCGCCACGTCGACGCCGTCGGGGCAGGTCACGACGGTCCGCCCGGCGTCGCGCGAGACGAGGGTGAAGCCGGTGCGGTCATGGGTCAGGTCGCTGAGCCGCCGCTCCGCCTCGGCGACCATGGCGGCGTAGGCCACCCGGTCCGAGGCGAGCGCGTCGCCGTGTCGGCCCGGTGCCGCGTGGACCGTCCGGTAGATCCGGTCGGCGAGGCTTTCGCGCAGGGGTTCGGACATTTCCCGGTGCGCGTCCTCGTCCAGCAACCGACCGACGGTACGGCGGATGCCGGCGAGCCTGTCGGCGTCGTGCGGGTGCGTCGGTTCAGGCGTGCCCATCGGTCCAGGCGTCCGCGTCGGTTCAGGCGTGTGCATCAATGGCCCTCCAGCGTGCGGGGTCGAGCAGCAGTCCGCGGCCGATGGCGGCGAGAACCGTGACGACCCGGTCCAAGCGGGTATGCGAGGCACGCATCAACGCGCGGGACAGCAGGCTGCCGCCCACGGCGCCACCGAGCAGCGCCGGGTCGAGCCGCCGATCGCTGTGGGACCGGTAGGCCGCCAGGGCGACCCGTATGCGCCCCGTCGCCCGGCCCAGCGACGCCCGGAGTTCCGCCTGGGCCTCGGCTCCCGCGGGGGCGTCCATCGGATTGAGCTCATCGAACATCAGCGAGCCGCACAGGGAGCCCAGGTCCGCCTCGGGGCGGCCGAGCCCCGAGCACTCCCAGTCGATGAACATCGGCGTGTCGCCCGCTACGACGATGTTGTTCGTTCTGGCGTCACCGTGACACCAGACGTCTCCCGCCGTCAGGTCGGTCTGGACGGTACGACCCCGGTTCCTCAGCACCTCTTCGCGGTGGAGCATTCCGGTCAACTGGCGCTGCGCGCCGGTCAGTCCGGCCCAGACCCGCAGAGGAAGGGGCTCCCAGGGCAGGGACTCCAGGGCAACGGGGCTGTCGCCCGGCGGCTCCGCGGCGTGCAGTACCGCCAAAGCGCGCCCGACGTGGCGCAGGTGATGGTCTGTCACACTGCCGGCCCGGACGCGTGCGTCGAAACGGGGACCCGGGACCTCGGTCAGGACGGGACGCCCGATTCCGGCGGCTGCGACCTTCGGGGAGAGCGAGACCCCTGGAGACACCTCGACGCCAGCGGCCCAGCGCACGACCTCTTCCTCGGACAGGGGAACCGAGGATTCAGTGACCTTCATGACGCGTGGCCTCCATAGATACCGCTAGCATGCGTGCGTAGTGCCGGACAGCTGCGTTCCGGCGTTCATTCCGGGCAGTTGTTCGCTGTGCAAGGGGCGGCCCCCCTCCAGGCAATGGGCAGGGGCCGCCGCCTCGTACTGGTGGAACGGTGCTGTCGGCAAGCGGCAGCGTTAGTTTCTGTCGCCTGCCGACCACCTACCACTGACTCGGAATCAGCAGTGGATCATGACGGTGTAGATGACCGAGCCGACGGCGGTCGGCATGAGCGACGGGTCCGTCTCCAGCTCGGTCAGGGCCGCGACGTCGTCGCCATCCAGCAGCTCGGCCAGAACATCCTCGACCACGATCTCGGTGGCGCTCATAGGAGAACTCCTTTTGGGATTTCGCGCGTTTGAGACAGAATGCGCGGAGTGCGATGAGAACTCTTGCAGAAACAAACCCGGTGTCGTTTCGAACGGTCCGTGCTTGCCTCGACCATCTTTGGCCGTACGCCTCTCGGGAATCAAGTGTGATTCTGTTTCCAGCACGTTCCGTGACCCGGTCCGGATCTGTGTCCGGATGCCCGTTCCAGATCTCCCGACCTGCGAGAACCCACCCTCGGAAAGCCGGTTCCCCTGCCTTTCACGACGCCTGCCGCCGGGAAAACGGTCTGGCTCCACTAGCACTTTTCTCACCCTCTGTACTAGCTCCATTCGTCATTCCCGGGGCCGGCGATCCGCGGGCCACGCCGACAACTCCCGGGAGAACGCAGCGATGCCCGTCGGGTGCCGGCGACCAACTGGTCGCCGGGCCCCCCCCGGCCAAGAGCGGGTCACGGAGCGAACACCCACCCCCGTGGCGCCCGACACAAAACGCG